>CAYNNP010000259.1:0-9167 GCA_964398215.1 uncultured Pirellulaceae bacterium | reverse complement strand
GCTGGCGAAATTTGGTGCAACATCAGTTTCTAAACAGACGCTCTTTCATGGTGCACCGTAATTTGTCGTGTTCCACATTGCAGTTACACAAAAGCAAAAGCATGATTCGAATATTGTTTGCTTGTCTTTGGACATGCCTGTCGGTTTCACATTTTTTCTGCGAAGTTGGCAATGCCCAGCCGGGCGATGCGGAATCGAAGGCTTTGGCAACGATTGCACCGTTCTTCGATCCGCCGCAAGAATATGTGAATGACTTTGGTTCTTATCATTCGCCTTTGTTGTTTGCCGATGGTGATCGGGTACAGAACGAGCGCGATTGGAAAAAACGACGATCAGAGATTTTTAGTTTCTGGGAGAAGAGTCTTGGCAAGTGGCCGCCGTTGATAACCGATCAATCGTTTGAAGTCTTGGAGTCGGTTCGAATTGGCAATCTGACAAAGCACACCGTTCGTTTTGCTTGGACGCCCCAAGAAACAACACAAGGATATCTGTTGGTGCCTGACGGAGACCAACCGAGGCCAGCAGTGATCACTGTCTACTACGAACCAGAAACCGCCATCGGGTTGTTGAAACCCAACCGAGATTTTGCGATTCAGCTGGCCAAGCGAGGATTCGTAACGCTATCGATCGGTACAACCCAAGCCACCAAGTCGCGGACCTTTTCGCTGTACCATCCAAGTATCGAAAACGCGCAGGTCGCACCGCTGTCCATGTTGGCTTACGCGGCCGCCAACGCTTGGCATGTGCTGGCGGCTAGGCCGGAAGTTGATTCGCAACGCATTGGCATCGTCGGTCATTCGTTTGGTGGCAAGTGGGCGATGTTCGCTTCTTGTCTGTTTGATAAATTTGCCTGCGCTGCGTGGTCTGATCCGGGCATCGTTTTCGATGATGCGCGATCGAGCGTGAACTACTGGGAACCTTGGTATCTAGGGTATCATCCCAAGCCTTGGCGAAAACGTGGTTTGATTACAGCCGACAATCCAGCTCGCGGACTTTATCCACAGTTACGCGAACAAGGACACGACTTGCATGAGCTGCATGCGCTGATGGCCCCACGCCCGTTTCTTGTATCCGGAGGCTCCGAAGACCCAAGTGCTCGTTGGCAAGCATTGAACCATAGTGTCGCCGTCAATAAAGTGCTCGGCCGCAAAAACCGAGTCGCCATGACCAACCGCCCCGATCACTCTCCGAATGAAGAATCGAATCAAGTTATCTATGCGTTCTTTCAGCACTTTCTAGCGGATCCGCCAAAGTAACTTTCTCTACTCCACCAATGGAAGTTCGACTTGCATTTCTTTTCCATTTCGCAGCACCGTCAAGTCCAGGGTTTGTCCAACCTTGTAGTTCATCTTGACCAGCAAGTTGAACCTTCTGTGCGTGTTTGGCACCGGCTTTCCGGCCAACTTCACAATCACATCTCCATTTTTTAAACCAGCTTTGGCAGCGGCCTTTCCACTTGGTTTGCCTCGATTGATCCATTTGACTTGCAGCGCCCCATCACCGTCTTTGACTTTTAGCTTGTTACGAACATCGTCTGTCGCCGCCGGGGTCCAGACGCGTAGCACCGGACTCAGTTCCCATAGACTGCCTCGCCAACTGATATCCGTTTTCTTCCAGCCTGCAGGCAAACGGATGGTTGTCTTGGACTGATCAGCAAATTGCAATTCGAATTGTGTTTCCGTATTGGGAAGATGGTGCCAGGCCCACTGCAGGTCAGCGATCGAAGAAACCGCTTGCCCGTTGATTTGGCTGATGGTTTTGCCTGCGGTCACGTTTGCACGGGCTGCCGGACCACCTGGAACGACAGACTTGATTGTTCGGCCGTCCAACGCGCCAATTTCCAGGCCGATATTTGCTGGCAGTGGATATCGCCAAAGTCGCTCTTTGGTCATCGTGCCATTGTTCTGCCACATCGCATTCTCGGCATCATGAATGTTGTGACAATGGATGCAGTTGGATCGTGTCGTTTGCCCGTCAACCTGGATGCTTGGATTCAACGTCGGCATCTCTCGTGCCGTCTTCCATTTCTTTTGCGGCGGAGTCTTGTTCTGGAATAGCTTGGCGTTGTTGGGATAATCAGCATGCAACTCCAACACTCGTTTCATCGTGTTTGCCAAACCTTTTGTTGAATTGAACTCATCGGGACCCGCCTCGCTCTGCGTGCCATAACGAGCGTAAACCGTTCCATCAGCATTCAAGAACATTCCAGCCCAATTCAAGTCGTGGTCGAATTGAAACTGAGTCAAGTCAACTCCCTTCATTTCAATTTGCCTTACGCAGACAAAGTTCTCCTTGGCAATCTTTTTGATCACGTCGTTGCCATCTGCCACTTCCGCGTCAAACCCCAAGCATGCTTTGCAAGGCACGCATCGAAACGTAACGAAAAGCGGTTTGCCGCTCTGTTTGGCTTTGGCAAAACCTGCTGCGATATCGTTGTAGATCCAGTGATTTGCTTGGTCGGCATTCAAGTCCTTGATCCGTTTCTTCAGCTCCAGATCGTCACCATTGACAGGTGTTGAAACAGAAAAAATTAAGGTTGTGAAAACGCACAGCCCGATGGCGCACGGTCGGATAGAAAATCGATTCATTGTCCGGGTCTTTTGATCAAGCTAGGAAGTAGTCGAAATTGTAGCCAAAATGATCTGTGGTAAAGTCCCACATCGTTGTCCAACATGCGTTACAATTCAAGTTGGCCTTGAGAGACAGCAGGCCAGTTTGAAATCCCGATCCTTTTCTATTGGAACAAGTGTCATGTCAACTGTCGCAGGAAATTTACCGTCCGACGTCACCCAGTTTTTGTCGTCACCCAAAAAACTACTGATCAATGGACAGTGGACTGACGCAGCCGATGGACAAACGTTTGATGTTTTGAACCCAGCGACGGCCAGTGTCATTGGCCAGGTGGCTCACGGAAAAGACGCGGATGTGCAAGTCGCCGTGCAAGCGGCTCGACAAGCGTTCGACAGGGGGCCTTGGTCACAGATGACGCCCTCGGATCGCGGCAAAATGATTTGGAAGATCGGCGACCTGATCGAAAAACACAACGACGAATTGGCGATGTTGGAAACCGCCGACAACGGAAAACCGTACGCTGTCGCGCGCGGCGCCGATGTTCCGTTGGCTGCCGATATCTTTCGCTACATGGCCGGTTGGTGCACCAAGATCGAAGGCAACACGATTCCAATCTCGGTTCCGTATGCACCAGGAGCAAACTTTCATGCATACACGCTTCGTGAACCAGTTGGCGTTGTCGGCCAGATCATCCCTTGGAACTTTCCGTTGTTGATGGCAGCATGGAAGTTGGCCCCCGCGCTAGCGTGCGGATGCACCGTGATTTTAAAACCGGCCGAACAGACTTCGCTGACAGCCTTGCGATTGGGTGAACTGATTCAGGAAGCAGGGTTGCCCGACGGCGTGTTGAATATCGTGACCGGATTTGGTGATGCCGGCGCAGCACTCACTTCCCATGACGAAGTTGACAAAGTTGCCTTCACCGGGTCGACCGAGGTTGGCAAGCTGATCGTCAACGCAGCCTCTGGCAACTTGAAAAAATTGACTTTGGAGTTGGGCGGCAAGAGCCCGAACGTGATCATGAAGGACGCGGATCTGAGCACCGCGATTCCAGGAGCAGCCAACGCGATCTTTTTCAACCACGGACAATGCTGCTGTGCCGGTTCGCGACTGTACGTTGAACAAGAAGTATTCGATGAAGTGTGTTCAGGTATCGCAGAGGAAGCGAAGAAGATCAAAATCGGCGATGGTTTTGACAAGGATACCCACATGGGGCCTCTGGTATCGAAAGAACAGTTCGAACGCGTTTCCGGTTTCTTGGACCGTGGCCGCGAAGCCGGCGCGAATGCCGTTTGCGGTGGCGAGGCTCTGAAGGGCGAAGGCTTTTTCGTCAAACCAACAGTGCTGACAAACACTTCTGAAGACATGGAAGTGGTCCGAGAAGAGATCTTTGGGCCCGTGGTTGCAGCAATGCCTTTCAGCGACAAAGAGGAATTGATCAATCGAGCGAACAATACTGCTTACGGCCTAGCCGCTGGCGTCTGGACTGCAGACATCAAAGAAGGTCACCGAGTTGCTAAAGCGATTCGAGCCGGCACGGTGTGGGTCAACTGTTACAACGTGTTCGATTCCGCTTTACCCTTTGGTGGCTACAAACAGTCAGGCTGGGGCCGCGAGATGGGACACGAGGTTTTGGAAAACTATCTTGAAACCAAAGCCGTTTGCATGGCGATTTAAGGCCTGCTTTAAAGTGGCCGTCGATCTCCGAGCGACGTAGCCCGACCGAAACGGCAACCAATCGTATTGATTTGGAACGTACGGGAATGCCCGCCATGGCATGACGCATCAGCAATGACTTCACCAATTGCTGATGCGGATTTCCCACAAGTAGCTTGCCGAATCGAGACGCATGCGGTCTTTGCATCGGGATCCTTGTCCGGCGTGTTCGTATCGCCAATATTGGTGACGCCGATTCTCACGCTTACGCCTAAATTTGCACCATGAGACCGATACCGACTTTAACAATCGCCTGCGCGACACTCACTTTCTTTTTCGCTGTCGGCGATAACGGCCTGAACGCCGAATCACCGCACGATTCGACTTGGCAACAACAAGCCAGCTCGCGTCTGAAGGCCATTTACGATCGAGGCGAATGGAAACCTCGCTCCTTCCAGCCAAATTGGCGTTCGGACAGCTCGTCCTTCACCGTTCGGCACCGTAACCCGCGGTCAGGAAGGCTAACGCTTTGGCGCTACGACGTTGAAAGCGGCGAACGTGTTGAATCGAACTCTCCCGAGCAGAAACGAGAAACGGGTGTTTCGCCTGATGGCAAACACAAATTGGAGTTTGGTAGAACACGCAATCTGGTTGCACGAAATGTTGAAAGTGGCCAACGATTTCAATTGACCCACCGCGATCCTGAGCGTGATATCTCTTACCGTCATCAGAGTTGGAGTCCTGACGGAAAGCGAGTTTTGTTTGCGGAGACCGACCGTAGCGATGTCAAACTACGCGCCATGTTGATGCCCAGTGACCCATCGTACCCACGCGTCCGGGAACGACGGTTCGCAAGAGTCGGCGGCAAGATTGAATCGATCCGCGTTGGCGTCGTGGATGCTGATGGCGAAAACTTGCAGTGGCTGCCCATCGATGCACCCAAGGAAGGATTTTATCTTGGCCAAGTCGGATGGGCTGGAAACTCCAACGAAGTGCTTGTTGAAATGCTCAGTCGTTTCCGCGACAAACGTGACTTTCTGATCATCGATCCCGATGCCGATGGCGATGGCGAAGTGAACCGCATCTACAGCGAAACCAACGAGGCGTGGGTGGTTGGTAGCCACGGTATCAATTCAGGTTTGAAGTGGATCGATGGTGGCAAGGCATTTGTCTTTATCAGCGAGAAAGATGGTTGGCGACATGCTTACCGATGCTCTCGCGATGGCGAACAAGAAAAGAAACTGACTACTGGCGAATACGACATTATCGATCGCGCGGTGATCGACGAGAAAGGCGGGTGGTACTACTTCTATGCGTCGCCTGAAAACGCGACGCAAAAGTACCTTTATCGTGTTCCGCTGGATGGATCAGGCGACTTGCAGCGGATAACACCGGCCGATCAATCCGGCACACACGACTATGACTTTTCCCCTGATGCGAAGTGGGCGGTGCATACGTTTTCATCGATCAACAGTCCGCCAATGGTTGAACTTGTCCAGCTCGATGGTCACCGGGTTGTTCGCGTTATCGAGGACAATCCTGATCTGCGCGAACGAACGACGGAACCCGGTTGGCAGCCGACAGAGTTTGTGAAGATTGATATCGGCAACGATGTCGTCATGGATGCGTCGATCACCAAACCAAGTGATTTTGACGATTCAAAGAAGTACCCGGTGTTTGTGTATGTATACGGCGAGCCGCACTTGCAAACCGTTCTCGATCGCTGGGGCGCTGCGCAAATTGATTTTCTGCGCGTCGTTGCCGATGCGGGCTACGTCACGGTTTCAATCGACAACCGCGGTACGGCTTGCCCCAAGGGAGCGGCATGGCGGCGAAGTGTCTTTGGCAGCCTTGGTCCACTATCGACCGAAGAACAGGCCGCCGGATTACAGAAGTTGGCGGAGATGAAACCGTACATCGATTTGTCGCGAGTCGGAATTTGGGGCTGGAGCGGCGGTGGTTCCAATACGCTGAACGCAATGTTTCGAAAGCCAGACATCTATCACGTTGGGATCGCTGTCGTGCCCAAGCCTCAACCATGGCTGTACAACGCTTGGTTTCAAGAAATTTTCATGCGTACACGCGAGGTCAACGCAGAGGGTTACCAGCGATCTGCACCGATCAACTTTGCCGAAGGCCTGAAGGGCAAGCTATTGATTGTTACCGGGTCTGGTGAAACGAATACGCATATTCAAATCATCGAAGGCCTAGTCGACCGGCTGATCGAACTCGGCAAGCCCTTCGACTATATGGTGTATCCGAATCGAGATCACGGATTACGGGAAGGCTCAGGGTCGGTCGTGCACGTCAGAATGTTGATCCTGCGATACCTGATTGAAAATCTTCCCAGAGGCCCACGCTAGTCCGTGACGCGAGTTGCCCGGCAACTAAACTACGCTGGATGTGCGTGTAATCAGTAGCCTTTTTTTGATTTTTTGATTTTTTGATCGGGTTACGATTGCGCACTAGCTAGTGCTTGGTCTAGTCATAATTTTGGGTAGCGGGACTCGTCAAGAGTTTCGGCCGGTGCCGTGAATCGCCGAAAGTCTCGACGACTCTTTTTACGCCTGAACCCAAAGTCTTGGTGTTGACGATGCACTGGTCGCAGTTCTAGCTCGTTCGCATTGAACCACGAGAGATATTTTTGAATGTATACGCGTAGATCAGTTCGGTTTGGAATGCTTGTTCGATTCGCTTGGTGGATCGTTTTTGTTTCAACCGTTTGGGCGACGCTCGTCGTTTCCGTTCACTTGTTTTTTGAGGCGCGAGGAGTGGATTTTAGCCTGCCAATTGCTCCCATTGGAACGATTGGTGTCGCGGTCGCTTTTTATGTTGGTTTCAAAAATAGCCAATCGTACGATCGCTTTTGGGAAGCTCGTAAAATATGGGGTGGCATTGTCAACGTCAGCCGATCTTGGGGCAATCAAGTCATCAGTTTTGTCTCCAGCTATCATTGTCCAGATTCGGTTGATGAATCGATTGTCAAAGAGATTCAGCGTTCGATGATCTACCGACACATCGCTTGGATCCACGTGCTGCGATTCCAGTTGCGTCGCAAAACGCCCTGGTCATTCGTGTCCAAACACGATTTAGGGGGGCTAACGCATGAAACTGACGTTGAATCAATGAGCAATCGGATTAGTGAGTTGATTGATGAGAATGAACGCCAAATCGTCTGCTCGCAGGCCAACGCTGCGACGCAATTGCTTCGCTGGCAGAGCGAAGAACTAAAACGCGTCGCTGAGAAACATCGATTGGTTGACGAATTTCGTCTGATGGGAATGATGAACCTGATCACAGAGATGTATTCGTTGCAGGGAAAATGCGAACGAATCAAAAACACGCCTTTCCCACGACAGTACGCCTATTTTAGCTTAGTATTTGTTTTCATCTTTATCGGGTTGATCCCACTTGGAATCGTCGGCGAGATGGCTGAGCGTGGCTCGCCAATGATTTGGTTGACGGTTCCAATCTCGGTTGTGATCTCATGGATCTTTTGGACCATGGAAGCCGTCGGAGACTCTAGCGAAGACCCATTCGAGAATTTCATCAACGACGTTCCAATGACGGCTCTGTGCACGACCACCGAGATCGACTTGCGGCAAATGCTTGGTGAAACCGATGTGCCTGAACCAATCAAACCAGTCTATGACATTTTGATGTAGACAAAGGGAACAGGGCCGCTAGTTTTCAATTCAATTCGCTTCAACCAGCAAGGATTCATCTGACAATGTTTCAGGCCGCTAAAAGCATTGTGGCTTGCTATGCTGCTTTGATAGTTGTTGCATTGGCCAACCATTCGCGTGCTGAAACCGGACTGGTTGCACCGATCACCCAGCAGGTCCAATGGAGTGACCTATTGGCGTCACAGGATTTGATCTGGAATCGGTTGCCAACGGGCTGGAAACAAGCTCCATTTCTTGGCAACGGTGAACAAGGCACGATGCTGTATCAGGTCGATCGCCGTACGCTGCGCTGGGACGTCGGATGCTCGGCCGCCCACGATCATCGACCGTTTGAAGAAGACGATTTCAATGAAAAGAACGTCGTGGTGCTCAATCGTGGTCGGCACTTCATCGGTCACCTGAAAGTAAACCTGCCTGCCGATTTGACCGGCGGTGCGGTGCGTCTTGGGCTTTGGGATGCCGAAGTAACCGGCACGTTGGTTACGGCGAAAGGCAAAGCCCGCTTTTCATCGTTGGTCCATGCCGATCAACCCGTCATGTACTTTGAAATCAATGCATCCGGCGATCTCTCGGGCGCAAGTTTTGAGTACGTTCCCGAGCAAGCGCGGAATCCACGCGCCGTGCGCGCCAAGACGCCGCGTTCTCCCGCGAACCCTGACCCGATCGTTGAAGAATTCGCCGGCGGTGTAAAGTCGGCCATTCAGAACTTGCATTCGGGTGGCCAAACCGCAGTCGCTTGGGTTGAAAAACAAACCGACAACAAACGACAGCTGTGGTTAAGCGTTCAGCATAGTTTTCCCGAAGTCGATGCCGTCCAGAAAGCTGTTGCAGCGGTCCGCAAGGCAGCGGCGGCAGACCATGACAGGTGGGTTTCAGAACATCGTCAGTGG
Source organism: uncultured Pirellulaceae bacterium (assembly GCA_964398215.1). Classification (GTDB taxonomy): domain Bacteria; phylum Planctomycetota; class Planctomycetia; order Pirellulales; family Pirellulaceae; genus CAYNNP01. The sequence continues at coordinate 364 of CAYNNP010000259.1, read as the reverse complement.
TGGCATGACTATTACCCCGCAAGCTTTTTATCGACCGGTGATCAGTATTGGGACGGGTTCTACTGGATTCAACAATACAAACTTGCATCGGCCACGCGAGACCGTGGCTGGATCATCGATAACCAAGGACCTTGGTTGCAGCCGACGGCGTGGAACGCACTTTGGTGGAACCTGAATGTTCAACTTTCGCATAGTGGATTCACGACGGCCAATCGTCGCGAATTGGGGACCGCGCTGAGCCATCGTTTGGATATTTTGCGAGACAATTTGGTGCTGAATGTGGCCGAGCCGTTTCGAGCCGATTCGTCCGCGATCGGTCGGACGACGTCCGGTTGGGATTTGTTGGGGCATGCTGGGCAACCCG
>CAYNNP010000258.1:0-9251 GCA_964398215.1 uncultured Pirellulaceae bacterium | reverse complement strand
CCGGCAATTGCAGCGTTTGCTCGGTCCGGCCTACCCCAAGAACGCAACTCCAAAAAACAATGCCTGAGGTAAAATCGCAACTTCAAAGCAGTGATTTGCCCAGACTTATTTCAGTCCCAATTGGGTGTGTCCACGGCGAAAGCTTCGACTTCAAATGGGTTTTCGCGATATCCGTCGCGACCACGCAAGTACAGATACGCCGAGCACGCGAGGTATGCAGGAACAAATCCAGGCCCCCATCGTGCATACTGCTGAACATGAACTCGTTCATGTGTTCGGGTGATATCCAACGCGGCTTGGGTCTGCCCAAACACGACATGCCCCATCGTCATGGCCATCGCAGGGTTGGGCAGGTTGGCAAGAACATGTGCAACGCCACCGCCGTGAATTTCTACGACGCCTTCGACCAGACGAAAGCGTCCCCAGAGCATCAAGCCGGCTGCAATGCCGAAAAGTGTATTGGGAGACGCCCAAAGATAACCAAGCAGTCGCATCGATCTTCCGTTGAAAACTGAATTCAAGAGCTCAGTTTACGCGATATTGGTGAACCAGGAAACAAAAAACCCAGAGCGATGAATGCTCTGGGTTTATGTTTGTTGAATTTTTGTCGCTAGCTTAGTTTTCAAGAGCTTCTTGTAGCTCAGCTTCTTCTGGGTCAATTTGTTCTTGTGGTTGCCAAGTATCGCTCTCTTCAAGGCCCAGGTACTCTCGCTCGTCTTGCGAAAGCTGAACATAGCCCAGTGAGCGGATGACTTCGAGTACTTCGCTGCAGGTTGGGAACATGCGGCCAGCGTTTCGCTTGTACTCGTCCATCGCTCGCATGAATTCGATTTCTTGTCCGCTGTAATCTCGCTCGCAAGTCGTTGGGTCGATATGACGACGACGATTCTTTTTGCGACGAGGGTTCTGCATCGCACCGACATCCAATGCTTCTGGATTGCCGCCGCGTCGATCATCGTCACAACGTCGGTCCATCGTGATCGCGTCCTTGTCTTCAGTGTTGTCCACAACTGTCTTCTTTGCGACTTTCTTGGTGGATTTTGAAGGCATGGGTTTTCCTCGTGCGTTGCTCGCCTAGAAGCTCAGTTAAAGTATGCGGGCGATCGGGTTTAAAAGGCTGACGTATGCTGAGCCAAAAAAACGTAGCACACCGATTCCAACTGTGACGTAGGTAAGGTTCTCTTTTAGGGTCAGAAAAGCGTTGCGGGTCGGGTAAGAGGCCCGCCTGTGCCAATTATGCGGGCGATAGAGCATGTGTTTTCCTGGCGTGGGCGATCCCGCTCTGCCTTGGATTGTGCCGTGAAAGGTTGGCCATCGTGCTGTTTTAGAGATGTTCTGGACAACACCCTGCAGGCAAAAGCGATGGATGGTTGCCTTGCACATGCGATTCTGGAACATAGTGTTAGGTGTTGCCGACTTGCCTTGGTTCCTACAATCCAACTGACACTATTTACCCTACCGAGAGGCTGTTTTGAGAAATTGCATCTATATTGCGCTGCTAGTCATGGTCGGTTGCAGCGAAAAACATGGCGTGTATGAAACCTCGTCGTCTCAGACGCCAAACACGGCTGATCTGGCTGCCAGCAACCAGCCCTCACAGGAAATGGCGTCTCAGGAAACTCAAGCAACGGGAAAAGTTAAGATGACCGAGCGTGCTGTATTGGCGGGTGGGTGTTTTTGGGGCATGCAGGATTTGATTCGCAAGGTCCCTGGCGTAGTTACAACGCGCGTCGGATACACCGGTGGACAGATCCCAAATGCAACTTATCGAAACCACGGTAACCATGCCGAGGGGATCGAGATCGTGTTTGACCCAGCTGTGACGAGCTACCGAAAAATCCTTGAGTACTTTTTCCAAATTCACGATCCGACCACCAAGAACCGTCAAGGTAACGATCGTGGAGCTTCCTATCGATCTGCGATCTATTATGTGTCCAATGAACAAAAGCGGATTGCGATGGACACCATTGCGGATGTCGATGCATCAGGACTTTGGCCGGGGAAAGTTGTAACTGAAGTCGAACCGGTGTCGGATTTTTGGGAAGCCGAACCTGAGCACCAAGATTATCTTGAACGCGATCCGGGTGGGTACACCTGCCATTTTCCTCGCCCAGATTGGGTCTTGCCGAAACGGAAAGAAGCCGAAAAAGCTTCCGCTGAATAGGCTGGGAAGCGTTGATCCTCTTCTGCAAGGCAGCGGATTTGGCTTACGATATTGGTTGCTGAATTTGATCGCGACCAAGGATATTTTCGATGGAGTTTCTTTTTTACCTGGCAATGGTGCCGATGCTGGGTGTCGCTGCGCAGTGGATTGCGTGGCGAACAAATCTACCGGGTATTTTGCTGCTGCTGTTGTTTGGCGTTTTGCTTGGGCAGTTCGTCAATCCAGATGAGTATCTAGTCAGCTTGACCGGCGGCGCGCCCGATTCAGGTCCCAAGCTGTTGTTTCCGCTGGTTTCGTTGGCGGTCGCAGTGATCATGTTCGAAGGCGGGCTGTCACTGAAGTTTAGTGAACTGCGCGAAGCTGGCTCGGCGGCGCTGCGGTTATGTACGATTGGCGCCGCGATTACATTCGTACTGGCAGCGCTTGCGGCAAGGTTCACGCTCGATTTTGCTTGGCCGCTTAGTTTTTTGTTTGGCGGGATTTTGACTGTGACGGGACCAACCGTCATCGGGCCACTTTTGCGGCAAGTTCGACCGACCAAACGTGTTGCTTCGACGTTGAAGTGGGAAGGGATTGTGATTGACCCAGTCGGTGCGGTGCTGGCGGTATTGGTATTCGAACAAGCGATGCACCATTCGGGCGACGCAGGTTTGATGACTGCGATTCTGATGCTGCTGAAAACGGTTTTGGTCGGCGGTGTTTTGGGGTCGCTTGGCGGTTGGTTGATGACGCTGGCGTTTCGTCGTTATTGGGTGCCGGACAATTTGCACGGTGTTGGCGCGTTAGCTGTAGGGCTGCTGCTGTTTGCGCTAAGTGACATGCTGGCCCATGAATCGGGATTGATCACAGTCACTGTGATGGGGATTTGGCTGACCAACCAGCATCGTTTTGACATCGAGCACATTGTTGAATTCAAAGAGAATCTTCGAACGCTATTGATCGGCTGCCTGTTCATTATCTTGGGATCACGAGTTCAATTAGAAGACGTTGCTGCGGTAGGCTGGCCAGGCCTGGGGTTCTTGTTGGTGTTGATTTTGGTCATTCGGCCAATCTCTGTGTTCGCTTCACTTGCGGGTTCGCCGCTGGACATTAAAGAGAAGACATTCATCGCGGGGCTCGCACCTCGGGGGATCGTGGCAGCTGCAGTCAGTAGCGTATTTGCTTTACATATCCAGCAAGAGCCAGGATTGCAGTTGGCGGGTTCGGATCAATTGGCGACGGTGACATTCTTGGTGATCGTTGGAACGGTTGCCGTTTATGGCTTGTCGGCTGTGCCGTTTGCACGCTGGCTAGGTCTTGCGGACAGGTCAACCGAAGGTGTATTGATCGCGGGAGCCGATGATTGGGTTCGCGAATTTGCGATCGAACTGAAGAATGCGGACTTGCCGGTGATGCTGGTCGACACGAACTACACCAAAGTCACTGCGGCCAAGATGGCGGGGCTGGATGCAGTTTGTGCGAATGTTCTGAACGAACATGTCCGTGAAGACCTGCCGCTGGTGGGCATCGGGCGTTTGCTCGCGATGACACAAAATGATGAAGTCAACACGCTGGCAGTGAAAGAATGCCGACACATGTTTGGTCGAGCGATGCTGTATCAGCTGTCTTTCAATCCCTCGAATATGCATCATCGCCGCGGGCTGACCAAGAACCTGATGGGGCGTGAGTTGTTCGGAAAAGAAAACACGTTTGGCGAGATGAAAGAATTCTATGGTCAGGGCGCAAGGTTCAAGTCAACTTTGCTGAGCGAAGAATTTGGCATCAAGGAATTCGAAGATCAGTACGGCGACAAAGCCGTCTTGTTGTGTTCGATCAGAGAAGATGGCACAGCGTCGTTTGACACAGTGGATAAACCGCTAGCACCAAAGTCTGGGCACCGGATCGTGTTCTTGATGAAGGAAACCGTCAGCTAAGACAAGCGTCATGGGGCGCTCGTGCCAGCACCAGCAATCGAATGAAATTCACTCATCTTCGCCACAAACCACCGACAGCGCTCGAGCGGAAGCGAGAGATCGTGTTGGCGCTGCCACCGATGCGCAGCAACATCAACGTTGCGCGGATCGTTCGCGCTGCAGGCGTCTGTGGGATCGACAGAGTGATTGCCTGCGGAGCCCCGAAGCTGGATCGAAAAATCGCTCGCGACGGAGCCGACCAGGTCACCATCCAAACGCCACGGACGCTTTTGCCGGTTTTAAAGAAGCTGAAACAAGAAGGATTTCATCTCGTTGGGCTTGAACAGGCAACGAATTCTCAGTCGCTGTATGAATACCAATTCGAGCGTCAAACGGTTCTGGTGATTGGCCACGAGCGTGATGGGATCACTCAAGAGGTCTTGGATGTGTTGGATTCAGTCGTTGAAATCCCGGTTTACGGCCTGCCATTCAGCCATAACGCGGCAACATCTGCCTGTATCGCAATGTATGAGTATTGTCGGCAGTTTCCAGTTGGATAAAGAATGCGAATTTCGGCCGCTTCCTCTTGCCAAACACGCGACAAACAACGACACTCTTGAGCTTCGCAAAATTCGATATGCGACCTACTTGGCCCAATGTGTGGGCGAAGCCAGGATCGCATCGGCGGTGAATCTTCACTCGCCCACTCAAAACCGCGCGGTCGCCGCGTCATAAAGGAAGTTCATTAATGGCTCGATACACTGGTCCAAAAGCACGTGTCAATCGTCGGCTTGGCACACTGATCTATGAAACCGCAGGCGCTGCGAGAGCTCTGGATCGTCGAAACACGCCTCCAGGAATGCACGTCCGTGGACGTCGCCCTAGTAACTATGGTGCGGCGTTGATGGAGAAGCAAAAGATCAAGCACTATTACGGTTTGGGTGAACGTCAGCTTCGCCGTTACTTTGATACCGTCACGCACAAGAAAGGCAACGCTGGAGAACTGTTGCTGTTGATGTGTGAACGTCGGCTGGACAATGTTGTTCGTCGCGTTGGATTCACAAAGACACGGCCACAGGCTCGCCAAGGAATTACCCATGGCCACTTTCGCGTCAACGGCGTGAAAGTAACCAAGCCAAGTTACATGCTACGGCCTGGCGATATTGTTGAAGTACGCGGTCGCGAAAATCTCAAGAACTTGTATCGTGGCGTCATTGCAAACGCTCCGCCGGATGCACTTGACTGGGTTTCGTTCGATAGCGAAAACCTGAAAGCCACTATTTTAGGCTTGCCGGGACCAACGGACATTAGTTTGCCCGTGGATGCTAACTCCGTCGTCGAATTCTTGTCGCGATAATCTCTTAGAATCACAATAGTGAACCGAGCCCCTTGTGGGTTTGTCTTTGCTATTGTTGCTGCTTTTCGTCCGCGGAATTTTCGCGGACGTTGTTCATTTGGCTATCTTACAGAGGCTCAGTTTTCGATGCACAGTCCTGTTGTTGTTCTTGGTGGTGGTCCTGGTGGTTACGCAGCAGCCTTTCTTGCTGCAGATGAAGGTCTTGACGTTACGATCGTCGAAGCCGAACCGACTTTGGGTGGGACGTGTCTGTTGCGCGGATGCATTCCCAGCAAGGCACTGTTGCATGTCGCCAAAGTCATCCACGAGGTGGAAGAACTTGGAAAGGAGTGGGGCGTCGAATACAGCGGTGAACCGAAGATCGATATCGACAAAGTCCGAGCTCGTAAGGACAAAGTCATTTCTACTTTGACCGGTGGATTGGGCGGGCTTGCAAAACGCCGCAAGGTGAAAGTCATTCATGCGAGAGGCTCATTCGTCAATTCAATGACATTGAAACTGGAAGGCGACCACGATTCAATTCCCGCTGACGGACAGCTGACTTTTGATCACTGTGTGTTGGCAACGGGCAGTGTTCCTGCAATGCCGGGCGCATTTGACATTGGTAGCGACCGTGTGATGGACAGCACTGGGGCGCTGAAACTGGTCGATATCCCCAAGACGTTGTTGGTCGTTGGGGGTGGATACATTGGCCTGGAGATGGGCAGCGTTTACGCTCAATTGGGCTCAGAAGTAACCGTTGTAGAATTGGGTGAAGGTTTGCTGCCTGGAGCTGATCGTGACTTGGTCAAACCGCTTGAGAAACGCGTTCGCAAATTTGCCAAAGGCGGCGTGCTGCTGAACACCAAGGTTGGTTCGCTTGCTGAGAATGGCGATAAAGTCGATGTGACCTTCGAAGGCCCTGGTAAATTTGGCACCGAAGCCTACGACCGTGTGCTGATCAGCATTGGTCGTCGACCCGTGACTCGAGGTCTTGGGCTGGAAAACACGCAGGTAAAAGTCAACGACCGCGGATTCGTGGTATGCGACGCGCAGCAGAAAACTGCGGACCCACACATTTTGGCGATTGGCGATGTCGCAGGCGATCCGATGCTCGCGCACAAAGCGACTCACGAAGGCCGCGTGGCAGCGGAAGTGATCGCTGGCAAGGCATCTGTCTTTGAAAAACGAGCCATTCCTGCAGTTGTGTTTACGGATCCAGAGATCGCGTGGGCCGGCATCACTGAGGAAGAAGCCAAGCGTGATGGAAAAGCGGTTGACGTTGAAGTCTATCCGTGGGCTGCGAGCGGTCGGGCTCAGGCACTTGGCATTACCGATGGATTGACCAAGTGGATCGTTGACCCGGAAACGCATCGCGTGATCGGATGCGGAATCGTTGGAAGCGGAGCGGGCGAGCTAATCGCTGAAGCTGTTCTTGCGATCGAAATGGGCTGTGAAGTTCATGACATCACTGACAGTGTTCACCCGCACCCAACGCTAAGCGAAACGTTGATGAACGCGGGCGAAATTCACTTCGGCACCGCGACGGAAATCTACAAGCCCAAGAAGAAACCAGCCAAGAGCTAGTTTTCAAGCTCGCTTCTTAGCCTGAGCTCGCATGGCTTTGTAACTTTTGTTCGTCATGAACGCGACCCGGACGACGCCCGGAACTGTTCGTGCGATGGCAACGGCCAACGCACGGTCATTCGCAGCTATCGGTGGGCCGCTGAGTTCGACGGAGCGTTCGTCAATACGGTTGGCCTGTGTTTGAGTCAAGCCAGCACGCTGAAGCGAAGATTGTACTCGCGTCATCAAAGGCTTCGCATGCATCGTTAAGTCTAAACTTATCATAGGAGAGTTAAGGTTCTTCAGTTTAGGAATGTGACAAGTTGCTAGGTGAGTGCTCTTGCTGCTCACCTTGGCAATAGGGGCAAAACTGATCCGTTCCCGGTCTTAAAGATCCGGGAGAGATGTACACCCATGGGTTTACAAACCCGCAGCGGTTGGCCTATCCACACAAAAAACGATCGAAAACGAGCGATACCACCAAATGTGTCTTTTTTCAGCCAGAATCCAGCCGGGAAATTCCCAATTTCAGGTCAGGGCGAGCCAGTGGAATCAGCGCCCGATTTTGGCCAGGAACGCTGCTTTTCAGTGAGATAGATCGCACCTGCGTACGGCGAAAAGTGAATTTCGGACGAAACTTTTAGGTGCTTTGGTGGTTCCTACGCATATCAATTCCTCGAAGGTCATTCCTTATTGGAACTGAAATCCATACGTTACACTGTGGTAATCCAAGTGATTTGGATTGGTAGTCTTGTCAATTTTTCTTCTCTTTGGCTCAGGTTTGTAATGTCAAAAAGCATCAAGAGTTCGGCCCTCATTTTTTCTGCCGTTGTTTCGCTCTGGCTCAGTGCGAGTGCGCAAGCCGATTGGCCCCGGTTTCGTGGTCCCAACGGATCAGGAGTCAGTACGTCCGATGCACCGGTTGAATTTGGAGAAAGCAAAAACTTAGCCTGGAAAACGGAACTTCCTGGACGAGGAATTTCGAGTCCGATCGTCGTTGGCGACCGTGTTTTCGTGACCTGCTATTCGGGCTACGGCATGGGCGACAATCAAGGCCAGATCGAAGATCTTAAACGTCACTTGGTCTGCGTTGATCGCAATTCGGGCAAGACACTGTGGACAAAAACTGTCAAAGCGAAAATGCCAGAAGACGCTTACCGTCCACCGGGAGTTACGACTCACGGCTACGCGAGCAACACACCAGTAAGTGATGGCACGCACGTTTTTGCATTCTTTGGTAAGTCAGGAGTCTATGCATACGACCTTGATGGAAATGAAGTTTGGAATCAGAGCGTCGGTCATGAGCCGAGCTACAAAGGGTTTGGGTCTGCGGCCAGTCCAATCGTTACGGATACTCAAGTCATTGTGAACGCTGCCGACGAATCATTGGCGATCGTTTGGCTTGACAAAAAGACTGGCGAGGTACAGCACCGCGCCGAAGCAGATGGATTAGGAGAATGCTGGACGACGCCCGTGTTGGTGAAGAACGGCGATAAAAGTGAAATTGCAATCTCAGTGATCGGTGAAATCTGGGGTCTTAGCAATGAGACAGGAAAGCTGCGATGGTATGCCGACGGCGTGAATTCACGAAACGCTCAAGTCAGTTTGATTGTTGATGACGGCGTCGTGTACGCAACGGGCGAAGAAGCCTACGCGGTACGGGTTGACGGAAAAGGCGACGTCTCCAAATCGAATACTGTGTGGGAAGGCCGAATCCGATCAAGCTATGCGACACCGGTTCTCGTGAACGGGCATTTGTTCTCCGTCAGCGGATCGGTTGTTGAATGTGTCAATGCAACGTCTGGCGAACGTGTTTTCCAAGAGCGACTGCCATCATCGGCTAGCGGCGGAAATGACCAACGCGGCGGCGGTGGCGGACGAGGACGCGGCGGCTTTGGCGGCGGACGTGGCGGGCGAGGCGGCGCCGACTATGCTTCACCGGTAGTTGCCAATGGAAAAATCTATTCCATGACGAACTCTGGAAGCGTTCATGTAATCGAAGCCAAGCCAGAATTCAAAGTGCTCGCTTCCAACGATATGTCCTTTGACAAGAGCGGATTCGGAGCAACACCTGCCATCAGTGATGACAGTCTGTTTTTGCGATCCAATTCGCATCTATACTGCGTTAAGGCTAAGGAATAATTGATTTCCAAATTGGGTCTAATCTAGAAACCGAACTCAACAGAGTTCGGTTTTTTTTTGGCCGGAGGCCGACACAGCCCATGGCGTGAGTTTTGCAGTTGCGTTTTTTAAGTAGGCCGGACCGAGCAAACGCCGCAATTGCCGGAACTTC
>CAYNNP010000257.1:0-9329 GCA_964398215.1 uncultured Pirellulaceae bacterium | reverse complement strand
TTAAAGTAGCTCGGCTCTCCGAGCCGAGAAATAGGCAGTCTCGGCTGGGGCAGCCAAGCTACTATGTTCCGTTCATAAATGTTGGGTATGCCTAAAGCATCGGCAATCCTAAAGTCCTCCCAAGCCCCGTTGGTGTATCTAAAAACCACGATGTGCGTACAGGCTGCCCTCGTTACATAACCGTGATTGTCGCCGCTGCGTTTAGCTGTGCTAGAGTGGAAATTTCGCGTCGGGATCGTACAGCGGAAGATAACGGTAGTAGATCTCCAACATCATTGCGCTCATGCATGTCGTGTAGAGTCGGCCGCCTTTGTCGCCCCATTTGTCTTTAAAGTGCCAGCTGCCAATCTCGTGTCCTTCGGTTGCCTGTGTGCGGACAAGATGGTCGCGAAGTTTGTTGTTCCAGCGTTCCCAGCCTTTGTGCTGAGCATGGTGAAGCGCCAGTGAACCGTAGTAGTCGTGATAGACGTTCGTTAGCGTTGGCCCGCGATTGGCAAGACGATCGAGTGATTCATCAAAAAGTGTCATGCCTGGACGCTGCCCCAGATACAGCATCAGCGTTAAACCAATCGCTGTGGTCGTTGGCTCCGGCTCGGGTGATTGATAACCAAATTCAAATTCGTCGGTCGCTACAATCGTTCGTATGAACTTCTTGGCGTTTGGTAGCGTTGGCGATGGAAGTGATATTCCGTTGCGGCGTACGGCGATCAACGATAGGACTTGCCAGCCCGTCAGGGTTGTATCACCGGGCCTGCCTGGAACATATCCCCACGATCCGTTGGAGTGTTGTGCGCTGGCTGTAAAAACGCTGCCACGAGTAACAAGATTGTGGAGGTCCGAGTCGTAGTTTCCGTCTTTGTCTGCCGTCATCGAACAGGCTTCGCCCAAAGCCATCAGGGCGATGCCGTGTCCATACATACTGCCGTGTTGCCAGTCCAAGCCGAATTGTGTTTCGCCAGCGACCGACCTCAAGTAATAGATGGCGTCGCGAATATTGTCTGCGTATGGCCCTGTCTTGTGTGTGTGTCCGGCGCCCAGCAGCGCAAGCAACGCTAGCCCGGTTGCGCCAGTCGACGGTGTTGGTGTATCGCCAGCTTTTTTGCTGTGTCGGCAGCGTCCATTGCAAGGATCAAGATCCAAATTGAATGACCACGATCCATTGGGGCGTTGATGGTTGATCAGCCATTGCAGTGCGAGGTCGACGGCCTGTTCGCTTTCAGGCGTGGCACCAAACCGTTCACCGAACTCTTTGCGGCCTTCCGGCGAACGCCCTTCTAGTCCTCCACCTGGCAGCATCAACAAATGCATCTCTGTCGGGCTACCTCCGTTGGTAACCATCGCATGTTGGTCTTTCGTCAACACCGTGGACTTGGGGATCGGCGTAACGCTCAGTTGTGCTGTTTGCTGCGGAGCAATATCGACAGCGATCGGTTGTTCGGCTTGAGCTTCGCTGATGTTGTCTTGCTGCACGTTGGTCTGAGCGACTTGGAACGTGATGGCCTGTGAAGCTTGGTCAGACTGTTGAGCTTGCAGGGCGATAGCTGATGAGCCAGATCTTTGATAGCTCCAATAGCTCAACAAAACCAAGACCAGCGTGTGAATGATGGAGCTGATCAGCCAAGCGGGCATTCGATTGCGCCAAACAGAAACCTGCGGCGCGTCGCCTGATGATAAGGAATCTAAGGATTGTTGCGTCGGATCCTCAGCTGCTTGCAACACGACTGGCGGAGGTATAGCGCTGACCGCGGCCGGTTTAGCTTGGTCGCTGGTGAGGGTCGTGCCGGTTGTGTCTGATTCGCTGGTCAATGAGAGGTTCCTGTATCTCTCGACTATAGCTCGCGCGGAGCAAGGTTTACGGGATTGGGTTGCCGAAACGCAACAAATCTGGGCACTTGCGGCCAAGGTGCTAGTCCAGGACACGTCTCGGCCGGGAGCGGCCAAGCTACGATCGGTCGGTTTGATCTTTGACTTCCGCCGCCGTAAATTCTATGGACCAACATCCTTTTTCTTATTTGGCGAGATCATGATTCGACAATTCGTAGACCCTTATCACTTGCTTGTCGGTGTTCTTGGTTTGGCGATCACGGTTGGCTGCAGCTCGATTGCATGCAGTCAAGAAAACTGGTCTCAGTTTCGTGGTGATCGCGCTGACGGCGTTGCGCCCGATAACGATCAGTTGCCAATGCAATGGAGCAAAACGGAAAACGTTAAATGGGTTAGCAAGATTCCGGGCTGGGGCTGGTCGTGTCCTGTTGTTTGGAAAGATCGCATCTTTGTAACTTCGGTTGTTGCCGACGAAGAAAATTTGACGCCCAGCAAAGGGCTGTACCTTGGACGTGGTGTTCGCGATCCCGCAAAGGGGACTCATCACTGGATGGTGCACTGCTTTGATTTGAATACGGGTAAAGAAATTTGGAAGCACCAGGCGCACGTCGGGCAACCTCAGGTCCCACGTCACCCCAAAAGCACCTATGCTGCGGAAACGGTTGCGACTGATGGACAGCGAGTCTATGCACTGTTCGGCGACCTTGGATTGTTTTGCTATGACATGGATGGCAAACTGCTGTGGTCGCGCAAAATCGATCCAAAGAAAACGCTGATGGACTATGGCGCTGCAGCATCACCAGTGGTTCACGATGGTCAAGTCTTTGTCGTTTACGATAACCTGGAAGAATCCTGGGTAGCAGCGTTGGATGCGGCAACGGGCGAGCAGAACTGGAAGCTAGCCCGCAAAGAATCGCATTCGTGGGCGACTCCGTTTGTATGGAAAAATTCGCTGCGAACCGAGTTGGTCGTTCCCGGCAAGAATCGCAATCGCTCGTATTCGTTGGATGGGAAACTACTGTGGGAATTTGATGGAAAAATGTCCAGCTTGGTCATCCCGTCACCGTTTGCCGCACATGGAATGCTGTATATCGCGTCGGGTTACGTTGGCGATTCGCACCGACCGACCTTCGCGATTTTGCCGGGTGCAAAAGGCGACATTACACCGAGGGGCGACTTTGCTGACAGCAAATTCATCCAGTGGTATCAACCTACCACGTCGTCCTACAATCCGACTCAAATCGTATACGGCGACTATCTCTATACGCTGTACGACCAAGGTTTTCTGACCTGCCACAATGCCAAAACGGGCGAGCGTGTTTATGGCAAAAAGCGTTTTACGCCTGCCGGTTCTTTTACCGCATCGCCGGTCGCGTACAACGGTCACATCTTTTGTTTTGGCGAAGACGGTTTGACTTATGTTGTCAAAGCGGGACCCGAGTTTGAAGTCGTTCAGCGAAACGAATTGTCGGAATTATTGATCGCGTGTCCTGCGGTCGCTCAGGACAAACTATTGATTCGCACCGCGTCGCGGCTTTACTGCATCACCAAGGGAGCAAAATAGCCCAGGACACATTGCAGCACAGAACTGTTGCGGTCAGTAAAGATTATTCGGGCTTGATCGATTTTGAGGGCGGGGAAATTGGTGATGGTATGTCATTGGTCCAAAATTCCGTCGCCTGAGTCTTTTTCCTGAGCGATCCTTGGATGGTAAAGGACCGAAATTCTGTTCGTGTTCTTCATGCAGACTCAATTTGCCAGGCGACGCAATGCTTCGAACCGCTAAACATTCAATCAACGACGATCTCGACCGACTCGTGGAAAATCTACTTCGCGAGGACCTGGATTACGAAAGAGCGGAAAATCGGTCGGCGCATCGCGAGCACTTGGTGCGTCCAGTTCTGGTTGCCCTTAAGGGACACGCTGACCCGATCAAAGGCTTTTCAAAAAACATCTCCAACTACGGTATCGGATTGATCACCGACAGCGAGATACCACTGCAGACCGCTGCGATCACGATCGAGTCATTGCGGGGGCCGGCCAACAAAGTTTTGGCGGAGTGCCGTTGGTGCAAACCGTTTGGCAAGAACTGGTTTTTGTCTGGCTGGCAGTTTATCAACGTTCTGCAGCGTTGATCTGGGGCCAAGGGGGCGAATTTGAACTCGGGTCGTCGTTGTTGCAAGATCCCGCTAACATCTGGTCATGGAAAAGACAAACGTAGCTATCGTAGGTTTGGGGACAGTCGGGTCCGGCGTCGCCAAACTTCTATTGGACCATGGTGATCGAACCGCGCGGCACGCCGGGCGTACGATGTGGCTGAAGAAAGCCGTCGTGCGAGACCTGTCGAAAAAACGCGATGCGGATTTACCCGATGGGATCATCACCGATTCACTTCAAGAAGTCCTGGATGATCCCGATATCACGGTCGTCGCCCAGTTGATCGGCGGGCTGGAACCTGCTCGAACAATCATGCTGCAGTTGCTGGAGTCGGGCAAAGATATCGTCACCGCCAACAAAGCGCTACTGGCTGAACATGGCGCTGAATTGTTCACAAAGGCGCGTGAACTGGGGCGCAGTATTGCTTTCGAGGCCGCGGTTGCTGGTGGCATCCCCATCATCGCCAACATCAGCCAATGCCTGTCCGCAAACCAGATTCTGTCGCTCGAAGGAATCCTGAACGGGACCAGCAACTTTATCGTTTCGCAAATGGACCAGCACGGTTCGGATTACGATGAAGTCGTGCGAAAAGCTCAGGAACTCGGGTATGCCGAAGCTGATCCGACGATGGATGTGGACGGCACCGACGCAGCACAAAAACTCGCGATCCTGGCACACTTGGCTTTCGGAGCCACTGTCAACTGGTCGGCGATTCCCCGCGTGGGCATTGACGGATTGGATCCCGCTGATTTGAAGTATGCAAAGGAACTGGGATATCGAATCAAGCTTTTGGCGATCGCAAACCTTGCTGACGAAGGCCTCGAATTATCAGTCGCTCCGACCTTGGTACCCATCGGAACACCGCTGGCAGAAGTACGTGATGCGTTCAATGCGATCCGCGTTGTAGGCGATGCTGTCGGGCCCGTTTTTTATCACGGACTTGGTGCTGGCCAAATGCCGACGGCTTCGGCGGTCGTGGCCGATTTGATCGACACCGCTGTCGGTCGCACGACACTCACGTTCCGAACGCTCGAGTATTTTTCGGTGGACCAACCACCGCGTGCTTTGTTGCGCGACGCAGATCACTTGGCCGGACGACAGTACTTTCGATTATCGGTTGCAAACGATCCTGGAACGCTCGCGGCCATCGCTGCAGTCTTGGAAACACATGGCATATCGATCGCGTCGGTCATTCAGCACGAAAACGCATTCGTTTCAACGCAAACCGATCCCGTCACGCTTGTGATCATGACTCATAGTGCAACAGAAGGAGCAACGCGCAAGGCAACTGCCAAGATCGAGGCTTTGGAAGCGGTCAGGGGACCGGCTGTACGGCTCCAGGTCAAGCACTGACGATTGCGCGGGCTATCGTCCAGTGTTTTTTACGTTTCAAGCCAATCAGGCCGATGCGATTCTCTCACGCGGTTGGCAACAATGTAGTGTCGTATGAACCAACGGTTGAAAAGTCTCTGTGGTGTTGATATCGACTCAGACTGAATAAATGGTCGATCTTGCATAATCGTCAACCGAGTGGTAATCCTCCCGCACGTGACGATAGAAATGATCCAAGTCCAGCATCTAACCAAGGTCTACGAAGATTTGCATCGTGGGCGGTTCGTAGCTGTCGACAAGGTTTCGTTTACAGTGCGAAAGGGCGAAGTATTTGGTCTCCTTGGGCCAAACGGAGCTGGCAAAACGACTGTCCTGCGAATCTTGAGCACAGTCCTTTCCCCGACCAGCGGAACAGCGCTGATCAACGGTTTTGATGTGGAGGACGATCCCGCCCAAGTCCGTCGACGTATCGGATTCGTCAGTAACAACACAGCGATCTATGATCGCATGACGGCATGGGAAATGGTCGAATATTTCGGCCGCTTGCATGGCATGCCCAAACCGAAACTTAAAGAGCGATTGGAAGAACTGTTCCATCAATTGCGTATGAACGAGTTTCGTGACGTGCCAGGATCAAAGATGTCCACGGGCATGAAACAGAAAGTCTCCATTGCTCGCGCGATGGTCCATGATCCTCCCGTCTTGGTTTTTGATGAAGCAACACTTGGTCTGGACGTGTTGGTCGCAAGAAACTTGCTGACTGTCGTCCGATCGCTTCGCGAAGCCGGTAAGTGCTTGATATTTTCGACGCATATTATGAGCGAAGTCGAAAGGCTATGCGATCGAATCGCGATCATGTACCGCGGAAAAATATTGGACACTGGATCGCTGGAAGAACTAAGACAGCGACACAATCAAGACAATTTTGAAGAGCTATTCTTCGACTTGCTCAGTCAGCATGAAGCGTCTGAAGAAGGCCAGTCCGATCATGGCGTTGACTCCTTTGCTTTGGGAGCCAATCGATGAGGTTTTTGACAGCTGCAGAGAAACGGCATCAAGCCGAAAATGCTGGGCGCCCGCGATGGTCGGCGATCTGGTTGATCTACTTTCGCGAAATGCGAGATCAGCTCCGCGATCGGAGAACCCTGTTCACGATCGCTGTCTTGCCGGTACTGCTTTATCCGCTGGTCGGTACGCTGCTGCTGCAGATGGCACAGTTCACTCGTGAGCATAAGACCAGCGTTTGCGTTGTGGGCAATGAATACTTGACCAATGCGCCGACGTTGATCGCGGACGAAGCATTCGATGAAAGCTTGGTGCCTGAGACAGGTAGCAACCTGGAACTGATGCAGTACAGTTGGGATTCGCTTAGCGAACGGGGCGACACCAATGAACTTGCCCAGCGATGGGTCCGCGAAGGTGCGTTTGACGTTGTGCTGATGGTCCCCAAAGACTTTCAGTCGACAAGGCACACTGCTGCAACTTTGCCAGAAATCCAGCTGATGTTCAATGTGGCTTCTGATCAGTCAATGGTCGCAAAAGAACGCGTCACGAGCATTCTGGGCAAATGGCGAGAAGGCTGGATACGTGAGCGTTTGTCAAAAACTGGCATTCAAGTCGATTCGCTAAACCCGTTCACTTTGGCGGACACAGATATCGCGCCGGCGAATACTCGTGAAGCGGCTTTTTGGAGCAAACTGCTGCCCTTCATCATGCTAGTTTGGGCGATGACGGGCGCGTTTTATCCTGCGATTGATTTGGTGGCAGGTGAGAAAGAACGCGGTACTTTGGAAACATTACTTTGCAGCCCCGCGCTGCGATCCGAGATCGTCTGGGGCAAGCTTGGCGCCGTTGCAACGTTCAGTATGCTGACCGCGCTGATGAATGCGGGCAGTATGTTGGTTACCAGTTCGTTTGTATTTGGTCATCTGGGCGCCGGATCCGCTGGCATGGTTGGATCACCACCGCTGGCCCCAATGCTATGGCTGCTGGTTGCACTGATTCCGCTGTCGTTGCTGTTCAGTTCGATGGCACTGGCGATCGCTGCAATGGCTCGCAGTAGCAAAGAAGGCCAGTACTACCTGATGCCTTTGATGATGGTCACGCTGCCGTTGGTACTATTGCCAATGCTGCCAGGTACGACTCTGAATATAGGAACAAGTTTGATCCCTGTGACCGGCATGTTCCTGATGGTGCGTGCGTTGGTAGAAGGTCAATTCGGTGCCGCGTTGTTTCATCTACCAATCGTCTTTACTGTCACATCGACATGCCTGTGGCTTTCAACACGATGGGTTCGTAGACAGTTTGAAAGCGAATCGGTTTTGTTCGGCGATGGTGATCAATGGGAGATCGGTAGCTGGGTTCGGCACCTGTGGCGAGACCGCCAACTGGCGGCAACACCGGCACAGGGACTTGCGTGTGGTGTCACCATCTTGGTCGTCCTGTTCTTTGGACGACTGGCGATGGCGGGAGCGTCCATGCAAACGGCGACGGACATTGCCAAAATGGTGTTGATGCCACAGATCGCAATGATCCTGTTCCCAGCTCTTTTGATGGCGACGATGTTCACCAAGTCGCTGCGAACGAGCCTTCGTCTGCGGATACCTCACTGGACGACGATTCCGCTTGCAATTTTGGTGGGCGTGACACTTCACCCGTTGTATTTTGAACTGGGGAAGTTCATCAACTATATGTATCCGATTAGCGAACAGACAGTGGCGGCGATGCGTCCGTTTGCTGAGCAAATTAGTGACATGCCGTGGCTGAATGTTGTGCTGTTGTTGGCTTTGGTGCCTGCGATTTGCGAAGAACTAGCGTTTCGCGGTTTTGTGTTTGGCGGACTGGTACGTAAAAGCGGAGGCTTGCGTGCCGTCATCATCACCGCCTTGATGTTTGGCATTTCACATGGCGTGTTACAACAGAGTATCGCGGCGAGTGTGATGGGCGTCTTGCTGGGCTGGGTCGCACTGAAAACAGGCAGCGTGATTCCGGGCATGTTGATTCACTTTACGAACAACGCATTGTCAGTATCAATGGAACGAATTCCAGCAAGTGGTTGGGAGGCGGCTCCGTTATTCTTTCAGCAAACCGAAGCAGGGACGGTATATCAACCTTTCTGGGTAGTCGTCAGTGGTGGCATCGCTGTTACATGCTTGTTGTACTTTGGCACGCTTCGGTCCGAGCACGATGCCAATCTTGATCAGGTCGACATGGACCTACTGGATCTACGCGATCCTGGAACACAACTGACCGCGTCACCAGCGTAGCGTAAACATACGCGTGTGACGATCGCGGCACGGGCACCCTGCCCCCGTTTTGGACTGGGCGCATCAGAGAAGTGGCCAGCCTACGATTGTTTCGACCGCTAGCGACGGGCAAGACGTTGTCTTTGCCCACAACTTTGACCGCAGCGTTTTCGATTTTTGCGGTGACTATCGACGCCAAAGGTATTCGAAGAAAGCACTGTTGTGAAACCCTTTCAGGGTTTGGGTTGGTTGATTCAGCAACGACCTGTGGTGCGCTGCGCGACCACAGGCTGTATTGTTAAACAGCTTCGCTGTTGGCTAATCTCGTGTTTTCAAACTTTTGGGCCAAGCAGTTGTGGAGCGAACCTTTTGGCGGCGGCCTTTGTCATCCGTACAAAGAAATAATCACACAGTAACAAAGACAGATAGCGACGAAGTAGGTTTGCTGTCGGGAAGGAATTGAAATGGCACGTTCATTGGATGTAATTCTTGTCGTCGATTTGGAATCGACGTGCTGGGACGGGGAACCGCCTTACGGGCAATCCAGCGAGATTATCGAAGTGGGTTTGTGCCCAATCGATGTAAAAACGCTGACGCGGCTTGAAAAACGCAGCATTCTCATCAAGCCGGTAAAGTCGGAAATCAGTGAGTTCTGTACGCAGCTCACCACGCTGACGCCAGACATGTTTACCGAAGCAGGTAGCCTCGCTGATGCGGTTCGAGTTCTGAAGAAAGAATACTCTTCCAAAAACCGACTCTGGGCCAGTTGGG
>CAYNNP010000256.1:0-9333 GCA_964398215.1 uncultured Pirellulaceae bacterium | reverse complement strand
TCCTTTCGGGCCTCAAATTCTTTTACCGAATCACTTGCCCAAGAGACTGGAAGACACTCGAACAAGCAACGCCACCCCCCTTTTATTTCCCGATTTCCCGTTGCCTTTCCGGCTTCTCCAATGCCAGCCAAGAAATGACCACAAGCTACAGCCTGTTGATCATCTTGAACTAGCTACCTTCGCAACAAGATGGAGTGCCCAGGACGATCACCTCGGTTGATCCCCCGGTTGATCCTTTACCAGATCGTCAATGACTGACCATGGCAGCTGATAGATTTCGCCTTTCTCTCGTGGATCAACGACGCAAGCGACGAGAACGCTGTTTCCATTGACGATTTTCGCCATGCGAACTGAGAATTCCACGTCAAATAGCAAGATGTTTGCCGAACCAACGATCGACGAAGGGACAGACTGACGTCGACTCGCACGATACTCGTCATCTCGAAGGATCGCATAAACCTCTTCTTCTTCCGGATCGGTTGGTCCCTGTAGATAGATACTTGCAAGTCTGCTCGCTAACTCGCTTTGGATCGATAGCGAAAACCTTTCATCGGCTTCAAACGTGCCAAGCAAAAGCGCGGGTCCTTGGTCGACTTTCCCAGTCAGGATCTGTTGGTTCGCAATCACCATCGAAGCGACGATAATCCTGAGACTTTCGTCAATCTCTTTTCCTCGCAAGTCGTTGAACGGTTCAAGCGTGATGGCGCTCCACAAGAATCTGAGTCCTCCTATCGTAAAGACGATCGTTGGGAGCGCGAGCAATCCGAAGACAACTAATACCAGCATCTGAAGGTAGCGGAGCCACATGGGGAACGTAAAGTTTTCACGAACCAATCTGCCGGCCGGTGTTTTCAAATGCTCCTTAAGCCGCTGATTGAGAAACCTGACGTTGGCAGGGCTGTCGATTCGCTCCATTCGGCGAAGCATCGGACCAATCGCTTCGGAAGAACCTGCGTTGGAAGAATCAGCCTGCAGGCCTTCAGCTTTCCGAGCCCTCTTTTCAAGTCGTTTGGATTTGGCCGACGAAAGCATCATCAACAATACGGGAATTCCGATCACCACGGCGAGCCCTACGATGAACGTAAAGAATCCCGCATTCGAAGACATAAGGCCGCTGATAGATGGCGTCTCGCCCTCAGAGACAACCCAGCGAACACTCTTCGCTGACCTTCCCAAATCGTCATGCCGTTTGTATCGAAGTTCCTTCCCGTCAGAGATATCGTACATCCGGCCTATAAAACGCTGCTCCTGGTTGAGAACGTTCTCAGTCTCCGCAAGGAACTTAGTTAACGGCGTCCTCGATCCAAATGCCGTCTTGATCTGCTCGGCGTCCGAAAGCTTGGATCGGTACGAGTCATAATGCCGTTGCATCGCTTTGGTGAGAGATTCGTCCGGACCAAGATGAACCGAAAAGCTATTCGGAAAGTCTTTGAGGCGGACAAGCAAGTTGCCTTCACTGAATCCAGCGATGAAAATTGATCGCTCTGCGTCGACCAATCCATTTGCTGAAGCCAGAATGTTGTTTTCGACCTTCTCGGAAAAGTTGTCTGCTGTGAGAGTCTTGGTTTCCGGGCTAGACAAATGAAACGAATAGTCGAGGTCAGGCCTAAGAACGATTGCGTAGTACGGAATGCCGATCGTTGCGATGGCGGCCAGGACGCCGAATTTGATAAGGTACCCGCCCATGAAATTGGTATCACCGGACATACTGTTTCCGCTTGGAAGAGAAAACGACCAACAACATTGTCTTCGACGCAAGCCGAAATTGACGTCGCGTTAGATGATAGGCCAAAACGCCTTGGCGCACAAAAGCTTGCACCGCCGTATGAATCGGGTTGGTCGACCACCTACACACTCGGACTGCGGATCGGCGAAGCCGTTAACTTGCAGATCGGCAACGTAGACTCTCAGCGAATGATGGTCCACATCTATCTGGGCAAAGGCGCCAAAGTCTTTCCCGCTCGCGGTCGAAAACAACAATCCAGTTCCAGCGCGGCGACACCCATGAGCATCTCTACCGTCCAGACCGCCATCAAGAAAATCACCGACAGCTTGAAGTTCGGCAAAAGGATCAAGTTCCGGCACACAAAAGTTTGCTAGATACGGCCTACAGAAAATCGGTCCGCGCGAATCGACGGACTACTTTACCAAGCCCGCATGATCGTTCGCGTTGACTCAATTTCTAATGCCGGTCGGATCGATTTTCGTCATCCTAAATAAACATCGATCCCGAAACGCTTAAGTGGTCCAGCACTTTATTATCTTCATTTTTGGGCCAGCGAAATTGGGGAACCAAGGATGGGAACCACAAAGACGCCAGAGCAATTGGTGTTGGCAATGGATTGTGAAGAAGTTCGCGAATTGCTTCGTGATCTGGATTTACGTGATGACAATTCTTATGTAAATCACCTAAGGTCACTGCTAAGACGCATGTCGCTTGAATCCGCGCTCAATCAGATGCTCAGGGAACCCCTCTGTAGAGCGGCCTGAATGGAATCAGCTTGCTTTTGGGCTAGCGTTGGCGCACAATTTAACATTATTCGTCGTGTTGAGGTGGGTTCCTTACCTTTGCAACGACGGCCATCATGACAGATGAACTGACTTCTCATTTCAGATGTTTGTGCTTAGCGCACAAGCGGGTCGAACGAACAGGAGATGATCGATGGCAGGAACGAGTTGGTATTACATGGCCACTAGCTGGTGGCGAAAATCAAAACGCGTTGGACCGATTAGCGAAAGCGATCTGTTGCAGCGAATTGATTCAGGCAAAATTAACCCAGAGACTTTGATCCAAAGCCCTAAGACCAAGAACAAATGGGTACCGATGAATGTCGTCGGTCCAGCAATGAAACGCTGGGAAAAATCAAATCAAGCAGGATAGTTTTCCGCTGCATTGAATCATTGGGGCAACTGCCAATCAAAATGAGCAGTTCGCGCTCGGAGTCTAATCGTACCCTGAGCACAATCCGTACGCTGGCAATCGCGTGCCGCAATAAACATCACTGCATGAAATGAAAAATGCGGGATCGATGTCGATTCTTTGGCAACTCACGGCCAACCTGTTTGGCGAAGTTCATGATCATTGGCAACCAGCAGTAGAATGCGCTGGCAATCTAGCGGATAATGTGAACACCTAATCGACTCGACACTCAGGTGGCACTCTGGCTAAAAAACATCTATCCGTTGGCGACTATGCGGCGATTGCCGTTGCCCCTGTGTTGATCTTTGTAATGATCAGCAGTTTGGCAATGTTCCTGCTGCATGTCCTTTATCGTGGCAACTATCCAGCGCGGGCTGCATGGGTGTTGCTGATGTACACCATGGGTAGCGTCGCGGTCGCGCGGATTGCGATCGAACAAGATCGCAAGTATTCGATTGGCTATGCGTTGGCACTGGGCCTAGCAGCATTCGTTGTCCTGGCAGGGTATCTCAGCAACGTAGTATTTTGTCTGATCTTGTTAGTCGTGATCGGCTACTTGGCAGATCGTATTGTCCATGACTGCACGTTGATTGATGATTCACAAGACGCCAGTGGGCAAGGCTTGATAGACGTCGGAAGCAGCTTCTTCAAGGATCTTCAAGAACAAGCGGCGGCCAGCAAGCCCGATGCGTCACAATCACAAGAGACGGAGACAGAAAACGCTCAAGATTCAACGCCCCAAAAGAAACGTTGCAAACGAAAGGGCCATCAACCTGGTCGAACCGTGATGTACTTGGCGATGGGGGCGCTGCCGATGTTTGGCTTGGGCCAGTTTCTTCTCAAGGCGGACGGCTCGACGTGGGGAACCGCACAGCGATTATTGATGCTGTACTTGTTTTCGGCGTTGTCACTGTTGGTCACCACCAGTTTCCTTGGCTTGCGGCGATATCTCCGCCAACGAAATACAGACATGCCGCAGAATGTATCAATCGCTTGGATTGCTGGCGGCGTTGGGCTGATCGGAGCGATTCTGTTCATCGCCTATCTCGCACCGCTGCCCGGACAAGCATTGAGCTCAATCAAATTGCCCGAGTTCATGACGCTGACATCCAAAGAAAAAGAAGCCAGCCAGTACGGATGGGGAGACGAAGCGGCTGAAAAGAAATCCGAGGGCGCGGCAACGACTCGCAAGGACAAAAACCCGGAAGGGAAAGACATCCAAAGCCAGTATACGAAGAAGGGCGCAAAGCCTGGCGATACTGGTGACGGCGATCGCAAGAAAGGTGCCGCTGGGAAAAAGAAGGGCGGTAAAAGCGCGGGCGGTGACAAAGGCAAAGACCAACAAGGCAAAGGCGACAAGGGATCCAAGCAAAATAAGTCGCAGGGTAAAAGCGAAAGCCAGAGTAAACCCGAACAGCAAGAAAAAAATCAGGGCGGCGAACGTAAATCAGAGCAATCCAAATCTGGTTCTTCGCAACAGCAGCAGAAGAAAAAGGCTTCCGATCAACAGAACCAAAATAGCCAATCCAAGTCTGAGCAAGAACAGCAGGGAAAGTCTGGTGAACGCAAGTCCTCCGATAAACCCGGTGAGCAGCCGGATCAGGACAGCCAAAACCCAAAAAAATCAAACGATGGCCCAAAGCAAGAATCGTCCGAGGAAAACGAACCCCAAAACAAACCCGAAAACCAGCCACAAGATGAACGCGAGCGGCAGAACCAGCAAGATGAACGACAGTCGAAAGACGAACGACAGTCCGAGCAAGAGCAAGAGCGGCGCGATGAATCGGAACAGCAACAAGCCGAAAGCGAGGGCAGTGACCAGAGCGACCAAGAG
Organism: uncultured Pirellulaceae bacterium; assembly: GCA_964398215.1. Taxonomy (GTDB): domain Bacteria; phylum Planctomycetota; class Planctomycetia; order Pirellulales; family Pirellulaceae; genus CAYNNP01. Next base: position 4,579 of record CAYNNP010000256.1, on the reverse strand, counting down.
CAGTCCGACGATCCTGCTGATCAGTCAGAACAAGAAACCGAAAAGGGCAACGAACCCGATGATTCGTCTTCGTCCGACAACAGCGAATCATCCAATCCACTGAAAGCAATCGGTAACCTGCTTTCCATGATCAGTGGTGTACTGCGGTACCTGATCATGGCGGTATTGATTAGCGTGGTTGGTTACTATCTTTGGAAAAACAGAGATGCGATTTTGCTTTGGTGGCAGAATCTTTTCAATCGGCAGCAAACTGCGACCAGTTCACAGGACGCGGCGCAGGAAGAATTCTTGGCTCCCGAACAGCCGAAAAGACCGTTTTCTACATTCAAGAATCCGATCGGTCGCGAAAAGGACCCACGGAAGATCGTTGTCGTAACGTTCCAAGCGTTCGACGCGTGGGCACGAGAACAAGGCCAGCGACGACGGCCGGACGAAACCCCGACTGAATTTATACGCAGAGTCGCCAACTCGCTTCCAAATTCTGCTCAATCCGCTTCCAACATCGTGGATGCCTACAACCGCATCGTTTACGGCCGTGGAAAAGCGATGCAGGCCGACATGGACGCCGCCGCAGAGACATGGGCGATGATGCAATCGGGCAAGTCAATGCAAGTTCTGCAAGCGTCCACCTAATCGGCACGATGATCGATTAGAATTTGCGTACTTACGAGCTCGCGTGCGCCCGATCTCGAACGCAAAACAGAATTCACCCCGCCAAACGAAAGCCCACAATGAAATATTCGCTTCTAATTCCTCTGCTGGTCGCTCTTGGATCGACAAGTGTGATCGCAGCCGATCGTCCGAACGTGGTGGTCTTTCTGATTGACGATATGGGAGTGATGGATACCTCGGTGCCTTTCCTGACTGATCAAAACGGTCAAGCAAAACGCTATCCACTGAATGATTACTACCGCACACCAGGGATGGAGCGTTTGTCCAAGATTGGAATTCGTTTCAATCAGTTTTACGCCATGAGTGTTTGTTCTCCCACTCGAATCTCGATCATGACCGGGCAAAATGCGGCCCGTCACCGCGCAACGAATTGGATCAACCCGAAAACGGATAACCGAGGCACCTATGGCGCACCGGAATGGAACTGGGCGGGTCTAAAAAAAGAGGACGTGACGTTGCCGAGAACAATGGCTGGCAACGGCTACGAAACAATCCATGTTGGCAAAGGTCACTTTGGGCCCAATGGCCATGTCGGCTCTGAACCGCTGAACCTGGGATTCACTATCAACGTTGGCGGAGGATCGTTTGGTGCACCTGGTAGCTATTACGGAAAAGATAGTTATGGACTTGCGACCAAGCGGACTGATCATGCGGTTCCTCATTTGGAAAAGTACCACGGCACAAAAACGTTTCTTACCGAAGCACTGACGATCGAAGCCAAGGATCGTGTTAGCAAATCAGTCGCCAGCAAAAAACCGTTCTATTTGTACTTTGCACATTACGCTGTTCACTCTCCGTTCCATTCCGATCCCCGCTTCGCTGGCAACTACAAAGATTCTGGGAAATCAAAACAAGCTCAAGCTTTCGCGACAATGATCGAAGGCATGGACAAGTCGCTTGGGGACATGCTTGATCACTTGAATGAACTGGGTGTTGCCGAAGACACGATTGTGTTTTTTCTGGGCGATAATGGATCCGACGCGCCGCTTGGGCACCAGCACGCAGTTGCCTGTGCAGCGCCTTTGCGAGGCAAGAAAGGCGCCCACTACGAAGGCGGAATGCGAGTTCCATTCATCGCCGCGTGGGCGAAACCCAATCCAGAAAACAAGTTTCAACAACAATTGCAAATCCCAGCTGGCAAGATTCAAACGCAAGTCGCTGCGGTTCAGGATCTGTTTCCAACGATTCTGCAGTTGACCAAAGTTTCGTCACCCCAAGACCACAAAGTCGACGGTTTCCCGCTGCAAAAACTGTTGACCGGCGATGCAGATGATTCAAGACCGGAGGAGTTTTTGATGCATTATCCGCACGGTCGGCACCGCAGCAACTACTTCACAACGTGGCGTGATGGTGATTGGAAAGTGATCTACCACGCGTTGCCAGAGGAACCTACGCACGGCAACCACATCCAGTTCAAAGACGGCAACTACGAGCTATTCAATTTGAAAGACGACCCATTTGAATCAACCAATTTGGCATCGCAGCAGCCCGAGCATCTAAAACGCATGATGGCTGGAATGATTGAATCATTAAAAGAACACGACGCGGTCTATCCAATCAAAGATAAAGACCGCTTGGCACCAAAACTCCCCTAGCATTGATTGGCCACGAAGACTGGTCGACTGGGACGGCGCCAAAGTCCAGGCCCATGAGCAATTACATTAGTCCGGAGAGGCATGTCTAAGAAATGAATCCTCGAATCCATCTCCCGCTGAGCATCGCAGTGTCTTATGGCGTTGGGTTCTTGGCGATGTGCTGTGCTATTGTGATCTGGAATTCTTTCGCGTTTCCAATTTACGTTCTGGTGGTTTTGGTCATTGGCGTCCTGCTCGTACACACTGCGTTTGGATGGGTATTTGCCAAAATAATCGTAGCGCGTTGTCCCGACTGCCAAGCCAAACTACGAACCCAATCCAAATTTTCGGTGTCTTATCATTGCACTGAGTGTCAGTACAAATGGCATTCAACGGTTGAATCAACTTGAATGATTCCCTGTCACCGAAGCCAGTGCTTTGTGCCTGACAACCGTCTGGGGCGGAGGCTGGGCCCGCGCGACCGAATTTGGTGTTCGTTTAATCTTCTTGCTAACTGTTTGGTGGAAGTATTTTGACTGAGAATGATTGGCTCACGTCGACATATTCGTATCCGATGCTGCAGCACATCGAGCAACATGCTACTCCGCGCCAACTGCGTCTTTTCGCGTCTGGATGCTGTCGTTTAGTTTGGAACCAGCTCGAAGATGAAAGCCGAATTGCCGTTGAAACCGCGGACCGGTTTGCGGATTCATTGGCGACTTTCCAAGAGATGGCCTTGGCAATCGAGCGTGCTCCGCAGGGAAAGAAGTTTGGTGGCAGTTGGGTTAGCCACAACGCCGTACAGCTCAAACCTCGTGCCCAAGCACAGCGTACTGTCCTGGCTCTTGCTACAAAATCTGCGTTTGATGCGGCCTGGAATGCAGCACGCGAATCCATGACGCTTGCACAAATCGGGCAGTGCGATGTCTTGCGAGACATCCTGCCAAATCCATTCTGTTCATTGCCCGACGACAAGGCAATGCAGTGTGATTCTGTGCGAGCAGTCGCGGACGAAATTTATATCGGTAACGACTTTGACCAAATGCCGAGACTTGCAGAATTACTGGTAGCTGAAGGGTGTGAGAATACGGCTATACTGAAACATTGTTCGTCGAAAGAGTGCATTCATGTTCGCGGATGTTGGTTGATTGACCAAATTCGCGCCAAGGTCGCGCGGTAGTCATGCAAATACGTTGGTCAATCAGATCTTTGATGTTGGCAACACTAACCGCCGCGTTGTTCTCGGCAGGCTTCTTTCTTCGCGGCCTCCAGCCGGGCATCTCGTTCGCCTCGGCAGTTTGTGGAATGTTTGTGCTCATTGGAGTTGGTGCGAGTATCGGATACGACTTGGGGCGTACCCGCGATGCCGCACTAGTTGGTGTCTTGTGGTCAATCTGGTTTTTTTGGATGTTGTCGATCGCCCTTAATTTCATCTATCCACCTATGACCTGATAAGGCATGAGCTGCGTTTCAACTAAAAGGTTGGGGTGTCGCCTTTCGTAGCACGGCTCTCCGAGCCGTGAAGCCTCGACTCGGAGAGTCGAGCTACTATGGGTAGGAGTCGCAACGTGTGCCTACGTTTCTTAGCTGACGTGTCCGGTCAAACAACGAGAACACTCAATCGATCAAAATCAGAGTGTCTTGCAGTTCATTGACATCTTCTTCAGCACAAGGCATTAATTCAGAAAACTGCTTTCCCGTCGCTGTAATGGCACTGCAAATAGCGTCCGCCGCTTCACCGCGATGCAGACCCTGTGTTAGTTGTTGGCAAAGCCCATCGAGAGCCTCTTGCCCCAACTTTTCTAGGACCGTTTGATCGCCAAGGACAACAGCCATGTGCTCAAACAAGGAAACGTAAATCAGCACACCGCTTGCTCCACTCGTGTGATGAACGCGTTGGTCAAAGAACACCTCGCGTGCGCGAGCGGAAACTTCATCAAACATCTGGTTGCGTGGTGTGAACAGTCGCCGGAGTGACCCTAGTCGGCTTGCAGCGATGGCACCTGCCATGAATGCCAACAAGACGGCAGCGATCATTGTGAATAATCCAGTACCGAACAACGTTCCACCCCAACTGCCTGATTCTGTTGGTTGCCGAGGAAAAAGCCACCAGACGATAACTGCCGCAAGAACCGCCAACCAAAGGCCAACCATGTCCTCTGCTCGATCGTACCGGCCAGAAGCGGTCGCCACCACCGGCACGATTTCGCAAGATGTTATGGCTTCAGCTTCACCGACTGCTTTTTCAATTTGCTTGCGTTGTTCTTCATCAAGAAACTCAGACGCTCGTTGCATATCCCTATCTCCTTACCAAGAACCCGTTGCACCGCCAC
>CAYNNP010000255.1:0-9343 GCA_964398215.1 uncultured Pirellulaceae bacterium | reverse complement strand
GAGCCGAGAAGTCGGCAGGTCTCGGCTGGGACAGCCGAGCTACTATGTTGCCTACTTTGAAGAACTGATTTGCCGTGGGCCTTGTGGTGATAACTCAATGCTTCGAGGCCCGTGGCTAGCGCCAGCGGCTCAGAAAAGCAACGGTTTGTCGGCAATCAAAGTTATTCGCCAACCGTAACGCTGGTGCGTTGCATTGGTTAAACTCCGGTGGTGATGGGAACGTTGAATTTTCACCTACCAAGTATTGAGACCAAGAGTAATGCGGAATTTTTTGATCGCGATTTGTTTGCTGGGGATCGTCGCTGGCAAATCCTGGGCGGCGGATTCAAAACCAAACTTTGTAATCATCTTTGCCGATGACCAAGGCTACGGGGATCTTGGCTGTTTTGGCTCGACCAAAATCGAAACCCCAAACATCGACCGAATCGCCGCTGAAGGCCGTCGATTCACTAGCTTCATGGTTGCGTCACCCGTTTGTACGCCGTCGCGGGCCGCTCTGTTGACCGGCTGTTATCCCAAACGCGTTGGGATGCACCAACACGTTTTGTTTCCAGCGTCAACCAAAGGCTTGAACCCAACCGAGCATACGATTGCAGATCACCTGCACGGACAAGGGTATGCGACGGCATGTTTCGGAAAATGGCACTTGGGCCATCACCCGGAAACTCTGCCAAGACAAAATGGTTTCGACATGTACTTGGGGATTCCGTATTCCAACGATATGAACCATCCCGACAACAAGGGCAAGCCAAAGGTTTCATCAGATGAGCTTTGGAAAGATCAATCCAGTGCCGTCAAGCTTTGGAACACACCGCTGCTGGAAAACGAATCGATCGTTGAACTGCCGGTTGATCAACGCACGGTGACACGCCGGTACACCGACCGTGCGATCGACTTTGTCAAACAGAATCAAGACAAACCGTTCTTTTTGTACTTGCCGCATTCAATGCCGCACATTCCGCTTTACGTACCCAAAGACGCGTATGACCCGGATCCGCAGAACGCATATACCTGTGTGATCGAACATATCGATGCGGAAGTCGGTCGGTTGATGAACACGATCAGAGAGCTTGGGTTGAGCGACAATACGTATGTGATTTACACCTCGGACAATGGGCCATGGCTGCAGTTCAAAAACCATGGAGGTTCGGCTGGTGAGCTTCGTGATGGCAAGGGCACGACGTTCGAGGGCGGACAACGAGTACCTTGTGTGATGTGGGCACCAGGGCGGATTCCTGCTGGCACTGTCTGTGACCAGTTGATGGGAACGATCGATGTGTTGCCTACCATCGCGGCGATCACTGAAACTCCACTTCCTGCGGATCGAAAAATCGACGGCATGGACCTTTCGCACCTTGTTCACGGCAAAGAAGGACAAGGACGCGAGGAGTTTGTGTACTACACGTCACACGGCCAGGTGGAGGGCATTCGGCAAGGTGACTGGAAGTTGCTTGTCAAGAAACAGAACCGAAAACGCAAAAACCAGAATCAAAAAACCAAACCACCGCAAGTGCTGCTGTTTGACTTGAGCAATGATGTTGGCGAGCAAACGGATTTGGCCAAGGAAAAACTGGGACTTGTAGAATCATTGCAGAAACGGATGAATGAACTAGATAGCGAAATCACCGAAAACGCTCGCAAGCCTTGGCAGAAAAAGAAGGCGGACAAATGAACGAACTGACGGCACAGCAGCGAAACCAGTATCTGGACGACGGTTTCTTTTTTGCTCGCGATCGATTTACAAGCGAAGAGATCGGTTTGCTGCGTGAGACCGCTGCCAACGATCATGCAATGGACCAGGCGTCTTCGTCGCGCGACGATGGGCTTGGTAATCATGTCCGACTGTCGCTTTGGAATCATCCGGGCGATGGGATCTATGGCATGTTCGCGCGCAGCCACCGAATTGTTGATCCAGTGGATCAGTTGTTGGAGGACGAAGCCTACCATTACCACAGCAAGATGATTCTAAAGGACGCCCGAGTCGGCGGTGCATGGGCTTGGCATCAAGACTACGGGTATTGGTATCAGAATGGATTGTTGTTTCCGAATCTCTGCAGTGTGATGATTGCAGTGGACCAAGCGACGGTGGAAAACGGCTGCCTGCAGGTCTTAAAGGGTTCGCACAAGATGGGGCGTATCAACCATGAATTGGCTGGCGACCAAGCCGGTGCGGATCTCGAGCGTGTTTCGCATGCGAAAGAGGTTTGCGAGCTGGTTCACTGCACGATGAATCCTGGCGACGCCCTGTTCTTTCATCCCAATTTGCTGCACTGTTCTGCCGCGAACCGATCGGACCATTCACGTTGGGCATTGATCTGCTGCTACAACGCTAAAAGCAACAATCCCTACAAAGAATCGCATCATCCGTCCTATACGAAATTGGAAAAGGTCGATGACGCGATGATCTTGAAAGTTGGTCGAGACGATGCCAAGCGTTCGAGTGTGGAGTTCGCGAACCTAGATTCAGATGACCGCAGTGCATCGAGTCTTCCGGACTCGTAGAGGGCAAATCCGTTTTTGGTTTTGGGTGTTTGGTTGTAGGCCGGACCAAGGACGCGGTACGTGCCGGAACAGCGCAAACGCGTCCATTGTGTCGCAGAGATTGCGCTATCAATGACATTTCTACTTGCGTCCGAAGTTCCGGCAATTGCAGCGTTTGCTCGGTCCGGCCTACTACAAGAGGGCACATCCGCTTTTGGTTTTGGGGAGTTTTGTAAAACGCTGCACTGTTTTATTGCGGCAACGTAATTTGCTTGACCGTTCAGGAACTGATGTTGCCCCGCAATTCGCCACTCCGTGGCTGGTTTTCATCCAGTCACACAAACGAATCTTGATACATTGCGCCAAAAGCGCAATTCCAAAAAGCGTGAGGGACAATGTTGACACGGTCCCTCGCTAACGCTTCGGGTTACCAGAAGAGCGCGACTCCAAAAACCGAGGGGCAATCTTGACTTGGTCCCTCGCTCACGCGTCGGGTTACCGTTTCGCTACAACTTTGGCACGGGACGTTTCGGTGCTTTCTTAAGCATCCGTTTTTTGTCGTCGCTTGGGGTGTTGTTGTTATTGCCACCGTTGCCTGGACGACGTTTGCGTGGCGTCATGTCGGTGAAATCTTCTTCCCACTTCCAGCCGATTGGAACTTCCAGTTCTTTCTGAGCAAGCAGCGCCCATGGAGTTCCTTTGTGTTCATTGGCAACGGTGCTTAGCAATTCAACAGCTGCCTCAGCTTCGCGTTTCCACTTACTGCCGACTGTTACATCATCACTTGGTTTTAGAACCCAAGTATTGCTCTTTTCGCCTTTGAATTTCATCCCGCCGCGTTTTGCTTCGGCCAGCATCGCATTGTAAGTCTCGGTGCGTACCTTTTGAGCCAGGACGCGGCCCATGGCCAAATCGTAGCCCGCACGCCAACGCACGCTTTCTTCTGAATCGCGAAACTTCATTCCCGGCTCAAGCGCTGACTTCATCATCGCTAATGGGCGTTCGAGAACCGCGACTGCCTGTTGCGCCTCTGTCAGTTCGCCAGCCAAACGCGCGATGTCGACTTGGACGAATCGTGTTTTGACTTTGTTGACACCTTTGGCAGGACTCATCAGAGCCGCTCTGACCAAGGACTGACGGAGCGGGCTCGCTTTGACCTTGTTCATGTAATCCGCTTGAGACAAGTAGTCGGGGCGGTAACGCTGCATAATGATCGGGTCAAAGAAGTACTGCAGATCAGATGCATAAGCATCCACTTCGCCACGATTCACTTTGCGATTGACGTTTCGGTTCGGGTGGACGGTGAAGTAGATTCCGCCAGTCTCGTAACACAACCGAGTCAAACTGTAAGGGCCGAAACCGCTATCGATCACAGGCTCTTTTTCAAAGTTACCTGAGAAGCCGATGTTGACACGTTCAGGGCGGAAAGTCTCGGGGCCTTGGTCAACCTGAGCCCATTTAGGAGATTGGTCATACTTTGGATCCGGATCAACGTACTTGACCAGTGTGGAAGCGCGACCGAACGGTGCAGGAACACCGATCACGTAAACTGGGATTCCCCAGCGGCGGCAACCTTGAATCGATTTTTCAAGTTGGATCTCGTCATCGCCACGCTCGTCGGTAACGACCACGAACATCACGTTTCGCTGCGGCCCTTTACCACCACGGCTGCGGCGAAAGGACATGTATTGATCGGCGGCAGAACTGATCGCGGTGAATACTCGTTCCACTCCGGTTGAATCGACTTGGATGTTGTCCACGATCGACTTGATTTCTTCGACGTCTTCGGTTGGGTTTTCCGTGTAGAGTTTGACATCGTTGCCAAAGCCGATGATGGAAGTCAGCAAAGCTGCGTCATGGTTTGTTTTGGTCGTGCCTTTCGGGTTCTTTGACTCGCGAGCCTTGCGGACAATCCCCAGCTCTTCGTAAATACGATCGAAGCGATCACGAATCTCGCGACGCTGACGGTGCAAAGAACCGCTTTGGTCAAACAACCAGACCACAAGTGTTGGGCGTTCTTCCAGTGACTGCAGGATTTCTTGCGTCAAGCGGTCAACTGCTCCGGCTGCACCAGTCTCACTCTGACCGACTTGGCCTTTCTGGTTGGTCAAGCGATCCATCGGTGCGGTTGGCTGCGAAAAGATATTATTGACAGCAATTTGCCCAAGATCCGTTGGTTCCATGTCGACTGGATCCGGGATCTCTGAAACTTCGTCGAAGACTTCTGCTGAAGCTTGCGCGACGTCCGTAAAAGACTCTGAGTTTGCGCCAACCGTCTCGGCCGCCACTGGGCTGTAGGTCACGACATCGATTGTCTCTAAATCTTGTTCGTGAGTAGGCGGTGTCGCCACGATCACAACGGCTTCTTCGTCCTCGCTGTTGCTAAGCTGCACCAGCGCGAGAGCCAGGATAATTGTCAAATGGACCAACATGCTGCCGATCAGGGCAGTTGTTTCGTTGGTCTGAAGAACTGGCTCGTCCTCCAGTTCCTCTTCATCCCAAGCGTCGACCCCCGCATCCAAACGAGAGTCTTGAGGTGGTTTTGAAGATATTGGATCTCTTGACACGGTGATGTCCAACTTGAGTATCTAGCTGTCAAAGTGCTGCGTCTGATGGTGATTTCAGATAACCATCAAATCGGCATGCAATTGCTCCATCGTGGACAGTTTCGCCCAGACTGGGCAAACTTGCAACGCGAAAGAGGCCATTCCATCCGTAAGTAAGAACGTTTTCGCCTCACTTTCGTACCTGTAAAGTGGCATTATTAGCCAAAAACAAGATTCCGCCCTATGAATGTTACCCTATTCGTTTCCTTGCAACCCCCTTCGGTTCCAAGCAAACAACGACTATTTTGCCCTGTATTCTCCGATATTTCCCGTTGTTTAGGTGTTCTGTGAGCGAAAGGCTAATTGCGATTGGAGATATCCACGGTTGCAACACCGCACTACAAAGACTTTTGCAAGAAGTCGCCCCAGGGCCGCACGATATCGTCGTGACGCTTGGGGATTATGTTGATCGTGGACCCGATTCGAGGGGGGTCGTGGATACTCTGCTGGATTGGAAGACCAAGACGCGATTGGTCAGTTTGCTGGGCAATCACGAAGAAATGATGATGGAAGTGATCGGCAAAGGCGGTTCGCACCTGGAATGGATCAAGCATGGTGGCGTCGACACGCTAGAAAGCTACGGATTTGATGGTGATCTGGATTTCTTGCCGCCTGAGCATCAAGCGTTTTATGAATCCCTTGGCGACTATTTCGAGTACAAGGAGTTCTTTTTTACGCATGCGGCATACGATCCAGAACTCGAACTCGAGGACCAACCGGTCAGCCTATTGCGTTGGTATCACTTGAATCAGGGATTGCCGGCGCCACACAAAAACGGCAGCACGGCTGTGGTCGGCCACACGGCAAACAAAGATGGCGAAGTCCTGGATGTTGGGCATTTGATCTGTCTGGATACGTTTTGCTATGGCGGTGGCTGGCTAACTGCGATGGACCTGATGACCAAAGAAGTCTGGCAAACGAACCAGCAAGGCGACGTCCGTCAGCAGGATTGATAGCTAAACAGACCCGTAGAGTCGACGTAATCGTCAAAGCTTTCCAATTTTACTTAATTGGCATAACTGGAACGGTCGAAGAAAAGAGTAAGACCTATCGCGCAAGAGCCACCTTCGGTTCGCACGTGGTCATGGTGCTTCACTCCAATCCTTCCTGGTAACCCTGATGAATACCAGCGTTCAACGAATCTTGATCGTGCTTGTCGCATGCATTGCCACCAGTGTAACTGCATTTGCGCAGGTTCGCGGAAAGCGGCCGGACCGGTCGACCTACCAACCACCTACTCTTGAAGGCTACATTGCAAAATCAAAGCTGAATGAGCCGCTGGTTCCGATAACCGTTGAATTGCCGCCAGTTGCGATAGAACGTTCACCATCGAATAGTCGTGGTCAATCGATCCCCGGCCCGGTAATCGATCGGCGTTACACAAATTCAATTTCCGGTGGTGTCGTTCGCCAAGTTGGCCACGAAGAGATTTTGTCACCAGCTCCCACCGTTTCAGGTCCAACGCTGGCAGCACCCGAAATATTTAATTCGCCAATTCAGTCGCCTGCCCCACATCCAATTCTTGGCGAACAAATCCACAGTTCGTTACCTGTGATGCAAGGCAGTTGTAGCTGCGATCAATGCTTGGGAGCTTGCGATTCAATCGGATGCGATTCGATGGGCTGCCGTTCAGGGCGATGCGGCGGGTTAGGTTTAAGATCCGGTAACTGGTTCGGTTCGATCGATTTGTTGTTAATGTTTCGCCGTGGTGATCGTCCTCCGCCGTTGGTAACAACTGGCCCGAGCACCGATCCTGACACCGCGGGCCAGATTGGCGACATAGGCACGACGATTTTAGTTGGCGGCGATTCAATTTTAAGAGACGTGACAGCCGGCGGTCGCTTGGAACTCGGTTTGTGGTTGGACCAAGGCCAACACAAGAGCGTGGTTTTCCGCGGTTGGTTTGCGGGCGAAGAAGTCTTCAATTTTAACGGATCTCAAAACGAGTTTGATGTTCTTGGGCGTCCGATCGTCGATGTTAGTGACGGACAGGTCGGCGTGCCCGATGTCCAGTTGGTCGTGTTTCCAAATGAGACCGAGGGGACCGTTTCAGTCAGAGGCGAAAGCGAAGTTTTTGGGGCCGACATTTCAATTCGGCGGCTGACTCACGGACAGTTTGGCGGCACGATTGACGTGTTGTACGGCTATCAGTTCATGCGGGTCGACGAAAGTTTACAAATCAACACCACGGCAATGTCGCTTAGCGACGACAATACCGTGATCACGGCTCCGCTGGGAGCTGTCCAATCCTTGCAAGATCGATTCGCTACGAAGAACGAATTTCATGGTGGCCAAATTGGCTTCTCAACTTTGTATCGTGAAAATTGCTGGTCGTTCAGGTCGCTTTTCAAAACCGGTTTTGGTTCGTTAAAACGAACGGCGATCCTGACCGGCGAAACCACGACTAGTATCGACGGCGTATCAAGTACGGATAGCCAAGGCCTATTGGTTCGCAATACAAACTCGGGACGATTCAGCGACAGCACGTTTGCATGGGCGCCTGAATTGGACTTTACGCTCGGTTGGCAAAAGTACCCGAACTTTGATGTTACCTTTGGGTATCACATCATCGGTTTGACGGACGCGCTCCAGCCCAGCGGGACCATCGACCCCACGCTTGCAGTGAACGCATCGGATCCGCTGGTTGGTGCTGCCAGCCCACAATTGAATTTGGATTTCCGCACGTTCTACGTACAAGGCGTCCACTTCGGCCTTCAGTATGTGTACTAAGACAAAGCTGCGCTGTGTTACAATGTCGTCGCCCGCCGGATCGACATTGCAATAGCGCCGTTTGAGATCGAAACATGAGAAGACCGATAGTGTACCTTGTGCTGCTGGTCTCGCTTGCTGGCGGTATTGGCTGGTTGAAGTGGAATACGATCGGCGCACAACCGGGTTCTTTCCGGCCACCAACTTTGCAGCAAGCTGTTGCCGCGATCGGCGACACCTCTGGGCTCTCGAAAGAGCAAATCGCATCGTTTGACCCAAAAGGGTTTGATGTCTTGGGGAAGCCTGGGCCATCCGACTGGCTTGCCAATCATCGCGAAGCAGGTCAGACGTTTCCGCAATACATGCGCGGTCAGCCCAACGTTCCCAATCAGAAACGGAACAAGATCTATCTTCAACCGCTGGGCGAGTTCGACGCAACCAAGCCAGGGCAATCCATCGATCAGATCAAAGATTTTGCCAACCGATACTTTCAGATGGAAGTCATCGTTTTGCCGCCGACCGAGGTGGACGAAAAAGCGATCAAGTCACGAACTGGCGGCGAGGGACAAACACAGCTCTTGTCCACCGATGTACTGCAGTGGTGCAAAGGCCAGCTTCCAGATGATGCCTACTGTATCCTTGCGATCACGATGGTCGATTTGTATCCGCAAGAGAGCTGGAATTACGTTTTCGGACAAGCTTCGCTGCGAGAACGTGTCGGGGTTTATAGTTTTTCGAGGTACAAAGCCGCCGACCCAGCTTTGGTCCTGCGGCGTTGTTGCCGCGTGATGGGTCACGAAACGGGGCACATGTTTGGCATCAAGCACTGTGTCCATTTCAAATGCTTGATGAACGGCAGCAATCATCTTGAAGAAGCCGACAGCCAGCCGTTGCATCTTTGTCCGGTCTGTCTGCGAAAGCTACAAGCAGCGATTGGATTCGACATCACAAAACGATACGAGCAGCTGAGAGATTTTTCCAAGGCAGCCGATTTGAACAACGAATCGACTTGGCTAGCCAATCGTCTCAAGACCATTCAGGGCAACTGAGGTTTTCGCGAGCCGTTTGAAGAAAATATCGTTTATCCGTCGAACGAACCAAATCGCCAAGAAATGGTCGTGGGCGGATGCAGGATTGTTTTCCCAACACCTTGTTTGGCAAACTCGCCATCGACCTTGAATGTCCAGCCTTCGGATCCGCCCGTTTGCACGTCATCAATCTTGTCAACGAACGCCGTCGTGCCACTGCCTTTTACGGAAACGCCATCAAGCGTCCGCATCAGTTCTTCCAAAGTCGTTCCATCAGCAACATCGTTGACCACGATTTCTTTGACAGGCGCGTCGTCGGTGGATTGAAACTGGAAGGTAACATCACCCGTGGCAACATTTTGTTCAGCAGCTTTATTAGGCGAAGCGACCTGTTGGGAACTATCACACCCAACCGTCAAACAAACCAGAGCAAGTATCGTGAATCGCGCCACATCAAATCCTGTAACTTTGTGTCGTCAAATATCTCCATCATCCTAGCAAGTGCGTGGATTCCAGAAA
>CAYNNP010000254.1:0-9385 GCA_964398215.1 uncultured Pirellulaceae bacterium | reverse complement strand
GATTGCCTTCGCCCATCACAACCGTCGTTCGAAACCCGAATCGCTCAAGCTCTTTTGCAAAAACTGGCATCGTCAGTTCAGGCGAATAGTGCAAAGTTCCGACAACAATGACCGCGTGCGGTTTGTCCGCGTCATCGGCAGACGCGATTGGGGAAACCAGAAACACGCAAGTAGCAATCACCACTGCATGCAAAAACGCTTGATGGGTTTTGTTCACTCTAATATCTCGGCGAAAGAAACTTTGTTAAGGGGACGACGTAAATCATGGTCTATTCGTTGGGCCATTTGATCTTCAGGTGTCGTCAAGCGTGGGCGGAGCCTGATTATACTCACGAAAATCTGAGTCTTAAAACTGAATCACCTTTTGAACAAAAGTGCTCCAGCTTTCGCCTGTCACGAATGAGTTCGTAAACCCAGCGGCTCACGTGAAGGGCTTGTTCGCGCGGCATATTTTGTGAGCCGCTGGCGCTAGCCACGGGCCTCGAAGGGCTGCGTTATCACCACAAGGCCCGCGGCTAGCGCCGTCGGCTCAGTAAATCAACAAGCCGCGAACGCCTTCCGCTACTTTGGCATTCTCAGGCAACTCGTGTTGTGCCAGCTTCTTTGACAATCCCGCGCACGATCGCTTGCAGTTTTGGCGCAGCCTTGTTTGCCGTTTCAACGATCTTGTGTGCATCGGCAGGCTCCAGTGCATCAGGCAAACACATGTCTGAGATCACACTCAAGCCAACTGTTTTCAATCCGCAGTGAACAGCAACAATCGTTTCGGGAACGGTGCTCATGCCAACCACATCTGCGCCAATCGTGCGCAAGAAACGATATTCAGCGCGCGTCTCTAAACATGGACCCGAGACCGCAGAGAAAACGCCCTTGTGCAACTGGATGCCCTCGCGACGTGCAATGTCCTGCGCGCGATCGATCCACTGTTGATCGTACGGCTCGCACATGTCGGGAAAGCGCGGCCCCAAACGATCGTCATTGATCCCGATCAGCGGATTGTCGCCCATGAGATTGATTTGGTCATCAATCAACATGATATCACCGGCATTGAAATACGGATTCAAACCGCCGCAAGCATTGCTGACGATCATTAGCTCGGCACCGAGAGCTTTGAATACTCGAACCGGGAGCGTGATTTGTTTGAGAGGATAACCTTCATATAAATGAAAGCGGCCCTCCATGGCCACGACTGGCACGCCGGCAAGTTTGCCGCACACCAATCGCCCTCGATGGCTTAACGCCGTCGAAGTCGGGAAATGTGGAATTTCGCTGTAATCGATCGTTGATTCGATTTCGATTTCGTCAACAATTCCACCAAGTCCAGTTCCCAAAATGATTCCGACTTTCGGAACGGAACTGAACTCTTGTTTTATCTTTGCAACAGCGTCCTGGATCTTATCGTACAAGTCAAGCATGGTGAGCCTTTTGGATTGGTTTTTGTCAACATGATAGCGCGTGAACGCGAAATCTGCGATTGCCCCTTGTCAGAAGGCGAATCACGGTCTGACAAAGTACACGAATTTGCTAAAATCTGCTTCACCGAATTTACCCAGTTTTACTTTCAAGGAAGATCGTCCAACGATGTCCACTCCATCACCTGACGTTTTCGAAAAGCTAGCCTCGTTTTACTTAGGCCGCCACTACGACTTGGATCAACAGGAATTGCTTGATGACTTGTTGATGTACGACGCCAAGGATCTGTGTACGCACGCCATGTGTGTCGGAATGACTGGCAGCGGCAAAACAGGTTTGTGTCTTTCGCTTTTGGAAGAAGCTGCTATCGACGGCATCCCAGCAATCTGCGTCGACCCTAAAGGCGATTTGGCCAACTTGCTGCTGGCGTTTCCAGATATGGCCCCCGAAGATTTCAAGCCTTGGTTGGAAGAGGAAGACGCAAAACGCAAAGGCGTGTCCCTGGATGAATTGGCCGGCAACACGGCGACAATGTGGAAAGAGGGTCTCGCGTCTTGGGGGCAAACTCCAGAACGAGTCAAGAAGTTCAAAGAGTCGGTGGATGTTGCCGTCTACACACCAGGAAGCAACATCGGCCTGCCGTTGACCGTTTTGAAAAGCTTTGACGCGCCACCTCCGGAAGCACGCGACGATGATGAACTGATCGGGGACCGGGTGACGGGTTCTGTTTCAGGACTGTTGACTTTAATGGGAATCGATGCTGACCCCATGACGTCGACGGAACACATTTTGATTTCGTCGATCATGCGCCACGAATGGCGCGAAGGACGCAACGTTGGCATCGGTCAACTGATTCGGCTGATCCAAGATCCACCCGTTTCTCGCATCGGTGTTGTTGATGTGGATTCCTTCATGTCGGCCAGTGCGCGCGGCAAGTTGGCGATGAAGCTGAACAATCTGTTGGCGTCGCCCGCATTCGCTTCTTGGCTGCAAGGCGAAGGACTTTCGATCAAACGTTTGTTGTATACACCCGAAGGCAAACCTCGGCTGACAATCCTGTCCATCGCGCACTTGAATGACAGCGAGCGGATGTTCTTTGTCACCATCCTGTTGAATGAACTGGTTGCTTGGATGCGAACCCAAACCGGTACCAGTTCGTTGCGCGCGATGTTCTACATGGATGAAGTCGCTGGCTATTTCCCACCAGTATCCAAGCCTCCTTCCAAACCACCAATGCTGACGCTGCTGAAACAAGCGCGTGCGTTCGGGCTGGGGGTCACGCTGGCGACGCAGAATCCAGTTGATCTGGACTACAAAGGACTTTCAAATATCGGCACATGGTTCTTAGGGCGATTGCAAACCGAACGCGATAAAGCCCGGGTTCTGGAGGGGCTGGAAGGCGCGGCGGGACAAGCAGGCCAAGAATTCAATCGCGCGGAAATGGAGCAAACCCTCGCAGGACTTGGCAATCGTGTATTTCTAATGAATAACGTCCACGATGGTTATCCGACAACCTTCCAGACGCGTTGGGCCATGTCATTTTTAGCCGGACCGTTGGCTCGTGGCCAAATCAGCAAACTGATGGCTTCGCGAAAAGAAGCCCAAGCCGGCAAACTAAAAGAACGCGCTGAATCGATCGCCGAAGACGTCGCGGCAGCTTCTCGGCCTATCCCACCAAGCGGTATTGAAGAGTTCTTTCTGGCCGCAACGGCTCGCGCCGAAGAGGATGCAAAACTGGTTTATCGGTCAGCTCTGCTGGGCCAAGCATCGATGCACTTTGTAAAGTCGACAGCTGACTTGGATTCATGGTTGGACGCAAAACGCCTGATGCGATGCGGCAAAGAATTTCCCGATGACATGTGGGATTCCAGCAGCCCTCTCGGCGAAGACTTTGAATTGATGGACGAACCCGAAGATGGATTTGGGTTCAGCGATTTGCCAGATGAACTTTGCAGCAAAGGCAAGTACCGGACGTATCGGGCGCGTTTCAAAGACTACTTGTATCGCAACTGCTATCTGACGGTCTTCAAGAGCCCGCTGCTGAAAGCCTACGCTCCAGGTGGTGCAACGGAAGGCGAAGCGCGAACGTTTTTCAAACAACTGGTGCGTGAACAACGCGATGAAGCGACAGAGAAATTGCGTGACAAGTTCGAATCGAAAATGCGAACGCTTCAGAAAAAGATCCACACCGCAGAAGATCGCGTCGAGCGAGAAGAAGGACAGTACCAACAAGCCAAGCGATCTTCCTGGATCAATGTTGGTTCATCGATCCTGGGCACTTTCTTAGGTGGTCGTCGATCTTCCATGGGCACAACGGCTCGTGGATTTGGCCGTGCGTCGCAACAGAAAGACGATATCCGCCGTGCCGAGGATGCTCTGCAGTTGCTGCACGAAGACATGGAAAATATGGAACGCGAACTGCATGACGAAATCGAAGAATTGGCAAGCGAGTTCGACGTGGACAACCTGAAACTGGATTCGATGGAAATCCCGCCACGAAAAAGTGACTTGAAAGCTGAAGATGTCGTGATCGTTTGGACACCGTGGCAAATCGATGAAGACGGAATCGCATCGCCACTATTCGAATTGGGCGAACTCTAGTCCTGCGTCACAGCTTAAATTTAGCAGTAGCTGGATTCGCCAGAATTCAGGCCAGTTGGTGAAAACCGAAGTCTGGCGATCCCGGCTACCGCCCGAACCCAATTTTTTGCGTTCGCAACTCTCTTTCAATCTTGTCGTGATAGTCTTTGAAATATGGCAGTCATTGGAATCGGAACGGAGATCGTCGAGTGCGTGAGAATCGCCAAGATGATCGAGACGCATGGAGAGCAATTTCTGGAACGTGTCTATACACCGAATGAAATCGAACACTGTGTACTGAACCCCAATGCTGCTCAGTTGTTCGCAACCCGTTGGGCCGCCAAGGAAGCCGTGATGAAGGCGCTGAATTGTCGCCAACAGGGCGTTCGCTGGACCGACATCGAAGTCGTGACCAGCAGTGGCGAGGGGCCACGGATCGCGCTGTCAGGATCGGCGTCGTTTTATTCGCAACAGATCGGTGTCGAAAAACTACACGTGAGCCTTGGTGCCTGCCGAACTCACGCAACTGCGTACGTGATCGCAACCGACGAACTGGATTATTGATCTCGAGTATGCTGAATCAGTTTCCGCGCACCTTGGTCGGATAAGGTTTTGCTGACGTCATTGGCAAGCTGGATTGCGAGTTGGACGATATCATCGCCCTCGCCAATTTCGACTTCCCCCGACTCTTCCAGTTGATCTTTTCCATCAGCGGACAAGACGCGCGAACGCAAGCTCAAACTACCATCGATTACTTGAGCGTAGGCAGCGATCGGTGCCAGGCAACCACCGTTTAGGTTTGCGAGCAACGTTCTTTCGGCGACAACCGCTGCTTGCGTGTCGATGTGATTCAGCAGCGAAGCGATTTCAAGAGCGGCCGAGTCATCGCTGCGAACTTCGATACCCAGCGCACCTTGGCCAGGTGCGGGCAACATGAATTTCAGTTCAATCGGAGTCGCTGGCACGTCGTGCATCTGCAACCGCAGCAAGCCTGCTTGGGCGAGAATGATCGCGTCAAACTCACCCGATTCCAGTTTTGATAGGCGCGTTTGAACATTGCCGCGGATTGGTTGCACGTTCAGATCGGGGCGCTGCCGCAGCAACTGAGCGGCACGGCGGCAACTGCCTGTACCAATCGTCGCGCCATTGGGTAGATCGTCGATTTTTTCTGCGATGTTGGAAACCAAACAATCTTGGACGACTTCGCGGACGGGAACAGCGGCAAGAGTAAAACGCTCGTCAGCTTCCGTCGGCAGATCTTTCAATGAATGGACAGCAATGTCGGCTTCATCGAGTACCAAAGCCTGCTGAATGCGTTTGGTGAATAGGCCCACTTGTCGTGTGTTATCAATTGGGCGCATGTCGACGTCGCCCCGGCTTACAAGCGGCACCAATTCCGTTTGAATGGATTTTTCCAGCAATTTGGCTGCAACATACTCAGCTTGCCACATCGCCAACGGGCTTTCGCGTGTGGCAATGCGGAAAAGGCGTGATTTAGCGAGGGCTGGCGATTTTGAATCAGGCAAAACTATATCAAAAACGTAGTTTAGTAATGAATATCAACCTCTGCTTCGCGACAATAGCGACGCAACAAACACTATCGTAGGCATCTGGCCAACGAATCACGAGCCCCGAAACGCTTGAGCACCGAAACTGTCAGCTTCTGATGAGCCAACGCCGCTTTTCGATCAACCCACCCAAGAAATTGGCGAGTGGAGCGGGGATTCTCTAGATTTTGACGGCCCAGCGACGGCGGTTCCAACCCAGATTGGTGACTATGCGATCAAGGGAATGATTGGCAAAGGCGGTATGGGTGAAGTTTATTTGGCTGAACACGTTCGCATGCAACGTGCCGTCGCGATCAAAATGCTGAAACATGATCGGATCCAAGACGAGGCCGCGATCGATCGGTTCTTTTCCGAAATCCGCGCGGTCGCAAAACTCTTGCATCCCAATATTGTGGCCGCCTTTGACGCTGGCGAGTTTGATGGGATCAATTATTTCGTGATGGAATATGTCGACGGAATGACGTTGACGAAGTGGGTTTCAAGAAGCGGCCCGTTACCGCTTTCCGAAGCCGTCACGGTGATTCGCCAAGCTGCACTGGGGCTATTGCATGCTCATCGATCTGGAATTGTGCACCGTGATATCAAACCTGGAAATATCATGCGCGCCGCCGATGGAACCATCAAGGTGCTGGATATGGGTTTGGCGCAGCTGGGGACGGCGGGACTTGATGCACCTGCGGCCGAGATCATCGAGTCCCGAAAAAGTGATGCCGATTTGAAGGGAAGATTGGTCGGCACGCTCGCGTACATGTCGCCAGAACAATTGGAATCACCAGAAACAATCGATACGCGTACCGATATCTATTCACTCGGATGTGTGCTCCACTTTCTGTTGACCGCTCGGCCTCCTTATGTTGGCGAATACTTGGATCAAGTCTACGGTCATCGCTGTGGCGAGATTCCAGATTTGATGCAAATCCGGGAAGACATCGACCTGAGCTTTGCAAATATTTTTCGGCGCATGTTGGCAAAAACTCCCAACGCGCGCTATGCGTCGCTGGACGAAGTCATCGAAGACTTGCGAGGCTATTCCGACGCATCAACCGCTCCGCTTTGGCTGGCCGAGTTTTCAGGCCAACAGTCGCCCAGCGATTCAACGATCATGCAGGGATCGACTTCGGCCGTTGTATCGACGCAAGTCCTTGGTATCGATTTGGGAATGTTTTACGTCGCAGCCGCAGACGCAAATGTGCAAGGCGATATTCAGCCCTTGAATGCTGGCGACGACAATCAATCGCTGCTTCGAGCGGTGCTTGGATATCAGGGCAAAGACCTACTGTTCGACCAGTTGGCGATGCGCCTTCGTACAGAAAATCCTAAACAAAGCGTCCATTGCTTGCCCATGTACATCGGCAAAGACTTCGTTGACCGAGAGTTTCATGGACGCAAATGTCCGCCAGAAGTATTGATTGGAATTCTGCTTCGGCGTGTCATTCAAAACGCATGGCCTGATGATGAATTTCCAGAGCATGTTGCGATCACGGTTCCTGCTGCCTTCGATCAATTTCATCGCAAGAGTATTTTGCAGGCCGCAACGATGGCCGGTTTGCGTTCGGTCAGACTTGTTGACCGGAGCGTCGCTGCTGTCCAGTCCATTCTGGTCGAAGCTAACATGGACTCCAGCGTTTCAATTGCAACGGAGGTGGAAAGCAAACCTCATAAGATCACACTTTTCGTTGGCTTGACCGGACTTGCATCCGAAGTCGCACTGTTCAAGCACGACTCTGGCCAGTTGACGCAGCTAGCTACCAGCGGTCATTGGCACACAGGTTCGCTTTCTTGGTTGCACCGTCTGGTTGACTTGGCGTCTCATGAATTCTTGCAACAGCACAATGTCAATGTGAGGACGTCGTTGACGCTAGGTTCTGCGTTACAAGTCGCCTGCGAAAAGGCGATGAATTCGATGTTGCTATTGCCATCAGTCAAAATTTCCTTGCCATGCAATGGCGAAATGTTAACGGTCGAGATCCCTCGAACCGCTTGGCTGGAGAAAGCGGAGGATTTGATTGTCGGGTTGGGCAGCAACATCAAAACCGTATTCAAACAAGCCGGGCTGCGCTACAAAGATGTCGACACCTGTTTGACGATGGGGCCCGTTGTACGATTGCCAGAAATTCGCGAACGTTTGATGATGAAGTTCCCGGAGCCCACGAGTGTTGAACGGACCCAAGTGGCAGGAGGTGCCGCCGCATGCTTGGCAGCCGAATTGCCAGGCGTTAGCCCCGTGCAGTCACCGCGATGTGTTCTCAGTCAGTCAATCGGCATTTTGGTGGAAGACGTGAAGGGTCGCGCCAGGATTCTGCCGATCATTCCGCGTGGAACTGATTTGCCTGCGCGAACCAATCGTCGGCTAACCGTTAGTCCCGAGAATCAGTCGATGTCCTTGTCGCTGGTCGAATCCTCTGGCGTCCAAGGCAAGGATTGGCAAAAACTTGGAAACTATGTCTTTGAAGTAGGCGAAGATGAGACCAGTCGAATGCATCGCACACGAATGATCGGTTTCGAAGTCGACGTGAACGGTTTGTTAACCGTCCGAGCGCAGAAACCTGGCCAACATGGCAGCAGCACATTAGAGTCATTGCCAAAACCTGTCCTGGCAGATGATCAAATACCACAGTGGTCGCGCTGGATCACCAGTCTTTTAAGCTAAGAACCGCTCGCGAACCTCGGGCAGTACAAAAGTAATCATCGCTTCTAACTGTCATTGGTCTCAAACGGTTTACGGTTGAGAACGAGCGCATTTTTCTTCCCGAGGAGTCAGTTACGCACCTGAGCAGCTTCAATGAAGCCGCGTTCTTTTGAACGCGGAAAGGCACCA
Source organism: uncultured Pirellulaceae bacterium (assembly GCA_964398215.1). Taxonomy (GTDB): domain Bacteria; phylum Planctomycetota; class Planctomycetia; order Pirellulales; family Pirellulaceae; genus CAYNNP01. The sequence continues at coordinate 1,006 of CAYNNP010000254.1, read as the reverse complement.
TTTCCTCCGCCACGCCCCACTTGAACATTCGCAGCTTCAATGAAGCCGCGTTCTTTTGAACGCGGAAAGATGATGGAGTAGACCCCACAGTATTAGCCAGTGCCCCGCTTCAATGAAGCCACGTTCTTTTGAACGCGGAAAGTCCTGATGACGAGCGGGTCTCAAATTCTGGATGATCGAGCTTCAATGAAGCCGCGTTCTTTTGAACGCGGAAAGGTCGAATCGGTTGCCGGCAGCGGCTAAAAACAACAGCTTCAATGAAGCCGCGTTCTTTTGAACGCGGAAAGGTGGATGTCAATGACGCGCTATTCGGGACTGCGCCGCTTCAATGAAGCCGCGTTCTTTTGAACACGGAAAGTTTGCGTGACGCTCCGTTATAGTTCCGCTTCTCACGGCTTCAATGAGGCCGCGTTCTTTTGAACGCGGAAGGGTCCCCCTGATGTTTGATGGCGGCGGCGATTGTCAAGCTTCAATGAGGCCGCGTTCTTTTGAACGCGGAAGGCGGTCACCCTTCGCGGAATCGATACGATCGACGGTGCTTCAATGAGGCCGCGTTCTTTTGAACGCGGAAGGGACTAGGTGCCGAGCTACGCAAAGGGGCCAAGGCCGAGCTTCAATGAGGCCGCGTTCTTTTGAACGCGGAAGGTCGCTTTTCGCGATCGCATCTGGCGGATCAGACCTGCTTCAATGAGGCCGCGTTCTTTTGAACGCGGAAGGCAAAACCGCCGATCCCACCAAGTGACAACACGAACAAGCTTCAATGAGGCCGCGTTCTTTTGAACGCGGAAGGACGATGGGCGCGGAAACAAGTGGTTCAGTAGCGCGGCTTCAATGAGGCCGCGTTCTTTTGAACGCGGAAGGTCTCATCGTTTTTGTGCTTGTTGGATGAGTGATGATGAAGCTTCAATGAGGCCGCGTTCTTTTGAACGCGGAAGGCTGTCAATTCCGCTGCACTCACGCTTCAATCTCCGTGCTTCAATGAGGCCGCGTTCTTTTGAACGCGGAA
>CAYNNP010000253.1:0-9505 GCA_964398215.1 uncultured Pirellulaceae bacterium | reverse complement strand
TTAGCCAAGGCATGGTCGCCTTGGCTTTCTTTTTGCGCCCAATCAGTGTCTGAAACCTAGATTCAGTGTTTTCGGCGGTCGCTGATGGGCGGCGAGACCGAAAATATTCCGCAGTCGTTATTTCCTGGGCGACTGAACGCCAATTCAGCGTCAATGTAGGCAGCAGGAGACTGTCCCGAATGCGGTCGCCGCGTTAAATTTTGTGTATGACTCCTATGATGCGGCAATATCACGATGCGAAAGCAGCATGTGGCGACGCCCTGTTGTTTTTCCGCATGGGTGATTTTTATGAATTGTTCTACGAAGATGCCAAAACTGCAGCCAAGGTCTTGGGCCTGACGCTGACCAGTCGCGATAAAGATAGCGCGAACCCAACTGCGATGGCTGGCTTTCCCCACCATCAGCTGGAACCCTATCTGCACAAACTGATTCGCGCTGGGTTTCGCGCGGCTGTTTGCGAACAGATGGAGGATCCAAAGCAAGCCAAAGGGCTGGTCAAACGCGAAGTCACTCGTGTTGTTAGCGCCGGCACACTGACTGATGATGGTCTGCTTGATCCGCGCGAAACCAATTTTTTGGTGGCAGTCTGTATCGAGAAACCGACGGGTGCTGCAAAGAAGAACGCCGCCGAAGCAAGGGTCGGAATCGCTTGGGCGGAACTCTCCAGTGGGCGATTCGAAGCGGGCACGTTCCCGAGGTCGCGTTTGGACGACGAACTGGCACGCATCGGACCCGCCGAAGTTTTGTTTCGCGAGGACGATGCAAGGTTCAGTCCCGACACAACCGCACCGTGGGTATGGACGTCGCGGCCAGCCTGGACCTTTGCCGACGATTCATCGCGCGAAACGCTATGCAAGCACTTTAGTGTTCACAACTTAGAAGGCTTCGGTTTTGGCGATGATGATGTTCCTGCGATTCGCGCTGCTGGTGGGGTGCTAACCTATCTACAGGAAACACAGCGAAGCGACCTTGATCACTTTCGCGGATTGTCTTCGCATCACAAATCCCCCGTTTTGCAGATAGACGCTGCAACGCGCCGCAGTCTGGAAATTACTCGCACCCTTCGGACTGCTTCGCGCAGCGGGTCGCTGCTGGATGTGATTGACATGACGTGTACGTCCATGGGGTCACGATTGTTGGCCGACTGGATTGCAGCGCCATTGATCGACGAAAATTCGATCCAACAACGGCACGACTCGGTCGAAGAATTGGTGAATGACCAAACACTTCGGGCCGACGTGCGTACAACCCTCAAGAGTACGTTTGACATCTCCCGGCTCCTTGGGCGAATCGCAACCGGTCGCACAGGACCACGTGATCTTCAACAGATTGGGAACACGTTAGCAGGATTGCCGAAACTAAAAGCGAGACTTTCTGAACGAAAATCAGAACGATTGAATTTCGTCGAAGCACACTTGCACTTGTGTCCCTCGTTGCGTTCAAAGCTCGAGTCCGCGCTTGCCGATGAGTGCCCAATCTCTGCCTCAGATGGCAACTTCATTCGCGATGGATTTGATGAAGAATTGGATTCGCTGCGGGAGTTGGCCACAGGTGGCAAGCAATGGATTGCCCAGTACCAGCAAAAACAGATGGACGAGACGGGCATTCCGAATTTAAAAGTTGGGTTCAACAGGGTCTTTGGGTATTACCTGGAAGTCACCAATGCCCATAAAGACAAAGTTCCGGAACATTTCATTCGCAAGCAGACGTTGAAAAACTGTGAGCGATACATCACACCCGACCTAAAAGAGTACGAAGAAAAAGTACTGGATGCAGACCACAAAGCATCGTCGCGCGAACAATTGATTTTCCAAGACATTCGCGGCGAGACTCATCGGCACTTGTCCATCCTGCAAGAGGTGGCGATGGCGATGGCCGAATTGGATGCACTTGGATCACTTGCGGAAATTTCGGTCCAGCGAAATTGGATTCGCCCCGAAATGACCACGGATTCAGTCCTCCGAATCGAGGCAGGACGCCACCCCGTTTTGGACGCCACATTGCCTCAAGGCGAATTCGTTCCAAACGATTGTGTCCATTCGCCCGAGTCGGGAATGATCTTGCTGATCACCGGTCCCAACATGGCTGGAAAAAGCACCTACATTCGGCAGGTCGCACTCATCACCTTGTTGGCTCAAGCTGGATCGTTCGTACCCGCCGACAAAGCGGTCGTTGGCATCGCTGACCGGATCTTTGCACGCGTGGGCGCGAGCGATGAACTCAGTCGCGGGCAAAGTACTTTCATGGTTGAAATGGTCGAAACCGCTAGGATCTTGAATACGGCAACATCACGCAGCCTTGTGATATTGGACGAGATCGGACGAGGCACAAGCACTTACGATGGACTGTCGTTGGCATGGGCGATCACAGAACACTTGCACGAACAGATTGGTTGCCGAACATTGTTCGCGACCCACTACCACGAACTGACGCAACTGGAGGAATCGCTTCCGCGCGTTGCCAATTTGAATGTTGCCGTCAAAGAATGGAATGATGAAGTCGTGTTCTTGCACCGCATTGTCGCTGGCGGAGCCGACAAGAGCTATGGGATTCATGTCGCCCGGCTGGCAGGCATTCCAATCGAAGTCAACGAACGTGCCAAAGACGTTTTGGCGCAGCTGGAATCCGATCATCGCGACGCTTTGGATCGACCAACCATTGCCCCAGTCAACGATACGAACAACTCTGGAAAGTATCAGTTGACGTTGTTTGGATTTGCCGACCACCCGCTCTTGGACCAGATCCAAGAATTAGATGTCAATGAAATGACACCAGTCGATGCGATGAAGTTCTTGGAAAAAGCAAAAGAAGAATTGAAAGCGAAAACACCGTAGAGGCTGTGAGTTTTTTGTTTTGTGAGCGGCAAGGCGATAGCCGCCGTTTTTGTGGCGTTCGATTCTGCGCAAATTGGCCGATGGCTAGCGTCTTGTCGCTCACCCAAAAAGGCGTTTCCAAAAAATCACAGCCTCGTAGTGAACTCAACTGCTTCGTAGCAGGTTTTTCTCACTAGTGTTTTTTCGCCTGTGCCGCAGCGATCAAGGCTTCGATTTCTAAGACGTGGCTATGAGGCACCCGATTGCGTCGATACTTGTTCGAGATGATTTCGTGCAGACTCTCCAGATCCTCCAGCAGGATGACGGGAAACTTCGTCCATTCGGATTCAGTCTTGAGACGCGATTGCAGTTGCCACTTGCCGGCGTGCCGCGTGACTGTGACCAAACGAGTCTCACCATCCTCAGTATTCTCGCGCCATTCGTGTTTTTTCATGGGTGGAACCAGTTGCCAGCGAAGGAAAATTGTTGGCGCAGTAGCAAAGAGAACCTACTGAGCCCTCAAAATCCTAACCAACCCGCATCGCACAAGGTACCCGCCTGTCGCTAGACAAAAGTGGCATAGGCTTCCAGCCTGTGTTTTTTTCTATTCACAGGCTGGAAGCCCGTTACTAGGCACTGAACCAAGTAGCGATTTTTTTCAAGAACCACGGCCGGCGAATCGTTTCCTCACGCTTGTGCGTTTTTGTCAAACTCGAATCAGAATCGACTTGCGTCAACTCAGCTTCTGTTTCCCTTTCGGCATCATTCTCGCTAATCGCATCCGGATCGGTTTCAGGAGCAACAGTCGTTTGAAGAATTGAATCGCAGGGACAATCGTCGTCGAGAATCACTTCGTCCTGAATATGCATAATCGGCCCATCAACTGGCACACCGAATTGACCACATGGATCGATTGGCTGACACGCCGGAGTGATCGGTGCGGGACAAGCACAATCGTCCATCAGACCGCCGGTTGAATAGCCGCCCGTTACAGCTCGACCACTATCCAGTGACAATGGATTCGCATTCGAGTTGACTGGGATACCTGAATAGATCGGCCCCGGAGCACCAATGTAGCTACTGAGCAAACCCGCGATTGGCGACCGATAGATCGGTGGAATGAACGGCAGTTGTGGCGGGTTGCCCGATACGCCGGGGGCGCCCAAGGATGCTCGTCTGAATGGCAAGTTGTTGTTTAGCAGAAGTGGATCACCAATGTTCAGATCGAATTCCAAGTAATACGTCGTTGGCGTCGTGTCATCCAAGAACCCATCTCCATCTTGATCGCTTGAACCCAGTAAGAACGGATTGCCCAGTCCCGTTGGATCCAGTGGGGTTCCACTCAGTTGGTCCAGTGCCAATTCGAATCCCGGAGGTGCTGTGACTGTGACAACATAAGTACCAGGAGTGGTGCCAAAGAATTGGTAATCGCCATCGTCTCCGTCATCGACCAAGTTGACAGTTCCGGGTCCTGGTCCGGCCACAGAAATGGATCCTCCCGTCAAAATCTCGCCGGTACTTTCATCGTAGAAGAATCCGGTTGGGTCCAGTTCGATGTTCACAGGCGTTGGGTCGTTGCCAAAAATACCATCGCTGTCGTCTTCGCCATTTTCTGACCGTGGGTCTTGTCCATTGTCACTGACGTCATCAGCATTCAGTGGATTGCCACTGGAATCAGTCAGCAGATTGCCAGCCGTATCCGTTCCTTGTGCGACCCCAGTGACTTGGTTCAGCAGCGGGCCGGTGACTTCGAGTGCGTTGACTTCTGCAGTGAATTCCAGTGCGAACGAATCGCCAACGGCTAGCAGGTTGCTTGCGGATACGTCGATCAATTCTAAGTCCGTTGCTCCGTCCCAGCCCGCAGAGTTCAGTGTGATGCTGCTAGCCGGATTGGTAGGTGCAGCCGAAATGACCAAGTTGCCTGCGTCGCGGAAGACGCTTCCAAATTGTGACTCCAGGTCTTCAATCAGACTTAGGTTGGCAAGATCAACGGTACCGGTGTTTTCGACGATCAATCGATAGGTCACGACAGCGTTGCCATTCCACAATAGATTCGGTTCGCCCACAACAGCTTTCGCAATTGATAGGTCCGCGATTTGAATTGGTGTTGGGTCGTTTGCAAAGACACCGTCCGCTGTGTCTTCGGATCCATTCTCGTCGCTCGGGTTGGCTCCGTTGTCACTTTCGTCACTGGTCAACACCGGGTCGCCGTTCGTGTCTAGCAGCGGATTGCCATTCTCATCCAGCCCGTTGGCAGTCGCGACTGCTTGGTTATCAAGTGATACTGATGCGCCATCGGCATTTGGGTCGATTGTCGTCGTGAAAACAACTTCAAAGCGATCGCCAACATGCAATGTGCCACCACTGATCAGCGATTCAGTGGTATCGGCCAACCAACCGCCGTTGACGGTGGGGGCTGTACCAGTGCCCGAGAAATTCTGAACGCCGAGATTGCTGATGCCGACAAGGGTGTTGCCAAATTCGGCGGCTATGTCGTCGGTCAAAGTCAGATTGTTCAGCGTTGTGGTTCCGGTGTTTGCAAAGACCAATGTGAACGTGATGTCATAGTCTTCTCCGTTTGGAACGGCGTCGCCAGCACGCTTGGCCAAAGAAACGTCCGGCAGCAGCAGTGGTGTCGGGTCGTCACTGGTCTGGTTGTCACCAGCAGCATTCGGGTTGTCGCTGTTCGGGTTGGTTCCCGAATCAGAGTCGTCGGTGGTTGTGACCGGAGTCCCATCGGGGCCAACGATGAAGTTGCCTGTGGAATCGGTCGCCGTACCGCCCACGGTGACTTGGTTATCAAGTCCTTGTGGGGCTCCCACCGCGTCAGGGTCGACTTGAACAGTGAATCGCACGGTGAAAGAATCGCCAACCGCAAGCGATGAAGCCACGGTTTGGTCAATCATTTCAGTGACTAGGTTCCCATCCCAGCTGGTTGAATTCAGCGTGATGCTGCTGCCTGCATTTGCTGGGCCAGCTTCCAGTCTCAGATTACCAGCACTGTACAGCGCTGTACCAAAGTGCGTGGTCAGGTCTTCAACCAAAGTTAGATTTACCAAGTCCAATGTTCCGGTGTTTTCGATGATCAATTCGTATTGGACATCAAAGTTTCCGTTGGGCAATTCCGACGAGATACCAACGACTGATTTGACAACCGATACGTCCGCGATCAGCACAGGCGTTGGGTCGTTTGCGTGGATACCATCGTTGGTTTCCGATACCCCATTTTCATCATTGGGATTGCTGCCGTTGTCACTGACATCTGACGCGACGATCTGGTTACCCGAATCATCCAAAATGGCGTTCCCGTTTTCGTCCAGTGCGTCACCGAATGCAGTCGCTTGGTTACTGAGTGCTTGGCTCGTCCCATCGAATCCATCAGGGTCGATAGTGACCGTGAACACGACTTCGAATGAGTCGCCTACGTTTGCAGTACCACCGGAGATCATGCTGAGAGCTGTGTTTCCGTTCCAGTTAGTATTTGCAACTGGTGCGGTGCCCGTTCCGCTGAAGTTCTGAACCGTCAGTCCCGAAGCCGCCAGGAATGCGTTGCCAAATTGAGCACGAACGTCATCGAATAGCGTCAAGTCATTGAGGGTGACGTTGCCGGTGTTTTCCCAAACCAATGTGAAGACGACGTCGAAATTGTCACCGTTTGGAACCGGAGCGCCGGCTTGTTTTGCCAGTCCAATATTTGGGATATACGTTGGAGTTGGGTCATCGCTTCCGCCGGTGTCACCAGGTTGGCCAACATTATTGTCAGCAGTTGTTGGCCCGGAATCTGAATCGTCACTTGAAGTGATCGGCGCGCCGGCAGCATTCGTGTAAACATCGCCGTTGGAGTCCACAGCTGTGCCCGAGATGGTCGCTTGATTGTTCAAAACTCCCGTTGCAGCACCTGCATCGACTTCGACTGTGAATTGGATCGCGAAAGAATCGCCTATCGCCAGATGGTTTCCAGCAGCTTGATCCAAGATATCGGTTGCTGCGGTGCCATCCCAGTTTGCGGTGTTGAGGGAAATTCTGCTGTTAGCATTGGCCGGTGGCGCGACGAAGTTCAAACCGCTGACACCTTGGAAGACCGCTGTGCCAAACTGAGTTTCCAGATCGTCAACCAACGTTAGGTTGCTGAGGTTCACGGTGCCGATGTTTTCGACCGCCAGTTGATAGGTAACAGCAAAGTTCCCATTGGCAAGAATCGTCGGCTGCCCGATCACTTGTTTCGCGATACTTGTGTCCGCGATAATGATCGGCGTTGGATCAGCGTCGGTGCCAGTGTCACCATTTTCGCCAGGATTTGTCCCCTGCGGGTTGGACCCATCATCAGAAATATCGCCAGCGGTTAGCTGCGTCCCCAGATCGCTCAATAGCGGATTACCCATTTGATCAACCGCGTCACCGCCAATGGTGGCTTGGTTGTTCAAAGCCTGGGACATGGAATCGATTCTATCGGGATCGATCGTTACCGTGTAAACGACTTCGAATCGATCTCCGGGATCCAAATCACCGCCACTAATCAAGCTTGCCGATGTGTTGTTATTGGCCCACGCTGGGTTTACCGCAGGAGCAGTTCCCGCGCCCGCAAAGTTGTTGATTGAAAGTCCGCTGACCGACACGAAAGCGTTGCCAAGCTGGCTGCTGATATCGTCCAGTAGCGTTAGGTTGTTAAGGTTCACCGATCCAGTGTTTTCAACCACCAATGTGAACGTCACATTCCAGTCATCACCGTTTGCAATCGCGTCCCCAGCTCTTTTGACGATCGCAATTTCAGGAATGATCGCTGAAGTCGGTTCGTCAGAGTCGATTCCGTTTCCGTTGTCCACACCACTGTCGTCGCTGACCGTGATGGTGCTGCCATCAAAGTTCGTGCCGTCACCTGAAATCGTTGCCGTGTTTTGCAAGTAGTCGGCATTGTCGTCGTTCAAATCTGGATCAACGACCACATCGAACTCGATGGTGAATTGATCACCAGCAGCAAGCATTTCGCCGCCGAATGTTGAATCAAAGACGTCTAGCGAGGTCAAACCGTTCCATGACGTATTGATCAGTCCCGCAGGAATGTTGCTTGTAGGGAATGATGGTCCCGAAACGATGGTTGGTGCCGTCGCCGAGATGAATGCGTCGCCAAACTGATCTCTCAAGTCTTCGGAAAGTACAAGGTTTTGTAGATCCACGGTGCCGCTATTCTGGACACGCAGCTGAACGGTGATGGTCGAAGTCCCGTCGCCATTGCTGACCGCATCGGAGTGCGATTTCCACAAGCGAACCTGAGGAACTTGCAGTGGCGTCGGGTCGTCCGATCCAACACCATTGTTGTTGTTGGTGTTCGGATTCAGACCATGATCCGAATCGTCGGTCACAGAGCCTTGAGAAGAATTTGCTGAGCCTTGGATTTGATTTTGCGCCGACCCATCAAGTGCGTCACCGTCGGTTAGCTCTAGAGTATCGATCCGAATCGTGAACGAAAGAACGATCTGTTCTCCGACTTGAATTCTTCCGCTGGTTCCGTCGAATAGGCCAGCCTCGGTACCACCGCCCAAGAAACCTGAGTTCAGGTTTGGCAAATCGCCAGCGTTGGCCAATGTGTGGCTAACGATTGCGGGTCCAGTGATCAGCCCACTGCGGTCACTCGGTCCGCTTAGCAGGCTCGCGTCATAAGCGTCGCCGAACGTTGCAGTCGATGTCAAATCATCCAGCAATTGAGGATTGGTCAGTTCGATTGTTCCCGTGTTTTCGATGACGACCAGGTACTGGATGTCATAAGAACCGGTCAATTCATTGCCATTGGCATCGGTTGCGATCGTAACCGTATTGGCTTGTTTGCCAACGCCCAGGTCGGGAATCAAAAGTGGCGTTGGGTCGTCGGTGATCGCTGTGTCGCCAGGTTCGCCGCTGTTGGCAGTCGATGGATCGGCACCACTATCGCTAAGATCGTTGGTTGTGATTGGGTTCCCGGTTTCGTCTTTGATAGGGTTGCCGCTCGAGTCAACCGCTTGGCCTGCGACGGTCGCTTGATTGTTCAGTGGGCCCGATGTGCCGCTCGCATCTGGATCGACTTCAACCACGAAGCGAATGGCAAACGAATCGCCAATCGACAGTTCGCTTGTCGATCCCTCGTCCAATATATCAGTAATGCCATCGCCATCCCAACTGCTGTTCAAAACAACGGTGCTAAGAGGTTGAGTCGGTCCGCTTGCTAGGGACAAGTTGCCTGCGCCAACAAACGCCGAACCAAACTGAGCTCTGATGTCATCACTCAACGTCAATTCGCTCAAGTCAACCGTACCGATGTTTTCGACAACCAGTTCGTAGGTGACTGCAAAGTTGTCGTTGGTAAGTTGAACTGGCGATCCAATGACTCGCTTAGCAACAGCAATGTCAGCGATGATGATCGGCGTTGGATCGTTTGCAAACGTTCCATCACCATTGTCTTCGCCGTTTTCCCCGTTGGGATCGGTGCCGTTATCCGAATCGTCGGAGGCTTGCAGGCCAGCGATTGGATTACCATTTTCATCTAACGCATCACCAGTAACGGTTCCTTGGTTTTCCAAGGCTTGCGAAACGCTATCCAGCCCATCAGGATCGATCGTGACGGTGAAGACGACTTCAAAGGAATCGCCGATGTTCAGTTGGCCGGTTCCATCCAGAATGTTCTCTGTCGAATCGATTTGCCAGTTAGTGTTCGCACCAGG
>CAYNNP010000252.1:0-9566 GCA_964398215.1 uncultured Pirellulaceae bacterium | reverse complement strand
AGGCGTTTGCGCTGTTCCGGCACGTATCGCGTCCTTGGTCCGGCCTACAACCAAAAACCGCTGTTCTGGTAACCCGAAGCGTAAGAGCGTAAGCGAGGGACAATCAATCTTGACCGGTCCCTCGCTCACGCGTCGGGTTACCAAAATCACCGCCGAAGCAGGCTCAGCTTGTTGGTAAAACGCCATATTTTGACACAAATGCTCCTTGAAATGGGAGTTTTCTTTCATTTCCGTCACCGGTCTGGAAAAACATGCTTGATTTTCGTCATCAATGACGGAAAACTATCATTGTGGCAAAACAGACTGTTTAGGAGACTTTGGTGGGAAGCCCCATTTCGACCGATTCGCGACGTGATCGACTCCGCGAGCTAGTTCAGCTCAGCGGGTTTGCATCATTGGGTGAATTGGCTGAAACGTTGCAAGTCAGCGAGTCGACAGTTCGCCGAGACATTGAGCAACTTGAGGGCACCGGCGATGTCAGGCGAACTCATGGCGGCGTGTTTTGGACAGGACAGTCCAGCACCATGCGAGCCTTTGAGACGCGTGGTGACAATCAATGGTCGGCCAAGAGCGCGATTGGCAAGTTAGCTTCCGAGCTAATCGAAGATCACGACACGATCCTGCTGGATGGTGGCAGCACGACTTATGAAATCGCGCGTCACTTGGTGGGTCGTCCGCTTCAGGTCGTCACGAACAGTTTGCCTGTGGCGCATCTGCTTAGCAGTAGCGAAACGATTGATTTGGTGATGGTTGGCGGCTGCGTGCGTGGGCGGCGAGCCGTTGCAATTGGACCGATGACCGACGCGATGTTGAAAACGATCAATGTGCGTCGCGCCTTCGTCAGTGTCGCGGGAGTAACCGAGCGCGGATACTTCAACAGTGACATGATGTTGGTGGAAAGTGAAAAAGCGATGTTAGAAGCAGCCGATCAATCGATCGTTGTGACTGACAGTAGCAAGTTTGGAAAAGTCAGCTTGTCGCGATTGTGCGGGTTGAATGAAGTGCAAGCGTTGGTAACCGATACCAACGTGGATTCAGAGTGGAAAGAAAGGCTTGCCGGGGCTGAGGTCGAGCTAGTGTTGGCTGCCGCCGGTGCGCAATGACCGATCGACATACGTCTAAGAATACAACGAAGCAAATATGAATTCGACGATCGACCGAAATCAAATCGAACAACTTGTCCGTGCCGCGATTCGCCAAACCGGTGCTATCAACGCTGCAGCGGTCTCGCCAAACATGCCCAGCAGTACACCACCGGGCTGGGTAGACGGCAAACCGAATTTGCGAGTCAGCATATCGGCTAGACATTGTCATTTGACTGACGAGCACGTGGAAACACTTTTCGGCAGCGGTACCAAATTGGAACCAGAAAAGGGTTTGTACCAAGATGGTTTTTACGCGGCCAAGCAAACTGTGATGGTTGTTGGTCCGCGCCGCCGAATGCTGGCGAACGTACGCGTACTGGGACCAACACGTGCAGCCAGCCAAGTCGAACTGGCGTTAACGGATTCCATTTCGCTGGGCATCGACGCACCGATCCGGCACAGCGGCAAAATCGAAGGCACGCCTGGGTGCGTGTTGGTTGGCCCCGCTGGTAGCGTTCAGCTGGAACAGGGCGTGATTCGTGCGGCCCGTCACGTACACATGAACATGCACGATGCTGCTTTCTACGGCGTCAACAAAGGCGACTACATGCAGCTCAAGATCACAAGTCACGATTGCAGTCTGGTATTTGACGATGTGTTGGTGCGAGCCGACGAGACGTCAAAACTGGAAGTGCACATTGATACCGACGAAGGAAACGCGTGCAACTTGGACGCGGCAAGCGAGGTCATCTTGCAAAAGCAAGAAGGCTGCGGTTGCCATGATTAAAAACAGAAGAGTCATCTGACTCTTTTCAGAATCGCGTCACTCTCAGAGAGAGACGCGAAGCAAGCAGAAGATTAACTACTAGTAATTAACAATCTCTTAAAAACTCCCCTTACCAAAGGCATTCAACCGATGGCAAAGATTAGCGAAGCACTCGGCATGATTGAGACAAAAGGGTTCGTTGCCCTTGTCGAGGCAGCCGACGCAATGATGAAAGCCGCCAATGTCCAGTTTCTTGGCTGGGACAAAGTTGGTGGCGGTATGGTCAGCGTATTCGTCAGTGGCGATGTAGCGGCCGTGAAAGCAGCAACCGATGCAGGTGCAGCAGCAGCTGGTCGAGTCGGCGAGGTCTTGAGTGTTCAAGTCATCCCACGTCCGCACGATGACCTGGGCAAAGTACTGAAAACTCCAGCGGCAGCCGCCAAGAAGTCCTAAGTCGTCGCGCGAATCGCGATTCTTAGGCAGCAAGGCTCGCGCCTTTGGTTCCATCTGGAACTTGCTGATGAATCACGGTTAGCGTTTTGCGGCTTACCAGCAGAACAAACACACCTACAACTTTTTTGAGATACATAATGAATGACGCAATTGGATTGATCGAAACGAAGGGCCTGTTGGCTTTGATCGAAGCAACTGACGCGATGGCCAAAGCGGCTAACGTCCAGATCGTTAAACGAGTCGACATCGGCGGCGGTTTGGCGACCGCAGTTGTTAGTGGCGATGTTGGTAGCGTTCGCGCTGCCGTCGAAGCTGGTGCAAACGCAGCTTCGCAAGTTGGCGAACTTGTCAGCAGCCACATTATCCCTCGCCCAAGCGAAGGATTGGAAAAGGCTTTTTTGGCGTAGACACGCATTCTTCATCTGGGGGATCGGCTAGGGGAGGAATCACCGAACCGAGCGTTTCCCTCGCAATCACTGAACCCTTGCAAGGGAAAAGTGATGATTGGAATGCGAATCACCAAAAGGAACACGGAATGTTAGTCCTGGTAGCAAACCTTGGTTCAACGAGCTTTAAGTATCGCTTGTTCGACATGAGCAACGAGCGCTGTCTAGCGCGCGGTGCGGTTGAACGTATTGGCGAGAGCGAAAGCGAGTGTCATGTCGAGATTGGCGATTGGTCAGATACGATGACCATGAGCGTTCCCGATCATGGCGTTGCGGTTGCGGCATGTTTGCAACAGTTAACGGATCCTGAGCATGGAGTGTTGAAAGAGGCCAGCGAAGTTGCTGCGATCGGTTTCAAAGCCGTTCACGGTGGACGCAAATCGGGTGTCTTTCAAGTCGACGATGAAGTCTTGGATGCGATGGCGGAAATGAACGCGGCAGCGCCCGCACACAACCCGCCTTACATTGCTGCAATGAAAACGCTGCAAGAACGTTTTCCGGACTTGCCATTGATTGCAGCTTTTGAAACGGACTTTCATCAGACGATTCCAGCTGCTCGGAAAGAGTATGCCATTCCACGTCAGTGGGCTGACCAATTGCACATTCGCAAGTGGGGATTTCACGGTGCTAGTCATCGGTACATCGCCACACGAAGTGCCGAATTGCTTGGCCGTGAAGATGCTCGAGTGATCTCATGTCACTTGGGCGGAAGCAGCAGTTTGACGGCGATTCAGGCCGGGCAAAGTGTGATGACGACGATGGGCATGACGCCGCAAACCGGACTGCCACAGAACAACCGAGTCGGCGATTTTGACCCGTTCGCTTTGCCGCTGATCATGCAGGCGACCGGCAAAACGCTTGACGAAGTTTTGTCGACACTGGCTAGCCAGGGTGGACTATTGGGCTTGAGCAAAAAGAGTGGCGACATTCGCGACTTGGAAGCTGGAGCAAGCGATGGTGACGCGGGATGCCAATTGGCCTTGGACGTTTACGTGCAAGAAATTCGGCGGCACATGGGCGGGATGATTGTTGCAATGGGCGGTGTCGACGCGATCGTCTTCACTGGTGGCATTGGCGAAAATGGAAAATCGATTCGTGCCGCCGTGTGCCAAGATTTACAAGAGATTGGAATTGAGCTTGATGTTGCGGCGAACGACGCCGTCAGCGGTGAGTCGAAATTCCATACTGGCAGTAGTCGCACACAACTGTGGGTGATTCCGACCAACGAAGAACTGATCGTTGCGCGACAAACCGTCAGCGTTTTGAAATGCTAGTGATCGTTAACCGAGTAACCAAACCATGTTCATAGCCAAAGTCACTGGATCGGTCGTCAGTACCCAAAAGGTAGAAACGATGACTGGCCACAAGTTGCTGGTGGTCGAACCCTATCGATTGTGCGGCGAGAGTCGCGAATCGTTGGTGACGACTGGACGTACTTTTATCGCCGTCGACACATTGGGCGCGGGCGAAGATGACTTTGTTTTGATCACGCAAGGTAGTAGCGCAAGGCTGACGCCGGAAACAAAAGAGTTGCCAATCGATGCCGTGATTATCGGCATCGTCGACAACGTTCACATTGACAAAGACAGCGTTTATTCGCGGAGTTAGTAACTACTTTGCCGTTCCGATTTTGGGATGGCTCAGCGCGGTAAATCCAAGAGAACCAAACCATGAAATACAACGAAGACCTGATCCGAAACGTCGTCGCGCAGGTATTGGCCGAAGTCGGTCCAATGCCTCCAGGTCGCAATGGAAATTCTGCTCCAGCTAGCACCAACGCTGTTGCTGGTGGGCGTCACGGTGTCTTTTATGACGCCGACTCTGCCGTCACAGCTGCTCGCGCAGCATTTGAGCAATTGCGTGAACGACCAATGGCTGATCGCACCAAGGTCATTGACATCATTCGCCGCATCTCAATCGATAATTGTGAAGAACTCGGATCGATGGAGATGGAAGAAACCAAGATTGGGCGTCTTGAGCACAAGATCGAAAAACTGAAAACGCTAGGCATGCTTTCGCCAGGAACTGAGTTCTTGGATACCAAGTGCTATAGCGGTGACAATGGTTTGGCTGTCATTGAACGAGCTCCGTTTGGAGTCATTGGCGCCATCACTCCGGTTACTCACAGTTTGCCTACGATCACTGGCAACTCGGTTAGCATGATTGCCGGTGGCAACGCGGTTGTTGTGAATCCGCACCCAAGCGGCAAGCGTGTTGCGACTGAGGGCGTGCGACGATTCAATGAAGCGATCTCCCGAGAAGTCGGCATCGACAACCTCATTTGTGTGATCGCTGAACCAACTTTGGAAAGCGCCAACGCTTTGTTCAAGCATCGACAAGTTGCCTTGATCTGTGTGACTGGCGGACCCGCCGTTGGCCGCGCGGCACTGAACAGTGGCAAGCGAGCGATTGTCGCCGGGCCTGGCAACCCACCGGTTGTTGTTGATGAAACAGCTGACCTTGATAACGCCGCTAGGTGCATCATTCAGGGTGCTGCGTACGACAATAACTTGCTGTGCATCGCAGAAAAAGAAGTCTTTGTGGTTGATAGCGTGTTTGACCAAATGATGGCGGCGATGCGAAACGCTGGAGCCGCAGAGTTGAACTCGCAGCAGATTGCAGCGTTGACCAGCAAAGCGATTGTCCAAGTCGGAGACGATAATCATGATGCGGCCGCCAAAGACTTTATCGGTCAAGACGCATCGTTCTTGGCTGCCGCTGCGGGCGTGAATGTGCCTGCGACAACGGAACTGGTGTTTGGCGAAACCGACGAGCATCATCCGTTCGTCAGCGTGGAACAAATGATGCCGTTTGTGCCTTTCGTACGAGCACGCAACGTTGATCACGCGATCGCATTGGCAAAAGAGTACGAACATGGCTTCCGCCACACGGCGATCATTCACTCGCGCAACGTCTCCAACATGACCAAGATGGGCCGCGAGCTCGATACGACGCTGTACGTCAAAAACGGTCCGTGCATGGCGTCACTAGGATTGGGCGGTGAAGGATACCTGTCATTCTCGATCGCAGGACCAACCGGCGAAGGCGTGACAACACCCATCACGTTCACCAGAGAACGTCGCTGTAGCATGATCGACGAGCTACGAGTGGTGTAAACGAAATCCACCCTCACGCAAGAGGGTGCTGCAAAGACGACTTGCCCCAACAACGTTAGGCCTTTTGAAAGAATGCAACCAGCAAAAGTAATCGCGACAGCCCACGCCACCATCAAGCATGAAAGCTTTGAAGGCCAACGCTTAGTGATTGCTCAGCCATTTGGAACAGATGACGCCAACGACGGTCCGCCACTTTTGGTGATCGATAGTTTTGGCGCACGAATCGGAGACAAAGTGATCTTAACCAGCGATGGTTCGTATGCTCGCACGGTGACTTCACACAAGGCGACGCCAGCACGCTGGAGCGTGGCGGGAATCGTTGACTAACAAACTGGCAAACCGCTTTTGACTTCCGTCTGTCGACTATGCCAGAGCGTGTCAGGACAAAACACACAATGACAACTTCAACCCAACCTACTGACTCTCTAGCTGATTCGGCGCAGATAGCTGCGATCGTACGGTTGGTGATGCAGCGGTTGGCCGGTAATCCTGAAACAACCCTCGCGCATCCGACAAATCAAACAGCCGTTTCAATCAGTGACCGTGTTATCACCGTCGCAACCATTGAATCGGTAAGCGGGCATCCGTCGCAAGTTTTTGTCGACATGAAAGCCATCGTGACACCGGCTGCGAAAGACGAAGCCGCCAGACGCGGAATAGAAATCACTCGCAGCGTAGAAATCCCGCTGGCGATGCAACCACAAACCAAAGCCAACACCAACGCCGGGCCGATCAACCAATTCATCACCGATAGCTCGGAACCGAATCGTGCAATCGCTGCGATCGGTCAACTGTCTGCTCGCGGGATCAATGCGATCGGTTGCCATGTCGTTTTGAGCGACACGCCGGCAGTCGACTTGCACCGGATCATTGCAAACCAAGGCAAGCGGGCTGCGATGGTTGCAGCGATGGCGGATGTCGGACGGTTTGCAGCAGAGTTGGACCCAGAGGTTTGGGTTTTGGACATGAAGAAATTGAATTTGGTCGCGGCAGTGAACGCTGTGGCCAAGATTGCGAAATCGTGAACACCCGCGAAAGGGTCACGGGTCGCCAGGACAAGAAACGACGAACAGAACTATGAAACTTGCACGAACCATTGGAACAGTGACGCTTTCGCGTTTTCATCCTTCGATGAAAGCATCACAGTTGCGCTGCGTCGAGATCGTTGACGATATCGAGCGACTCGAGGAGCAACCACTTGGTGGCGACACCATCGTGGCTTGGGATCTGTGCGGAACTGGAATCGGTGATTTGGTGGCGCTTGCCGAAGGGCCGGAGTCAGCACAACCGTTCCGGCCGGAGGTGAAGCCTTTGGATGCGTCGATAGTCGCGCTGCTGGATGACGTTGATTTTAAGTGACTTGCATGCCGTTATCGACTCGCCCTGACAAACTGCAACAGACAGACACCAACACAAAACACAACCTGAAACTTATAGGCAGAAACCAATGAATATGAACGTACATAAAGTCAAACAAGAGATGTGCGACATCGGACGTCGAATCTACAACCGCCAATTTGCGGCTGCCAACGATGGAAACATCACGGTCCGAGTTAGCGACAATGAAGTCCTTTGTACGCCGACGTTGCACTGCAAGGGATTCTTGACGCCAGACGACATCTCCACGATTGATATGACTGGCAAGCAAATCGCTGGTCGGAAAAAACGTTCGAGCGAAGCGTTGCTTCACCTCGAGATCTACCGCCAACGTGAAGACATTCGCAGTGTCGTTCACTGCCACCCACCGCATGCAACGGCGTTTGCGATCGCTCGTGAACCGATTCCTCAGTGCATTTTGCCTGAAGTAGAAGTCTTTCTGGGTGACGTGCCGATCACCAAGTACGAAACACCTGGTGGGCAAGCCTTTGCTGATACCATCATCCCATTCGTGGATCGTACCAACGTCATCATCTTGGCCAATCATGGGACGGTTTCTTACGGCGAGAACGTCGAGCAAGCTTATTGGTGGACAGAGATCCTGGATTCATATTGCCGGATGTTGTTGTTGGCACGTCAGCTTGGAAACGTAGCGTACTTGGATCAACAGAAATCGCAGGAACTGTTGGACTTGAAAGACCAGTGGGGCTACAAGGACCCGCGGAACACCAAGGACTACGAAGACTGTGACATTTGTGCCAACGATATCTTTCGCGAATCGTGGGCCGATTCTGGTGTCCAGCGGCGTGCTTTCGAGACGCCACCTCCAGCGTCAAACGGTTTCGGTGGTAGCGCTCCAGCAACTGCACCAACGCCAGCACCTGCGTTACCGGCTGGAATGAATGAAGAACAATTGGTGAAGTTGATCACCGATGAAGTCGTCCGCCAAATGCAGAAGTAGTTGTCGATGTGTGCAACGGATTGCAATTTACAGCGGACGACGTCCGCGATTGGAAAGCAGTGATCGAACGAAATAGAACCCTCATAATTAAAACTTGAAAGAAGATGAAAGTATCCATCATTGGCGGCGGCGGACTGGTCGGATCTTGTGCCGGATTTGCACTTCAGTGTGGCGGCGTTGTTCGCGAGATCTCGCTTTTGGACGTCAACCGAGAAGCGGCAGACGGCCAGGCGCTTGACATGCAACACGGTACCCCAAGCGTCGCAGACCAAGTCATCCGGGGCGGCGGTTACGAACAAATTCCAAACAGTGATGTGATCTGCATCACGGCCGGTCTGCGTCGAAAGCCAGATGAGTCGCGGTTGGACTTGATCAATCGAAATACCGACTTGTTTGTTCAGATCCTGCGAGACATCAAAGCGGCCGGGCCAAAACCGTCCGCCATCGTGGTCGTTGTCAGCAATCCAGTGGACATATTGACCTACGTCGCAGCTCAGTATCTTGGTTTGCCTGATACTCAAGTCATTGGTTTGGGAACCCAGCTGGATACGATCCGGTTCTGTTCCTTGATTTCGGAACAATTGAAGTGCCCGCCTACTCAAACGAAGGCGCTAATTTTGGGTGAACATGGCGAGTCAATGGTGCCCATCTGGAGCAGTGCTACGGTCGCTGGTCTGCCCCTAGACCGCTACCCAGGGTGGGGTCCGACCCTTGCAAATCAGCTTTTTACCCGCACCAGAGGGAGTGGTGCCGAAGTCATTAAACGCAAGGGTGGGGCGGGCTTTGCGGTTGGAATTGCTATTCGTGATGTAATCCATGCGGTGGCGCTTGATCAACGACGCGTATTACCAGTAAGCACAGTTCAGCAAGGTTGCTACGGTATTCGGGATGTTGCCTTGTCTGTGCCTACCGTAGTGGGGCAATGTGGTGCGGTTGACCGAATGGAAATCGAGCTTTGGCCCAAAGAAGTCCAAGGACTTCGTTCTAGTGCTGCAGCTCTAAGAAAAACTTTGGATAAAGTGATGCTGCGGGTAGCATGAGTGCAAACCTTAACTAGAGTCTGACCTAATCTTGTACAGTGCCCGAAATCGGGGTCACAGGTAGTACCGAGGAACGCGTGTAACGGCTGCGAAATTTCTTTGTTTCCTGTGTCTCCGGTTTCGGGCACTTGGCATTGGGCTCTGGCGAACTCTAATCGCCAACACGTGAGCGGCAAAGTTGGCAAAACCCGTAGCGGAAGTCGCCAAGACTTCCGGCAAGCAGCCACGACCTTCTCCGGCCTCCGAGGCTGTGATCTTTTTTTGGGAAGCGTTTTTTTGTGAGTGATAAGGCGTTAGCCTGTTTCGAGCACAGCCAGACCGT
>CAYNNP010000251.1:0-9594 GCA_964398215.1 uncultured Pirellulaceae bacterium | reverse complement strand
CGACAAACTGCGATGTTGTGAAACCCTTTCAGGGTTTGGGTTGGTTAATTCGGGCCAACGACCTGTGGTGCGCTGCGCGACCACAGGCTGTGTTGTTAAACAGCTTCGCTGTTGGACAATCCCAGCGTCCTAGGCCAACAGGGCTTTGACCACCGTGCCGTGGACGTCGGTTAACCGAAAGTCGCGCCCTTGGTATTTGTAGATCAGTTTTTCGTGATCGATGCCAAGCAGATGCAGTACCGTGGCGTGCAAGTCATGAACATTGACGGGGTTTTCCGCGACGTTAACACTGTAGTCATCGGTCGCGCCGTAGGTCGTTCCGGCATTGACCCCGCCACCAGCCATCCACATTGTAAAACAACTGGGATGGTGGTCTCGGCCGTAGGACTTCGTGGTCAACTTGCCTTGCGAGTAAATGGTGCGTCCAAATTCACCGCCCCAGATCACAAGCGTGTCGTCAAGCATTCCGCGACTACGTAAATCCTTGATCAGGCCCGCAGTTGCTTGGTCGGTATCTTTACATTGCTTGCGAATCTGCACGGGCAGATTGTTATGCTGATCCCAGCCTTGATGAAACAACTGGATGAACCGGACACCGCGTTCCGCAAGCCTTCTGGCGATTAAGCAATTAAAGGCATAACGTCCCTGTGTCTTTACTTCGGGGCCATACATATCCAGAACGTGCTGAGGTTCATCAGAAAGATCCAGCAGGCCGGGCACCGACATTTGCATTCGATACGCCAATTCATATTGGGCGATCCGCGAAACGATCTCAGGATCGCCGGACTGTTGGTACTTTAGCTGGTTCAAATCTCGGAGCGAATCGAGCATCGTGCGGCGCGTCGATCTAGAAACGCCTCCAGGGTCATTGATGTCCAGCACCGGGCTACCTTGATTGCGAAACTTCACGCCTTGGTATCGTGAAGGCAAAAAGCCGCTTCCCCATAGTCGGTCGTACAGTGGCTGGCCCGCTTTTCCTGTTCCCCGCGAACTCATCGCCACAAACGCCGGCAAGTCTTTGTTGTCGCTGCCCAGACCATAGTTGAGCCACGAACCGATGCTCGGCCGACCTGGGATTTGCGATCCAGTTTGCTGAAACGTGATCGCCGGATCGTGATTGATCGCTTCGGTGTGCATCGAACGAATGATACAAAGAGAATCTGAGAGTTGGGCGGTGTGTGGCAGCGTCTCGCTAAACCAGTTGCCCGACTCGCCGTGCTGCGCAAAGTTAAAAGCGGACGGGGCGACGGGAAACGACGCTTGAGCCGAACTCATAGTCGTCTTTCGATCATCCGGATATACACTCCGGGGCACGTCCTGACCAAAACGGTCTTTCAATCCCGGTTTGTAATCGTACAAGTCCATCTGCGCAGGCCCGCCCGATTGGAACAGGTAGATCACTCGTTTTACTTTCGGCGCAAAATGTGGCAACGACGGAAGTCCGCTGGATGCATCGTTTGCTTCCGTTCCAGCGTAGCCATCCTTACCCATCAAGGATGCCAATCCAAGCGAACCCAGCAGCATGGAGCGTCGCGAAAAGTCTTCAGGTCGCATGTCACTAATCCTTTGTAATGGCTTCGTCTAGATTCATGATTAGCGACGCGACCATCGTCATCGCCGCGTGGTCCGCAGCGTCAAGACGAGTGTCACGTTTCGCTTTGCCAGTCGCGAGAAGTTTCAGGGCTGCTGCCTTATCACTCTTAAAGTGTTTGATGAATCGCTGATGAGCTTTTTGCAGCACCGATCGTTCGCCCGCAGTTGGCAATCGCGAGCACATGATTCTGAATCCATAATTGATCTGATCGACAGGAACCGGGTTTGATTCACGAATCATCCTTTCAGCCAAGAAGCGAGCGGATTCGACAAAGATATCGTTGTTCATCAACGTCAACGCTTGCAGCGGTGTGTTCGTTTTTTCCGTCCGCACCATGCAAACTTCTCGCGACGCTGCGTTAAAAGTCATCATCGTTGGCGGCGGAATCGTGCGGCGCCAGTATGTATAGAGACTGCGGCGATAGAGGTTCGCGCCATTGTCCTGCTTGTAGATATTGTTGGAGATCGCGCGCCAAATCTTCGGTGGCATGTACGGTTTGGTCGATGGGCCTCCGATGCGATCGACCAATAAACCACTCGCACAAAGTGCTTGGTCGCGCAGAGTGAATCCTGGCAGCCGAACGCGCGGTGCATGTGATAGCCACAAGTTCTTGGGATCGGACGCCAGCGCATGTGCTGTTGTTACGGACGACTGGCGGTAGGTACTGCTGAGCAGGATTAGTTTCTGGATTTCGCGAAGATCCCAACCGCTTTCAATCAAACGAACGGATAGCCAATCAAGTAGCTGTGGATGCGTTGGTGGTGTTCCTTGCGAACCAAAATTTTCGCTGGTGGCCACAATTCCAACGCCAAAGAAGTGTTGCCACATTCGGTTCACCGCGACGCGTGCGGTCAACGGATTGTTTTGATCGACCAACCATTTCGCCAAGCCCAATCGCGTCGGTGCGGTTTTTACGTCGCCCGAGTTCAAGGCATCGGGTACTCCCGGCGACAGCTTTTCCGTTTTGTCAGGTGCATCGTATTGTCCACGGACCAAGATATAAGTGTCGCGTGGTTCCGGCAATTCGTGCATGACCATCAAAGTCGACGGCGCCCCGGCTTGCGGTCGCTTCAGGCCGTTGCCTTCTGTCTTGCGGGCACTGTGAAGTTCGACAGGGTCAGGAATGATCAGCTGGTTTTCTTTGTCCGAAATATTTGGCCACGACTTTGGCACATCGATAAACGGCGGGCTATTGCCATTGTTGGGACCGACTCCCCACTCGGCGATGTTGTTGAAATACGCAAAGAGTTGGTAGTAGTCTTTTTGCGAAATGGGATCGTATTTGTGATCATGGCAACGGGAACATTCGATGGTCAGGCCAAGAAAAACGGTTCCGAACGTATCGACACGATCAACAACGTTGGCAACCCGCCACTCCTCCGGAATAGAACCGTCCTCTGAATTGATGCGGTGATTGCGACCGAAACCCGTTGCAATTTGCTGAGTCAAAGTTGCCTCTGGCAGCATGTCTCCTGCTAATTGCTCGATCACAAATTGGTCATACGGCATGTTTTGGTTGAACGCGGTGATTACCCAGTCACGCCAAACGTGATGGTACCGGTAGCGGTCGTTTTGATATCCGTCAGTGTCGGCGTAACGGGAAGCTTCAAGCCAAGGTAGCGCCATCTGTTCGCCGTAGCGAGGCGATTGCATCAATCTGTCGATCAGCGATTCGTAGGCATTGGGGTTTTTGTCGGCAAGGAAGTCATCGATCTCTTGAAGTGTTGGCGGTAGGCCAGTCAGGTCAAGCGTGACGCGACGGATCAAAGTTTCGCGATTAGCAATCGGGGAAGGCTCCAGCTGGTTGGACTTCAGCGATCGATACACAAACTGATCAATGGCACCTTGGATCCAGGGCGAATCGAAGTTTGGCGGCGCCGGTTTGGTCAAAGGTTGAAATGACCAATGCCCTTGATACTCAGCGCCTTCACTGACCCATTTCTTAAGCGATTGGATTTCCTGAGCATTAAGTTCTTTGCCGCTATCAGGCGGCGGCATCCGTTGATCAGGATCGTCGGACAAAATCCGCTGAATCAATTCACTTGCATCTAGATCCTTGGACGCAATCACGGACATTGCGGAATCTTTCTGATCCAACCTCAAATCTGCTTCGCGAGTCGCTGGATCGGGTCCATGGCAATGGAAACACTTTTCAGAAAGCAGCGGACGAATGTCGTGATTGAAATTCAATTCGTCGGCGGCCGAACACAACGCGCTCAGAACGAAAGCCAGTGCGATACTGTTGCAGAGTCGGTTTCGCATCTTGCAAAGGAGTGTGAGAGTCGGTGGGTTTCAGGATCCATTATAGTAGCAAGATGACTGGAGCCTTGGACGCGAATAGAATCGCCGCCTAAGAGCACAGGGTTGGCGGTAAATCGCGACGATTGCATGGCTTGGGCACGTTCTGTGTCCTTGGCCAGCTGCTACACGTCATGAAAAAATTCGCGAACGAGAAACTATGGCTTGGGATATTTGATCCGGTTCTTGTGCATCTTTTGTTCAAAGGAACTTGCCAGATCGATTTCCATCGCGTTGGCGATTGAGATTACGTAGGCCAAGCAATCGGACAGCTCCTCCTGCACATCGTGTTTTTTCTGCGCGTCGTTTGCAACGTCAGCAGCTTCCTCCAGCGTCAACCATTGAAAATGCTCCATCAATTCGCCGACCTCGATGGCGAGCGACGCGCTCAAGTTTTTTGGGTTATGGAACTTGTGCCAATCGCGTTCAGCGACGAACTGTTCCATGACGCCCTTCAGATCTTGTAGCGTCGTTGTTGGGTCGTTCATCGGTGAGTCGTGCTGGCGGAGAATGTAATTTGGAATCGGTCGAAGTGCTTAACGAGTCGGGCGAACGTCGTCCAAGATTTTTTCCAATTGACGCATGCTACGCGAAAGCAAAACTCGGGTGGCGACGTCAGTTTTGCCCAACCGCTCAGCGATTTCTTTCGTCGACAGTCCTTCAGCGTATCTCATTCGGATCGCAGTCTGTTGATCTTCGCTCAATTCCTGGACCGCCGCTTGTAGTCGTTCCATTCTGACATCGCGGCTGAACGCAGCGCTGGGCGACGTCATGCTGGCAGCCAACATTTGTTCCAGGCCAGCCTTGGATTGATTGGCGGGCGACGACTGGTGGATCGATTTTTCGCGACCAGCGTCGCGCTTTTGTGCTCCAAAGTGAAATCGGTGCGCGTCGACGACGCGGCGCCGGGCCAATTGCTGAAGCCACTGAATCGGTTCGTATTGCTCAAGCGGTGCGGTTGGCAATCCAGTCAACGCAGCGGTCGAAATCTCCTGCATTAAATCATCGATTTCGACGACAGCCAAAAGATGTTCACCGGTAATCGAACGCAAGAACCCGCATAGTCGATCACGATTCAGGTCAATGTACTTTGCCAAAGACTCACCATCGCGTGACTTAATCTTTTCGACCAACTCTTGTTCACTTTGCGATTCCATGGTCGATCTCCGCGAAAAGGTAGACTGTTTGTTGACTAGTCGATCGAGTAGTTTAGCAAGCGAATCAGAAAACGAGAATCCGACAACGACTAGAGAATCCGACAACGACTATAAACGCGCCTCGGTAATCTCGATCGCCGAGATCAACGCCTTTGCTTTGTTCAGCGTTTCTTCGTATTCCGCATCCGGGTCGCTATCAGCAACGACACCGCAGCCTGCCTGTACGTCGACCCGGCCGTCTTTGATCACCATCGTTCGCAGTGCGATGCAGGTGTCCATATTGCCACCATAATCGATATAGCCAACCGCGCCCGCGTACGGCCCACGACGATGCGGCTCGATCGAGTCAATGATCTCCATCGCGCGTACTTTTGGTGCGCCCGATACAGTTCCGGCCGGAACAGCGGCTTTCAACGCATCAAAAGAATCCAGCTCATCGCGCAACACACCCTGGACTTCGCTACTGATATGCATCACATGGCTATAACGCTCGATCACCATCACTTCGGTTAGTTCGATAGATCCAAATTTCGCAACTCTGCCGACGTCATTGCGTCCAAGGTCCACCAGCATGACATGCTCCGCGCGTTCCTTGGGGTCCGCCAACAGTTCTTTTTCCAGCGCCTTGTCTTCTTTCTCCGTCGCCCCTCGTTTTCGGGTCCCGGCAAGCGGTCGAACCGTTACGGTGCGATCGGCAACGCGGCACATGATTTCTGGCGAACACCCAACCAGAACACAATCCGGTGTACGAACAAAAAACATGAACGGACTGGGATTCACCACCCGCAGCGAACGATAGATCTCCAACGGGTCGACTTCAGTTCGAACCGACAAACGTTGACTTGGAACAACCTGAAAGATATCGCCCGCACGAATGTACTCAACGCAATCACGGACGGCTTGGCAAAACGATTCGCGGGTAAAGTTCGATTCGACTTCAAGTGGATTTTCTTTTGCGTGCTGTTTCCATTGTTCCAAATTCCAACGAACAGGTTTTTGCGCAACATCACTTGAAAGCTTCTCGACCGTTTCGTCTACCCGGTCGCACGCTCTCTGGTAGGCCAAGCTTGACTGTTCAGCTGAATCAACGTTTCGACAATCCGCCAGTGACACAACCGTGATCGTTTTATCTACATGATCAAAGATGCAGATCGTGTGATAAAAAGAAAAATCCAAATCCGGAAGCTCGCGATCGTCGTCTGGTGCATTCGGCAGATCTTCCGCGTAACGAACGACATCGTAGCTCGCGTATCCGATAGCGCCGCCAACAAACGGTGGCATCCCGTCCAGCTTTGCGACGTTGTAGTGAAAGTGTTTACGAAAAGCATCGACCGGATCGTCGACTGTTTCGCTGGCGATGCTTTCAGATTCGGCATCCGAAATTTGCACCTCATTACGTCTCGCTGCGAAACGGCCAACGGGACTTGAGGCCAAAAAACTGTAGCGTCCAACCTTTTCCCCCCCGATCACGCTCTCGAACAAGCACGCGGGGCCGCCATCGTCCAACAGCCGGAATGCTGACACAGGCGTCAAAGTGTCGCTCAGCAATCGCCGGTAAACGGGCACAAAGTCATGCGATTTGGACAGCTTGGCAAAATCTGATTTCGATGGTGTGTGCATGCTGTTTTTGCGGCCACAAATGAAGGCATCCTGGGTCAACTCGCGATATTGCTACCGAGAATGACCTCTAGTTTTGCTGGATTCGCGACTCGCGTGTAGGGGCGGCGGTTGGTGCAAACGTGCTTTTCCCACAATTACGCGCATAAACTAGCCGTTCGTGCTCAAGACCTATTCGCTGCATGCCGTTGAATCCACAGGGGCTGGCGGAGCTTTGCTCGCGTTGACACTCGATACCCCCGCGATAGAATCGCGACATTACGCAGGTAAACATTGGTGCGAGGAGTGGACGACACCAATCCTTCATGAAAGATCTTTTTAGCAGGCTCCCCAGGATTCATTGATGAAATGCCAATACTGCGAAAAACCCGCGACCTTTCACATCACCGAATTGACAGAGCCGACCGGCCCAGAGGTGGTACACCTGTGTGAGGAGCACGCGCGAGTTTATTTGCACAAAGATTCATACACGGCGTCGGCCTCCATCGCGGGAGCGCTGGCCAAGCAATTGAATTTGGTACAAACAAAACAAGAACTGGAAGAGCTGGATCAAAAAAAGTGCCCGGTTTGTGGAATCACCTTTGGCGATTTCAGAAATTCTGGACGGCTTGGTTGCCCCTACGATTACACGCACTTTGAATCGGACCTACAAGACCTTTTGCGAACCGTTCACGATTCGAATGAACATGTTGGCAAACGTCCGACCCGGGCGACAGCGAGCGCCGATTTGCAAGCGGAAATGATCCAGTTGCGACGCGAGATGGAAGAAGCCGTCGAACGGGAAGACTACGAACGAGCATCAGAGATCCGCGATGAATTGAAACGTATGGAGTCCGATGGGACTTCTGAATCGGACATTGATACAACCGCCGACGAACCTTTCTGAAGTCGGAAAATGGAGCTACGGTGAAGAGAGAAAACGATTTCGAAAAACTGGCACAAACTGCAGGTGAATGGCTGCGCGGCGAAGGTCCTGAGTCGGAGATTGTGATCAGTAGTCGCATTCGATTGGCAAGGAACCTGGCTGACTTTCCATTCATTCGCCGGTGCAGCGAGGATGACCGCACTGGAATCGAACGGACCATTCGGTCTCGTATGGATTCGATCGACGAATTGAATGATGTCCAGTACATCGATTTGGAAGGCCTGTCCGAAGTCGACCGGCAGTTCTTGGTTGAACGCCAGCTAATCAGTCGCGAGATCGCGGACGCTGATGGTGCTCGCGCCGTGGCAATCCATCCCAGCGAACGCTACAGCGTGATGATCAACGAAGAAGATCATTTGCGCATCCAGGTGATGAATAGCGGTCTGGATCTGAAGTCGGCTTGGAAAGAAATCGATGCCTTGGACGATCAGCTTGAAGGTTCGATTTTCTATGCGTTTCATCAACAGTATGGATACCTGACGGCTTGCCCGACGAACGTTGGAACGGGACTGCGAGTCAGCGTGATGTTGCATTTGCCGGCACTTGTGATCACCAACCAGATGGAAAAAGTTTTTCGCAGCATGCAGCGAATCAACGTTACGGTTCGAGGCTTGTACGGCGAAGGATCACAGTACACAGGCGACTTTTACCAAGTCAGTAACCAGATCACCATCGGGCACTCAGAAGAAGATTTGCTGACACTGATCGGTGACGATGTGGTCCCCAGAATCATCAGTTACGAAAAAAAGGCCCGTGACTTTCTGATCAACAGTAACGAACAAGACCTGCATGATGATGTTAGCCGCGCGTTGGGGATCCTGAGCACGGCAAAGAAAATTAGTAGCGAAGAAACGATGCACTACTTGTCCAAGGTCCGCATGGGCGTGAGCTTGGGCCTGATCAATGATTTGCAAGTCGCTACGATCAACAAGCTGTTCATTCACACCCAACCCGCCCACTTGCAAAAACTGCATGGACGACTGCTTGCGACATCGGATCGCAATGTTGAAAGAGCGACGTATTTGCAACGTCACCTAACTGGCAAACTAGGCGACAGCGAGCTTAACTAGCTTGCCGCTGTGCCGGTTGTTTACTCATCTCACGAATAAGACTGGCGTCTAGATCTCGCCCGCCAAGCCACGCTCATAGTACTTGTGAGTGATTTTGTCTTGGTTGTCCAAGAGCCAATCGATACTAGGTTCGTTGTTCATCGCTTTGTGAATTGCCTGCGCCATGGCTTTGCGATGGATTTCAAAAAGAGCTTTGTGATCCAAGTTGTCATCGTCGATGACTCCGGGATTCAGCCACACGCTGCAGATGATGCCCAAGTCGTTCGCTTTCTCTTTCGGCAAGTCGCCAGCACGAACCGCATCCAAAACACCGTTAGCGATTGCGGCTTGGACTGTACCCATCAGAATATTTGTATAGCGACTGCTCTTCACAGTCACTTTACTGACCATCAAAGTAACTGGTCGGACTTGGATATCGGTATTCAAGATCGCGAACACTTTGGAGTGCCCCGCAGACTGGTCGCCGGTCAAAGTTGCGATTGCAGTACCGACAGGACCATCCAGTTCGCCGATCACGACCTCCGGTTCAGCAGCAGTGAAAGGTGGACCGCCAGCAACCAGACTCTCGCCGGTACGCATGATAATTCTGTCGCTCATAGAATGCTCTTCGCTCAGTTTTCAAGGAATGTTGAATCGCAAAAGAGCTTATACGACCGATGAGTTTGAAGACAGCCAGGGGCGCCAAAGGCAAACGATTGTTTCAAGCCGGGACCGTAGCTTGGCCGCTCCCGGCCGAGATTTAAAAGTGCTTCGCCCTGCGCCAGCGGACTAGACCGGAGTAACCACGAAATACACTAAAAATCCGCCTGGGTTCCCCCGTCTTGTAGCTAAGTTGAAATCACTGGTTTGCGGCGCAGTTCAACTACCACGCGGGGCTAGTTAGCCTTGTCTTTACCCACAACTTTGACCGCAATCCTTTCGATTTTTTCGGCG
>CAYNNP010000250.1:7975-9615 GCA_964398215.1 uncultured Pirellulaceae bacterium | reverse complement strand
GTTCTCTTTGGAAGTGGTAGCTCGGTGGACAACTGGCGACAAATCGTTGAATCGAACGTCCAGCCCTTGGTGGCTAGTGTTCGCCGAATTGTCGGCAACGACCATGATGCCGAAGACGTCGTCCAAGAGGTGTTTGCCGAAGCCTACTTGTTGGCTCAAAAGAAACATGTTGATCATTGGCCCGCGCTGCTACGCACAATGGCTCAGCGCAGAGCCATCGATCAGCTGAGGCGGACGACGCGAAACAATTGTTCAACCAACAGCGAATCACTGAATTGGGTGCCATCTGATCAAGATGCTCCACCAGAAACTTCCGAAGCCAGCGACTTGCAAAACTTGCTTCGCCAAAGCCTTACGAAGTTGTCCGACCGCGAAGCCGCTGTGTTTTCTCTTGCCTACTTTGATTCTCTGTCGCGAAGTGAAATTGCCGCGACGCTTCAAACAAGTGAGAACGCTGTCAGCATCGCATTGCACAAAGCATCCAAGCGGGTGAAAGATCTGTTGCAAAAAAACACTCAAACAGACAGGACTGACTGATGTCCCCAAACAAACAGAACATCCCCAAACTTGATGGCATCTTGGCCGACGCGGCCGATCAGATTCGCGAGTCTCCGGTATCGGATTCTCTTGTCGCACGTTGTCGCGCCAAGGCGCTCGCGATGGAGGAGCAAAATTTGGCTGAATCGCCAAAACAACCAGCCAGTTGGATCGCACACTGGGGAACATCGCTCGCAGTCGCCGCATCGATCGTGGTTGTTGTCAATATCGCGCAGTACTTTGCTCTGCGACCACCAGCTGACAGACAAGTCACGGCAGTTTTGCTGCAACCCGATGGGCAACGACGAGTTTTGTATAGCGATCGAACCATCGAACCAGTTTTGAATTCCGCATTATCAAATCAGGGAGAAAGCAAATGAGGCAATCTTTTTTAAAGAACCTACCAAGGTCGGTCTGGTCAGTATTCCTGCTGCTGGTAATTCTGCAGGTGGTCAACTTTGTGGTGGTTCGTTTCGTGCACTACACCTCTCAATATCGAAACCTTGAACCACATACCTATCAAGTCCAGGTCATTACACCAGAAGACTACGCCAAGCTGGGCGATAAATCGCTCGAATCGGTTTCGCTGAGCGATGGAAGCACCATTTCGGATCGGCAACCTGTTTTCTACGAACGTTCGTTGCCAAACTACAAACGGGTCAATGACCACTACGTCTTGGTGACGACGATTGGAACATCGCACTACTTCTTCCGATGGTTTAGCGATATGTTCCCGATCATGTTCTTCACCGTTATTGGCCTCGTATTGGCGACTTTACATTTGCGTCACCAGACCTCAGAGTACGCCAATCAAGCCGGCGAAAACCAAGAGCACACAGCGGCGCATTGAGCGCAGTTGGGTTGATCGTATTCAAAGTCGCCATCTCTGTCCCAGAGATGTAGCCCGACTTTGTGCTCGCCAGTTTCTGACAATTCGGATCGTAAGTTCGATCATTCCATTGTCCGGCCATTGCTTGTGATCCAAATCCAAGCAACTTGGGAAACGATTCGATCAAGCTACGTCGCTCGGAGATCCTTTTCATTACCTAAAATGCCGGACAGTATCAAATTCATTCGGTGCTTTGGTGCACCGCATTGTTAGC
>CAYNNP010000250.1:0-7875 GCA_964398215.1 uncultured Pirellulaceae bacterium | reverse complement strand
TAGCTGAGTTCTTGAATTCCAAATAGCTTTTACCCGCGGTATTTTTTGATTGCTTCGGGCAGCGGGTAGGCGGTCACGTCCCGGTCGCCTTCAGTTGCAGCGATCTCAAGCAGCCTGGCGTATCCGCGCGTGACGAGTTCAGTACGCGAGGCGACGTAGTCAGTATCCAACGACGCTTTGGAAAAAACGCCGTCCACCTGCAACGATTCAAATTCTTCATGGATGATGAACTGTGCGACCACGGGGTTGCAGCGTATGTGTCTCTCCGGCGAAGTGTGTAGGACTTCAGGATCCAATTCGCCAATCACATATCGAAGGTACAAGTCGCTTTCGACGATCGATGAAACATCGTCACCGCAGACTTCACACAAATAGCCTTCATCACATTTTGCCATGGTTCGCTTACGCCATGCCAAGCACATCAAACATGTTGTACAAACCGTTTGGTTTACCCTGCAACCACTTTGCTGCTGCTAGCGCGCCGGATGCGTAGCAGTCACGATTGCTGGCCGCCACATTGATCTCGATGCGCTCGCCCATCATTCCAAATACGATCGTGTGTTCGCCTGGATTGTCACCGACACGGACAGCATGGTAACCAATCTCGTTTCGCGTTCGTTCGCCCGTATGGCCTTCCCGACCATGAACATGCTTGGTTTCGTGAGGCAATTTTTCCGCGATCAGTTCACCGAACTTTAACGCCGTTCCACTGGGCGCGTCAGCTTTGAATCGGTGGTGCCGTTCAATGATTTCAATGTCCAGACCGCCAGCAACATCACCCAGCTTTTCTGTGATTTGCTGTGTCAGTTTCATGGTCAAATTGACGGCCAAAGACATGCTTGGCGCCCAAACGACGGGAATCGATTCCGCAGCGCTGTGCAATCCCTGTTTCTGCTGATCACTCAGGCCGGTCGTTGCCACAACCAGCGGCACGTTGTTGCTGACGCAATTGGCAACGCAGCCATCGATCGCTGTCGGCAACGAGAAATCGACCACCGCGTTTAAATCACTGGGCCAGTCCGGAGAAAGTAGAACTTCCAGCGGATTGATACCCGCGATGGCTCCACAGTCTTGGCCGATCAACGGATTGTCAGCGTGGTCGATCGCGGCGGTTACTTGAAACGAATTGTCTTCTGCGGCCAAGGCGACAACGCGGCGACCCATGCGACCGCCGGCTCCGTGGACTGCAAGTTTGATTGGTGTACTCATGTCTCCAAATTTAACGATATTGTGACTTTATCGTCAGGAGGGTGGATCGACGGCAATATTGAGGTCGATGTAATTAGAATGCAGCGCAATCTTCAACCGACAATCACGTGTAATCCGTCAGTCGTTTCCGGCGATAGTGACATGCTGCTGCCCAAAAAAACCGTCGATGCGCAATGGTGGTACTACCATGGACACCTGCTTGCTGGTAGCAATCGATATTCGTTTCACGTCGCATTCTTTCGTTATGACTCAAGAGGTGTGCGAATAGGACGAATTTTTCCTCTAAAAATTCTTGGCGATGAAGTCGATTTTGCCCACGCATCACTGACGGACCATCAAGCAGGGCAAACATGGTTCGCACACCAAAAATCGTTTCGCCGGCGTGGTGTTGCTTCGACAGGCACGCTGGCCTTCGAAATTGGCGAATGGACGCTTCGTGTTGATGACTTTTCGCACCAACTGCAAGCCAATTTGGGTGAAGTCTCGATCGATCTGGAACTGCAGCCAAGCAAGCCGATGACTGTTTATGGCCAACACGGATTATTTGGCGACGCTTTGCCACGAAAGTCATCGTATTGCTGTTACCCGCGAATGAAAGCTGATGGTGAAATACACACTCCCTCTGGCACTCTGAGTGTGAGCGGTGATGGTTGGATGGATCGCGAATTCGGTCAGATTGGTCCCGATTCTACCGTCGCAGGCTGGGACTGGATGGCGATCCAATTTGATGATGATTCTGAATTGATGTTGTACTGGATGCTGCTTCGCGAAAATTCGGCACGCAAGCTTCGCGGCGCCCTGATTGATCGGGCGGGCCAACATCAAATATTGACAGAATCTGATATCAGCTTGCAGCCAACCGAATACTGGCGTAGTGCCCAAACAGGTGCAAAGTATCCAACGTGCTGGTCAGTTCTGATTCCCAAAGAACGAATCGATGTGGAGGTTCGTTCGTGTTTTGATGAAGCTGAATTTGATACACGAGGTTCCACCAGCATCTTTTATCGGGAGGGGCCCGCGGAAGTATCCGGGCTGCAAGCCGAGAAAAGAATCTGTGGTCGTGCGTTCATGGAATCGGTTGGTCACGACACAAAATGGAACTTGGGCTGCTACAATGCAGCGACTCAAAACATGCCGTTGCTGGGATATCTGAGAAACGAGATGAGAAGTCTCTTGCCAGGTAGTTCCACATCATTCACAAGACACAACCAATAGAAACTGATGCGGCATTGGGCTAGATTCCTAACTGCGAAACCGCTGGCTTGCGGAATCATCGCATTGCTTTTGACGAGTGTCGCGGTACTGGGTTTGCCACGACTGGGGTTTGACATTCGCCCCAATTCGACAACCGCGTCGCAGAATCAAGCTTCAACAGATCTGGAAAACCTGAAAGCAAATTTTGGCGCCGACGACAACGACATTGTCTTGATTGCAAGCGGTGATGATCTGTTGTCATGGCCCCATCTGCAAGCCTACCGGCAACTGCGAGATCAAATCCGAGCGATTGAGGATGTTCAGCATGTTGGGAGCGTGTTTGATATTCGGCGCCGCGGAAAGTTGGCGCCATTGATACCAACGTTGGCTGGCAAAGGCTTTGATCCTGCCAAGCTCCGCGACCAATTGTTACGCCATCCGATCGCAGCGAATCAATGCATTTCCGGTGACGGAAAATTGCTGGTCATGTGGGCCAGGATCAAAGGCGATTCACTGACGGTGTCGACGATCAGTAGCGCGATTGATTCGACTCGAGAATTTGCGAATCAGTACGAAAAAGAAACTGGCGCGACAGTTCAACTTGCGGGGCATACGGCCGTTCGGGCCGATGTCTTGATGCAGCTGCAACGTGCGATGTTCATCAGTTGTACGGCAGCAAGTGTGATTTGCTTCATCGTGTCACTGCTGCTTTTTCGATCAATCGTGCCGGTGCTGGTTGCGGTGATTCCACCCGCTGTTGGCTGTGTTTGGACGTTTGGCTTGATGGCTTGGTGTGGCGAACCGATCGGGGGATTAACGACGGCGCTACCAAACCTAATGTTCGCGATTGGACTGACCGATTCAGTACACCTTCTGCTGGATGGCCAACGATATTTGTGCCGCGGTCGGTCGCGACGGCATGCTGCCTACGCGATGCTAATCCGGATTGGGCCCGCGTGTTTGTTGACAGCACTGACGACGATGATTGGTTTTGGATCGCTACTATTGTCATCGACTGACAGTGTCAAAACATTTGGGTTCTGGGCGGCCATTGGTACCACTTTCGTTGTCGTGGCGGACTTGGTCTTGCTGCCACTGTTGCTGCGCTGGATCCCAGCGCAGCGTTTGGCCAGAGAGTATCCCGAACACGACAAATTCGCAGTGGCGATCAACGCATTGATATCGCCGACGATCGCAAAAGCGGGTCTGACAACTGTCTGTGCAGTAGTCGTCTGCGCTGCACTTT
The DNA here is from genome assembly GCA_964398215.1 of uncultured Pirellulaceae bacterium. Classification (GTDB taxonomy): domain Bacteria; phylum Planctomycetota; class Planctomycetia; order Pirellulales; family Pirellulaceae; genus CAYNNP01. The sequence continues at coordinate 4,226 of CAYNNP010000250.1, read as the reverse complement.
GCATCCCCGCGTTTTCCCAAAGCCCAGATATTGTTTGGACGGAGACGATTCCCGATGATGCTCCGGCAACGCGAGCGATGCAATTTGCGGACAAGCAACTTGATGGTGCTTTGCTTGCCTATGTCATGATTCAGTGGCCTGAGCAATTGGAATATCCAGACAATCAGATTGTGCAAGTCACTTCGGCAACACAAAACGCATTGCGAAAGCAGCCCGGTTTCGGCGCTGATTTTTCCATCAACAACGTTTTGGCAGCCGGTTCAGGTCGCAAACTGGCCGACCGCTACCGAAACTTTCTCCGAGCACCCGATTCCGTTCGCAGTTCTCTGTTAAACACCGATGAACGTTCGCTGGTGGTGTCGGCCCGAGTCGCCAATGACGGTGCAGCGGCACTCAACGGACGCGTCGACCTGCTAGAAAATGAACTTGATACGATTCGTGAACAGTTCCCTGATTACAAACTGACAGTCACGGGAACAGTGGTAGCAGCCAGTCGAAACATGCATGAGATCATCTTGGATCTGGCACGCAGTTTGACCATCGCATCGGTGCTCGTATTCTTTGTCTTCACATTTGCGTTTCGATGTCTGAAAACGGGACTATTGAGCGTGATTCCCAATGCGTTTCCGCTCCTGGTTGCAGCAGCAATACTTTCATTGATGGGGTACCCGCTGCAGATCACAACGGCTTTGACATTCTCGCTCTGCTTGGGGCTAGCCGTTGACGACACGATGCACGTTTTGATTCGCTATCGAGACATTCGCCGGCACGGTACTGCTTCGATTGCGGCGGTTCACAAGACGATACGTCATGTCGGTCCTGCCTTGATCGTGACGACGGCCATTCTGCTGTCGGGCTTTGCATCGATGTTGACCAGTCCACTGCCCGGAGTACGGATGTTCGCGGCGTTGTCAGCGCTGACTTTAATCACAGCGTTGGTTGGCGATCTGCTGATCCTGCCAGCGATGTTGGTGTTCATATCCGGAGACCAACGGGCAAAACACCTCACCAAAAACTCATCCGAACAAACAAATTGATCGCTAGTAAAAATCGCGCGTCTAAGAGAGCTGGCTGCTGATGCTGAATTCGCTGGTGTTGCCATCACGATCAGTCGAGGTTGCAACGATCCTTTGACCTGCGGCAAGTCCATTGGCTGGCAGCGTCAACTGTTTGACAACCGCTGTTTGGCCCACCCAGTATTGATCACTCGCAATTCTCGTTTGCCCCTGACCGTTTCCGTCATCCAAGAAGAACTCGACAGTGACCAATGAATTGGACGGGGCTGATTGCGGGTCGACTTGATAGTTGATTGCGATTTGACTACCCGTGATTTGCGCCGACAAAATGGTCGGTGCATTCCATCGTGAATTTACGCCATCGCCACCGTGATCGATCCCCAGGCCATTGTCATGAATCGAATTGTTTTCAATCCGAGCGTTCTGTTCGCCCTGCACTGACACGGCGGTGCCATTGTGCGAAATTTCATTCTCAGTCACCCAGGCATCGATCGCACCAGCCGATAGCGATATCCCGTTTGGCGTGCCCAGCGATGGACCGCCGATCTGGTTACCGCGAATAACAAGATCAACCGCATCGCGAAACGCAACAACGCCGTGCATGCCATCGGAAAGGACGTTGCCGCTGATGTAAGTTTGTGGCGACAAGACTCGGATCGCGCCGCGACTTCCGTTGTGAAGTGGTTGCGTTCCATCAGCACTGGTGCCAATCAAGTTTGAGACGATTGCGTTACCAGAAGTCGTAGCACCGTCGATCGTGACGCCCATCAATTGATTGCCAGCGATTTGATTGCTTGCGATCGTATTGCCAGATGCACCCAGACCAAGTCGAATCCCGCCCTTCTCATTCGCGACCGAAGCAGTGCCTTCGTGATTGGTTCCAATTCGGTTTCCAGCAATCGTATTGTTGGTTGATTGACTGAAAAGTACGCTGATGCCACGGCGGCGATTACCACTGATCAGATTTCCTTCGCCAGGCCCAGTGCCGCCGATCACATTGCCGGACCCTTGCGTGATCTGAACTCCGTCCAAGTTCCCAAGGCCACTGCTTGCGCTGGAGTTGGTGCCGATCTCATTACCATAAACTTGGTTGCCAACCGCTGTTGTTTGCGAGAGCACCACGCCAGCCCCATGGCTTCCACCGATCACGTTCCCTTGGCCAGGCAAAGAGCCACCGACCAAGTTGTTTTCATTTCGGATATCAACCCCATACCGATTTGGGATCGTAGAAGACTGTGTCAAGTTCACTCCCAACGCGTTGCCTTGGATGCGATTCCCACCGCGTCCTGGCGTTCGTGAATAGACACCTGCTCGTGTGTTTCCGCTAATCAAGTTGCCTTGTCCAGCAAGGCCAATTTGATTGTTGCTGGCGTAGAGCGTGATTCCATCGGTACCGTTGGGCCTTGCCTGATCGCCAGCAGGATTGACTCCGATGTAGTTATTGGTGATCAGGTTGCCGCCCGTTTGGACGCTGTTGACGAAGATCCCAGAACGATCGTTCCCACTGATGACGTTGTTGTTCACAGTCACCAGCTCCGATCGAATCAGAACGCCAGTCCAGTTTCCAGCTGCGTCTCCATTCAGATCAAGGCCGACATAGTTGTCTTGCAGTAGCACATCGTTGCCCGAAACAACTTCGATCCCCTCGCCACCAAAATTGTAAATCGCCAATCCGCTGATCGTTACACTGTCTGATCGAACAACAATTCCGTCCGCCGCCGTACCGGCAAATATGCCATCGATACCAATCAATGGCTCGTCCTCGAATCCATCCTGTGATGTTCCATCGATTGTGACGCTGGTCGTCAAAGCGGGAAGCGCTGAATCCAATGTGATGGTGTGGTACATACCGCCATCAAGTTCAAACCCGATAGTGTCCGGGTCGCTCGTTTGATTCGCCAACACAATTGCTTCACGTAAGCTGATGTCGTCAGCACCACCAAAATCGACAAGGCTCGCATTCGGCAAGAGCGAATCTAGCTCGTCATCAGCGGTGGTAACGACGAGCGTTGCATTGCCTACCGCGGAACTATCGGCAGTCGATAGGAACTCGGCGACATATTGGCCACCACCACCGTCCGTCGGCCAGATAGCGAACGACTCGATATAACGAGGCTCACTTGGGTCAACGGATTCGTAATAACGCTCGCCACGACTGGCTCCGTGTTCCCAAGTATAAAAATTCACGGACTCAAAGACATCGGATCGACCATCCAGTGCCGATAACAGAGCTTGAAAGACAGCCTTTTGTTCGTAGGGATCTTCGGCTTGCGAATCTTGAGCACCGCCCAAGATGTCACCCGGCCAAACAGCCCATGGATAGACAGAAGAATAGTTTCGTTGAGTCGCCCCAAATTCTTGAATCACAACTGGCAGATCGTTGTCGCTGGCGACCTGTTCGACCCAGTCCAATTTTTGATTCCAAGAGTCTTCCAAGGTCTGTTGTTGACTTTCGCTCAATGGTCCCGTCCCAGCCACAGTGCTTGCATCGGCAGGATCGGTGATGCTGTAATACAAACTGATAGCTATGTAATCGATGTCGGGATGCTGCCAGATTGATTCATGCTGAGGATTCGCATAGGCATCAAAGTTTCCAACGTAACCGATACGCGCAGAAGAATTCGCTTTCACCGTTTGGATCAGACTATCAAAGAATTGAAAGTTGTCCGGGTTGTTGACCATCGCATTGAGTTCGGAACCTACATTGAATCGATCAATGCCAGGGATATTCGCCAGGTCGGCAATCCAACTACTGTACTGCAAGCGGAATAGATCGCGTTCCGCGCCGACAGGATCGTATACACCACGCCAATGAAGATGATCCAATTCAAATAGTGGTAAGATCGTTACGCTCAAACCGACTTCATTGGCGACTTGCACTGCACCAGCAACTTCCTGAAGCGTTGGCCCGCCCCGCAAGGAACCGTCTTCGCCAACGACTCGATAAACACCGAACGTTACTTCGCTGGCGCCCACTTGTGCGAGCTCGTGGACAGCGTCGATCCAACTGCTGCCGATATGAAAACCGTCCTGCGGATCGGTTGGGGCATTTTCGATGAATGCCGTCACCACGGCACCCACATCGGGATCCCGCGATGGCTCATAGGTCTCGCCCAAGTCGCCAGCAAGTAGTCGGCGAGTCTCTAGCGTTTCAGCCCGAAGAGGACGACGCAATCCAGAACGACACCGACTGTTTTTGGAGAAAGATCG
>CAYNNP010000249.1:0-9622 GCA_964398215.1 uncultured Pirellulaceae bacterium | reverse complement strand
TACTGCGCTGAACTGTAATACGTTCTGATTCAAGAGCTTCGCTCCGACCTGCCATTCGCTCCCAGCGACCGGCTCGGAGATCTTCAATATTGCTCAGGCGTTTCTTAAGGATCTTCATCCGATCGCGCATCTGGGCGATGGCACCGTCTATATCGACAATACGCTCGTCTTTTTTAGCAATCAGATCAGATTGGCGCGGGAAATCTCTAAGCAGAGCTTCGTCGCGTTGCTTTTCAATCAATTGCTTTTCTTTCAAATGATGTTCAATCAGGTGAAGGTTTTTTTGCACTTCTTCTGGACTCAATGGCGCGAAGAAATCAGAGCCGGTCATGAAATGTTTAGGCTCCACGGATGTCACAATCATGGAACCACTTGCCTTTTCAGCCCTGACCCGGATTTTGGTTTTTGACAGAACGTCGCCAACCTTGAAGTCAGCAACAGTGCTCCAAGCTATCTTTTGGATAGAGGATGCGGAACCATAATTCCTATAGTATTCCTGCATGGCCTGTTGGTAGAGATCTTTCAGCTTACTGTGACTCTCGAGCCAAACTACTTTCGACGGTTCGGGTTCAAAACAAACAGCGATGCGATCCGGCTCCGGCTCGATGTCTAGCATCACAGGCCAATCGATCTACATCGCTGCGCCAGCGACCAAGCTGCAGGCACGGTCACTGACATCAACGGCCTTTAGCATCCAAGATGGAGTAAAGTTCGTCGACCCGGGAGATACTAGGCAGCAAGAGCCCTTATGGAATTTGGGGAGCCTTGGGAACCCGCGCATCGAATGATTGACCGCAGCCAGCAAACACCGTGCTTGTTGCTGGACGAGGCCTTGAAAACCGACTGGACGGTCACTCTGCTATCTGGAAATGAACAGACGTTTGGTCAGCAATCGCGGTGCGCGGACAACAACGGCGGCTTGGTCATCCTCGGAATCAACACTGTTGTTCGGAGTGCTGTCGACATCAAACTCGTTGGTGCTAATGACTTCGATCGGTACTTCTGTCACACCTCGCGTATCGACCTGCGCATTCAAAGTCAGTTGGGTCGTCGCACCGCTTGCTAATCCACCGATATCCCAATCGCCTGTAACAGTGTTGTAGGTTCCCGATTGTGGCTGACTAGAAATCAATGTAAATCCGAGCGGCAACAGCGTCGATAGGTTCACACCTGTCGCGTCGTCCGGCCCTGAGTTCAGCGCTGTAAAGACAAATTGAATGATGTCGCCTTCGAGTGGTTCGGGATTATCCACGCTCGCACTGACGGAGATGTCGACCACAAGCGGTGTGACTACTGCGGTATCAAAGTCGTCTTCCGTGGTAACTGAGTTGCCAGGTGTAGAGTCTGGATCGAACTGGCGCACGGATGCGACTTCAGCAATGTTCGTTGACGGTTCCGCGCTGGTCACGGCCGCTTCGATCAATAACGTTGCTGTAGATCCATTGGGCAAATTTGCAACTGACCATGTGCCCGCCGTGGCATCGTATGTCCCAACGCTGGGAGTGCTGGATACGAAACGTAGGCCCGATGGCAACAAGTCATTAACGACAATCTCGGTTGCGTCATCTGGCCCAGCATTGGCCAGCGAAAGTGTGAACTGGACGTTTTCTGCTTGGGTTGGACGCTCGATATTGACCGTCTTGGTCAGTGAAAGATCAGCCACCTGCGTTGTAAACGAAGTGCTCGCCTGGTCGTCTTCGCCAGCGTCATTGTTTCCTGGCGTGCTGTCCACATCGGGTTGGTCAACGGCAGTGATCTCAGCAGTGTTCGTTTCGCCTAGGGTATTACCCACGGTGGCAATGATATTGAGAGTTGGGCTCGCGCCGACGACGACTTCGCCCACCGTCCAGACGCCCGTTGCTGAATTGTACGTTCCCGCAGTTTGTGTGGCGCTGTTGAAAGTCACTCCAGCGGGCAGTTGATCGGTGACTTGAACTCCTGTTGCCGATGACGGTCCGTCGTTGGCAAGCGTCAATGTATAAGTAATCGTGTCACCAAGATTCGGCGTCAAATCACTAACCGTTTTTGTCAGCGCCAAGTCGACCAATTCGGGAGAAAACACAGCAGATGCCTGATCATCTTCGCCCGCGTTGTTGTTGTCCGGAGTGCTGTCTGGATCCAGTTGGCTGCTAGCGATAATTTCAGCGGAATTCGTTTGATCGCCTGGTGTATCAACAATAGCATTCAGCTGTAACGTCTCTGTGCTTCCGACCGCCACAGTTGGAATCGTCCAAATGCCCGTCGCCTGATCGTAGGTGCCCACGGTCGGCGACGAAGACTGGAACGTAACCCCAGGCGGTAGGTTGTCTCGCACCAAGACATTCGATGCTGCGTCAGGTCCAGCGTTACTAACGGTCAGCGTAAATGTGATCGACTGGCCAACATTGGGTGACGGATCGTCCACAATTTTGGTCAGCGAAAGATCAGCACTTGCGGGTGTAATCGTAACCGACGCTTGGTCGTCTTCGCCCGGGACATTGTTGCCAGCGGTGCTGTCAACGTCGAATTGATCCAATGAAGTCAGTTCCGCGGTATTGATCCGTTCGCCAAGCTGGTCGACGCGAGCAACAATGTCGATCGTCGCAGTGGTACCACTGGCGATCGCGCCGACAGTCCAGATCCCTGTCGCCGCGTTGTAGGCTCCGACGCTTGGGGTCGAGCCAATGAAGGTCAGCCCAGCCGGTAGCAGGTCGGTGATCACTACGCCTGACGCGGCATCCGGCCCAGCGTTGGCAGCTGAAACGGTAAACGTAACGTTTTCGCCAACCGCAGGGCGAGCAACCGAAGCCGTTTTGGTTAGCGAAATATCGACGACCGCAGGAGTCAAGCTCGCCGAGTCTTGATCATCTTCACCGGCGATATTGTTGCCTGGCGTCGAATCCGGATCGCTCTGGTCGACTGCGATCACTTGCGCCGAATTTGTCGTCGCCCCTTGAGCATCAACACGCGCCAGTATTTCGAGGTTCGCCGAAGCACCGTTGGCCAATCCGCCAACCGTCCAGACTCCAGAGGCTGGATTGAATGTTCCTGCGCTCAAGTTGTTTGACACGAACGACAGCCCGGCAGGCAATGTGTCTTGAATGCTAACGCCGGTTGCGTTGTCTGGCCCGTCGTTGGTAACCGTGATCAAAAAGCTAACGGTTTCGCCTACATTCGGTGACGACTCGCTAACCGTCTTGGTTAGCGAAAGGTCAGCGATTGGTGTCGTGAAGGTGACGGAAGCCTGGTCATCTTCAGATTCAAGATTATTGCTGGGAGTGCTGTCGACATCAAATTGGTCAACGGCAGTGACTTGTGCCGTATTTATACCCGTTCCGGGGTTGTCAACTCGCGCTGTCAAGTTGATAGTCGCTTGCCCGCCATTGAGCAACGATCCAACCGTCCAAGCCCCTGTGGCAGTGTTAAAACTACCTTGACTAGGGCTGCTGTTGATCAGCGTCACACCGGGTGGAAGCGATTCGGAAACGACCACGCCCGTCGCAGTACTTGGGCCACCGTTGTTAACCGTGATCGTAAAAATCACTTCGCTTCCGACGTTCGGCGTAGAGTTATTTACGGTCTTGGTCACCGACAAATCGACTTGAGCAGCTGTGATCTGGGCACTTGCCTGATCGTCTTCGCTCGACACATTGTTGCCTGGTGTCGAATCGGGATCTTGCTGGTCCGCCGTCAAGACTTCAGCAGTATTGGTTATCAAACCGGGCGTGTTGGCTATCGCGATCAGGCTGAGGGTCGCGTTGGAGCCCGTGTTGATGCTGCCAACGGTCCAAACGCCCGTACCCTGATCGTAGTCTCCTTGGCTGGGCGTTGCAGAAACGAACGAAGTGCCTGCAGGTAACTGATCTAAAACGCTGACGCCTGTGGCTTCATTTGGTCCCGAATTCGTTACCGTTACCGTGAAAGTAACTTGTTCGTTGACGTTGACGTTGGGTGATTCGCTGCTAACGGACTTCGTCAACGAGAGATCAGCGCTGGCTGGTGAAAGCGTGACCGCATCCTGGTCGTCTTCGCCAGCCACATCGTTGCCGGGTGTGCTGTCAGGATCGAACTCATTGACCGACTGGACTTGAGCGGTGTTGGTGATCGTTGATGAAGCGTCGACTCGCGCCGTAATGTTCAACGCCCGGCTCTGACCAGAGATAACCGTGCCAACATTCCACAGCCCGGTGACCGGATTGTAAGCGCCGCCGGCGTTATCGGACACGAAAGTCAACCCTGCTGGGATCGCATCCAAGACCACTACATCCGTGGCGTTGTTAGGACCTGCATTGGATACAACGATGGTGAAGGTAACGTCGTCACCAACATTCGGACTGATCGAATCGGCTCCCTTTTCCAGCGAAAGGTCAGCGGTCGCCGCAGTAACCGTCGCAGATGCTTGATCATCTTCACCGCTTGCATTGTTTCCAGGGGTACTGTCAGGATCGCTCTGATCTGCAGCAGAAATTTGTGCTGTATTGATCTGCGCGCCAATGGAATCAACACGAGCAATCAGTTCCAAGGTCTGGCTTGTTCCGTTGGCAACGTTCCCGACTGTCCAAATGCCATTGCCCGGGTTGTACGCCCCCGCAGGAATTGCGTTGACGAATGACAATCCAACGGGCAACACATCCGTTACGGCCACACCCGTCGCGTCGTTAGGCCCCGCGTTGGAAACTGTTATTGTGAACGTCACATTTTCGCCAACATTAGCGGCGCTGCTGTTCACTTGTTTAGTCAACGACAAATCAGCCTGCGCAGGCGTGATGCTTACAGAATCTTGGTTGTTGGCCGGATTACTGTCCGTTTGATCCGCACTGCTGAACGATGCCGTGTTCGTCACCGTGCCATTGGTGTTAACGGTTGCGACCAGCGTTAACACTGCCGCCGTTCCGCTGTTAATGGCGCCCACAGTCCAAAGCCCGGTTCCCACGTCGTAGCTACCGCTGGTGGCCGAGAAATTGACAAATGTCAAACCCGCTGGCAGAACATCCGCGATCACCACATTGGTCGCATTGCTGGGGCCCATATTGTTCGCAGAAACGGTAAACGTGACCATATCGCCGGTGTTTGGCGTGAGGTTGCTTACACCCTTGTTGATTCCAATGTCAATCTGTTCGGGAGTCAACGACGCGGAACTTTGGTTGTTACTCGCAATGGGATCCATTTGATCGGATGCAGTGATTTGCGCAGTGTTGGTAATCACATCGGCCGTCGCACTGGTGACAAGGCCAACCAGCAATAGCGTTGCCTCTTGGTTGTTAATCGTGCCTACGGTCCAAATACCTGTTAACGGATCGTAGTCCCCCTGCGAAGGCGAATCACTGACATAGCTGATTCCCGCTGGCAACTGATCGGTAACGGCCACCCCCGTCGCAATGTCTGGTCCATTGTTATCGACCGTGATGGTGAAAGTCACATTTTGGTTGGTACTGGGTGAAGTGTCGTTGACGGTTTTGTTGACAGCCAAATCCGCAGTTTCAAAATTGTCAAAGTTGGCTGCAAATGTCGTCGGTTCTAAAGCACCAACCAGCTCCGCGCGACCGTCTGTATTAGCGGGTCCGTCGATCACCAATTCGATCGCGCCGACGTTGGTCAAATCAACTCCGCCACCCGAGGCAATGAATGACGAAAAAGGAATGAACTCCGCCGTGCCGACGCCACCACCAGTGTCCGGAATCGGAATCGTTGCTGAACTGAATCGGTTCGCTGTGCCAGGATTTCCGTCGTCAGTGTACAGCCGAATCGTCGCATTGCCGCCCGCGTCACTTCCGATTTGCAAACTGAGACCTTGCGCGGAACCGCCGTTGCTAAGGTCCACGTTCAAACCCGCATCGTTGATATTGTTCGCATCACCATCGATACCGTCCCAGCTAACTGAAAAGACACCGTCGCCTTGTCGCTGCGAGTCAAACGACAACGCGCCTGGCGTTAAATTGACAGAGAGTTCGATCTCGCTGTTGGCGTCTGTGCTGGTCAAATTGACCGCCAGATCTCTTTCACCTCCAATCGCGTCGACAGTTTGCAAAACAGAAGTCACTGCAGTTCCATCATTGCTAATGTCGTTGACCTGCTGTGTGCCCGTGTCAAACGTGTCGATCGATGTCGAAATTTGCCCTTGTACATCCGACGCATTGATCGTGATCAACGGTGAAACCGATTGTTGCAACTGGGTGCCAGCAACATTTTGCGTTGGCTGCAACACAAAATAGTTACCAACGGTCAAGCCACCAAAATCGTAGTTGCCATTGGCGTCAGTGGTGGTCGAACCGACGGATGTATCGCCGGTCCCAGGTTCAAAAACTCCATCGCCATCATCAAGAAAAAGCTGCAACGATGCCCCCGAAACTTCTTCTCCCAGGTCGAAGCCATTTCCAGTAAAATCGTCAAAAACGCGGCCGTTGATCGCTGCGAGATCGATTGCCGCCGCAAGTACGCGACGGCGTTCAAGAGTCTCTATGCGAGGACGAAAACGTGTGTTTCGAGATTTGCGTCGTGCTATTCTTTTCATTGCCGCTTGCCAACTATTCGTCTGGGCCGCATCCTGATGGATGACGTACGGTAAAGCGCGGTTTGCTAGCCTCGCCATCATCGACGCAGCCTGCAAAATCTACGCAGACGAATCTTTCATCGGCAGCGACTGGGTCGCGCTATGATTTTTTTCGCACGATCAATCCCAACACACCAGCAATTACTCTGCCAGAATCAAATCGATGTCCAACAAACCCAACGAAAACGACTCTGGTACGCCCCAAGATAGCTGGACCGTTGTCGCCAAATCCGACTCGATTAAAGACGAATGCGCCATCGAGGTAGTTGCTAGCGGACAGATCCTGGCCATCTTTCGGCACGACGGCCAACTGCATGCGATTGATGGAATGTGCGCGCATCAAGGTGGGCCGATCGCTAAAGGCGAAGTCTCCGCTGGCTGCGTCACATGCCCTTGGCATGGCTGGCAATACGAACTGAAGACCGGAATCCAAACCATCAATCGGCAACCGTTGCAGCAAGTGTTCCCCGTCCGAGAACGCGATGGAAATATCGAAGTCAACTTCGGTTCGTAGATTTGGCGGCGCCACTCGCGGACTCTGTCGGCGTTTTCGGATTTTGGTGGATGCTGTTTCTAAAGGTTTATTCAGCGTCAAAGCTTCCGTTGGCCTAACGAGTTCCAGTCGGTTGCCTACAATAGGATTTTTCAACGATCTCCGTGCGCTCCCATCGGCTTTGCTGTGCCTGACAATTCATCTTCGACCGACGATTCGACAGCGGATCAGGACGCCGCAAAGTTCGCGGAAGTTGCTTCTGGTATCTACCGGCGTTTTGATGCCGAAGCCGTGAGCATGGCGCTCCAGCATGCAGTACGCGAACAGTTGTTTTCGCAACAGCCAACGATCATGTTGATGTTCGTTCGAATCGCAGAAATCTACCCGGCCGCAGCAGCGACTTTACGTCAACAACAAAGCGACGTGAGTGGACCGCTGCGACAGGCGATCGACCTGATTTTGGATCCGCCACAAGACATTCGCGACGCAAAGTACTTGCCGCATTCAATCCAGTCACCCGGCGAAATGGATTTGTGCTGGGCCGAGTTTCTTGTCACTGGAAAAACTGAAATCGTTCACAAGATCGTTTCGGTGCTGGATCGCGAGGACCAAACACGCGAGTTCTTGAATACACAACTGACCAACGAACCCGGGGGACTTCAACTCTCTGACACCGAACGGATGGAATTGCAACAGTTCGGTATCGGACTTGGAAAGCCAACGGACGATTCGCATTGGCAAGTCATGACCGAGGGCGACACGGATCTGTTTCTGTGGCTTGGCATCAAAGACCAGAACAAGCTGTGCGTGCGAATTTTTGAAGCCATGAATGATTCACAAAAGTTGCACATTGCCAACAAGGGCGCCGCTCTTTGGTCGCTGCAGGCAAACGCAACGCAACATGGTGCCATCCGATTGCTGTGCAACGAAGCCGCCGAAGCAGACGGTGGATTCGGCCGAAAATTACTGACTCCCTCATCCTGAATGGCAGCGAGCGTCCGGTGTTGAACCCCATCATCGCGATTTGATCGGTCGACTTGACGCTAGATTTCGTATTTGATTTTCGTTCGATGTTGCGGTTTGTTTCGACCAATAACGATTCCAACGTCATCCCACATTTCGCCAGAAGGCAGTTGTACCAGTTCAATGAATTTTCGTGGAATCTCGTAGAATTCGGATTGCCCAACCAAACGAATTATTTGATCGCGTTTCGCATAATCAAAGAGTCCGTCAGTTGCAACAATCAACAAACCGGCCAATGGTTGGTGTTTGAATGCTACCGGTTGGCACATCCCCGATCCAACTAGCGGTTTCCGGATTTGGTTTTTTGTTAGATCTGCGATTTCGCCATCTCTAATGATCCAAGCCTGACTATCGCCTACACTCGCACCTGCAATTCCGTATGGTCGAACATCGACGACAACGACAGTTGATTCACCGACGCTGATTTGCATGTCTGTCTGGCGGAGCAAATCAGCCCAGTCGTTTGCAGAGTGGATTGTTGCGTAGTTAGATTCGATCTCGCCAATCACGGATTCAGCCGCAAGATCACCAGCCCCAGTTCCGCCAGCACCGTCAGCCACAACAATCACAGTGCGTTGGTCAGCCTGAATGACGGCAACACGGTCCTCGCATCGTTCACGATATTTCTTGGTAGCGGATGTGGTTTCAATCTGTGACATGCAGAAATTCAGCAAGCCTGATAACGGTAGTGTTCACCGCGTCGGGCGGTGGACGTTCTTCAAAATACGCACGCAAGCCGGGCTTCGCGAGCAACACGCGATCACGCTCTACAAATTGATTGAGGCTGAGTTTTCTGCCCAAATCGCGCATAATAAAGCTCGTCATGATCCAGGAGCTGCTTGCTCGCTGCGGCCAACGGTGGATTGAATTTTACGGCCGACAACTCCTGAAGTGCCGATTCTTCCGGTTTTCATCCGAAAACCGAGCACTTTTATGCCCAAAAGCCCTTTCTACTTGGAGCCTGGGTGTCGGCAAAGTATCATTATTATCTACAGAACGGGTATCCGGTCGATTCCAGGGGAACCACTGCTAGCGCGGTGTTGGATCGATTGTGATCGCGCCTCCTCGTTGATTTTGGATCGCCAGCAATCATTCGCACGGATTGTTGGCTAAACCCGTTTACGTGTTGTTGGTGACTTGCGACTTTTCCGTCATCAACCAAAACCTCATTGAGGCAAACCATGAAAAGGAACCTATTCGTGTCACTACTTCGTCGCCAAATGTTTTCGTTCGCTGCAATCGGCGCTCTTGCGCTTGCAGTTTCACCACTCCAAGCCGATGGCGTGGATAAAGGTGATGATGTAGTTCAAGCGGAGCTTTTCGCCGCGATCGACTCTGGTCAAATCGATGTGAAGTACATTCCACAAGACGCAACCAAAGCGAACATGATTGTTCGTAACCTGACCGATCGTCCTTTGACCATTGCACTACCTTCGACATTCGCTGGCGTCCCCGTAAACGCTCAACTCGGTGGCGGTGGCGGACTGGGCGGCGGTGGTGGCGGACTCGGCGGCGGTGGCGGCGGCCAAGCTGGCGGTGGCGGATTTGGCGGCGGCGGCGGCGGCTTGGGCGGCGGC
>CAYNNP010000248.1:0-9643 GCA_964398215.1 uncultured Pirellulaceae bacterium | reverse complement strand
TTGATACATTTTTGCAAAAGCGCAACTCCAAAACTCACGCTTCGGGTTACCAAAATGACCCAGAAATCAAAAACTGACTTGCCCTATCACCGTTCACAGCTGGCTATGCGAACTCATCAAAATTCAACTACACTAGTGGTAACTTTTCCAGATCGCGCTGATCGTGTCCTTTCAATCTGATTTCACTTATGGTGGCTTATCTTTCGGTCCAAAGCGGATCCGACAAAGGTAAACATTTCGCACTCGACCCTGATCGTCCAATGCACATTGGTCGTGGAGCAAATTGTGAAATCATTTTGTCTGATCCCGTTAGCTCACGTTTCCACGCCGTTATCTATTTCGAGGACGGAAACTGGCACTTGCGCGACACCAGCAGTCGCAATGGCACGTTCATCAACGGCCAAAAAGCCATGCATGCGCGGATGCAAGATCGATCGACCTTGCGAATCGGCAGCACCGAATTGCAGCTAGTCGAACCCAAAATCGATACCTCGATAGAAGACGAATCTAGCCGAACGGTCATGCATGACATGGCCATGAACATTGTGGAAGAAAAGGATTCGATCGATCAGCTAACAGATCCTGAACATCTGATCGACTTGTATCTACTGAGCCTTTCGCTGCTTCGTCATGATCATGCTGACGACGTGGCAGAAACGACATTGCAGCTTTTGCGCGGCAAAACCGGCGCCGATGTGATTGCGTTGACATTTGATTCCGGTGACGGCAAACAGAAACCTCGCAAGGTTTTTCCATTAGAGGAAGCCAATAATGTTCAGCTTGATCGTTTGGTCCTGAAGAGCGTTGTCGGTAATTGCAAAGCGATCTGGATCAACGACACGTCGGGATTGTCCGACAACGAAGACTCCAAAATCGTTAAACGGGCGCAAAAGAACTGGTCCGATGCGATCTACGTGCCCTTAGAAGAAGCTGATAAGAGCCTCGGTGTTTTGCACCTGTACCGATCGGAACCGGCTTTCGAGGAAAAGCATTTTGAACTCGCCGTTGCCGCTGGTCGATTGCTGGCCGTGGGCTTGGCTCGAGGCATGGAACACGATTCAATGCGCGCTAAATCCCAGCGATTGGCCGGCCAAAGCGCGGACACGGATGAACTGATTGGTGAAAGTCCGGTCATGCAAAACTTGAAAGAACGTATCGCGCGGGTCGGGCAAGCCAACGGCAGCGTTCTGATTCGTGGCGAGAGTGGATCGGGCAAGGAACTTGTCGCCAGGGCCGTTCATCGAAGCAGTAAGCGTTCGGCGCAGCCGATGTTGACAGTCAACTGCGCTGCGATCCCAGCAGAGCTGATCGAAAGTCAATTGTTTGGACACAAAAAAGGTGCTTTTACAGGTGCCGACAAAGATCATGTGGGATGGTTCCAGCAGGCGCACACCGGCACCCTGTTCTTAGATGAAATTGGCGAATTGACACTTGAGGGCCAAGCCAAGTTGTTGCGGATTTTGGAGGGTCACCCGTTCTTGCCAGTCGGCGCGAGCGAAGAAGTTTTGGTTGATGTGCGTGTCATCGCAGCAACGAACCGTGATCTTGCTGAATTCGTACGCGAAAAAAAGTTTCGTGAAGACCTGTTTTATCGTCTGTCGGTTTTTGAACTGTTTGTCCCACCGCTTCGAGATCGTGGATCCGATATTGAACGACTGACCAATCATTTTCTAGAGCATTTCCGCAGACAACATGGTCGCCCTGCGTTGCAGTTGACTCCCGATGCTTTGAACCGGATGCTGGAATATCAATGGCCTGGAAATGTGCGTCAATTGCGGAACGTGATCGATAGCGCCGTGGTGATGACGGACGGTCCGATTATCGAAGCCGATGAACTGGGACTACGAGATGCCGGGATCAGCCGCTTGGACACGTTGCGGATCGACGAATGGGAAAAACGATTGATCTCCAAAGCACTGAAACGCACCAACGGAAATGTGCCTGAAGCCGCAAAGCTGCTGGGTGTCAGTCGCGCAACCGCATACCGAAAAATCAGTGACTACAACATCCAGCGATAAACCGCTCGCAATTCTGTCGGCGCCAGGTTCACGCGGCGATGTGAACCCGATGGTTGCGATCGGCAAACAATTGTTGTCCGATGGGTTCGATGTCACCATTTCGCTTGCTGAGCCGTACGCTGATGTTGCTTCTAGTGCGGGCCTTCGACCGATTTCGTTATTGACCACCGAAGAATTCGACAAGACATTGGCGAACGCGAATGTTTGGCGTCCAATCACCGGCGCGCGAACGGTACTTGGTTGGGTGGTGGAAAATTTCATGCGCCAGCACTTTGATGTGATTCAAAGTCAACATCGGCCGGGCAAAACAGTGCTTGTATCGCACCCGCTCGACTTGGGTTCAAGAGTCTTTCGTGAAGTCGATTCCCAAACACCGCTGGTCGACATCCACTTGGCCCCTGCGATTTTGCGAGTCCCCAGCTCGCCAGCAAAATTGACACCATGGAAACTTGAAGTCCGCCGTCCAGCGTGGGCGGTCCGCGGAATGTACTGGGTCGCTGATCATTTTGGTGTCGATCCTGTCGTGAAAAGCAAACTGAATGCATTCCGGCGCGAGCATGGTCTTGAACCGGTTAGCCGAATCCTCAAGGACTATTGGCTTTCGCCGGATCGGATTGTCGCGATGTATCCACAGTGGTTCGCTCCCGAAACCTCGATGTACAGCCCGCGTTTGGTACATGCTGGATTTCCACTTCAGGATTTTGGCGACAACACACTGGCGGAATCAATCGACAGTCGCCCTTTTGTTTTTACTGCCGGGACGGCCAACCACCACTGCCGAGAATTCTTTGAAATCGCAGCCAAGGCATGTCAGCGAATCCAGCATCCTGGCATCCTGCTTTCAACGCACCGTGATAACTTTCCTGATGACTTGCCAAGCTGTGTTCAAACTGCAGAGTTCATACCGCTTGGGCAATTGTTGCCAAAGTGTGCGGCGATTGTTCACCATGGTGGTGTTGGCACCACATCACAAGCGCTCGCGTCAGGTACACCACAAGTCATCCGCCCAATGGCCTTTGACCAATTCGATCATGCCGAACGAATTCAGCGGCTGGGCGTCGGCTGTTGGCTCAAGAATGACAAGCGACTTGAGTCGGCACTGCGATCGTGCCTGGAGCCAGCCGTCGTGGACAAATGCAAACAAGTGGCAGATCGATTTGGCAAATCGGCAATTGAAACCGCTGCCAGCGAAATCCGTTCCGCTCTGCAAATCTAAACCTGCAGCGATTTTCCGTAGGCCGGACCGAGCAAACGCTGCAATTGCCAGAACATCAAACGCCAGTAAACATGGTCATTGGTTGCGTAACCTTGGCGACACACAAGAGGCGTTTGCGCTGTTCCGGCACGCAATACGTCCTCGGCCCACTGTCGCCGCTTAGCTAAACCTACTGGCTTGCAAGCGCACCATCGCTTGCGAACAAATCGGTGTGATCGTATTTGTGAAAGTGTCGCCCAATGTGCCGCGACAGCATCGACAGGTAAAGCTTGCGGAATTTCACTTCCGTCGTCTCGCTTGTGTGTTGGCCTGCCGAAACAGGATAGGAATACTCGTCGATTTCTTTGCGGTAAACGACATCACCCGATTCAACATCGATCACAATCAGATTCACATCTGACCGACCACGGTACATCGTTTTTCCGTCTCGCAATTGAAGGTTGGTCAACTCTATTCCTAGAACTTTCTCTGCCTTGACCCCACGTCCAATGGAAAGAAAATCGGATGTGTCCCAGCCGTTTTCATCACGCCACTGCTCGATCTGTTCTTCTCGGATCAGGCTAACCCCGCGCACGTTATTCAATAGCACGTCGCTAACTTTGCGGCTAAGCATTTTGGCGGACACATCGTCACTGTATTGGCTGCTATCTGAAATCGTGACAACAGCCAGCTTGCAGTTTTTCAGTTCGTCGTACTCAGCGGGCACCATATCGGCGCCGACAACATGAGCCACCGTCGCCAGCATGCTGCAGCCTATCTGAGAAACGGTCAGAATACCGGCGAAGGCAACAAGCAGGACGATCGTCCATTTCTTGACAATCCAAACATTTCGCTCATGAGTGGGCATCGCGATTCCTTTCGCATTCAATTGAAGTCATTTCGGTTGGTCTAACGACTGCTTACCAAACCCAAAGCGAGCGTTGCCAGACGTCTTGTCAATGCAAGCAAAGGCAACTATCCGTCTCGACCGTTGATGTAATCAATCATTACTCGCAATCGTCCTAACGATCGACGATTGAAGTGAAAATGCAAACGAGGCAAGTGCGCCAGGTCAGGCTCGCTGGTCTCTTCTGGCAAGGCTTCTCGCTGATTGAATGAACCGTCATGCAGGATGTCGGTAAAGTTGTCGCACAAGTATTGCAGTTGTTCATCGGACAATTTTTCTTTCAGCCGAAACACCAACCAATCGTCGATGTACCGCATGCTGTGATACACCTTGTAAAAACCGAGCACTTCGTCGATTGCTTCATCGATTGAGTTCGTGATCTTGTAAAGCCGAACGTCGTCGGGGCTGATCATGCCGCCATCCAGCAAGTTTTTGTCGATAAACGTGCCCAGATCCTTCCAATAGCAACCGCCTTCATGGTCCAACAGTACCAAAGGCATCATGGTTTGCTTTCCAGTCTGCATCAAAGTCAACGTTTCCATTGCTTCGTCCAACGTCCCAAAACCACCTGGGCAGCAGATCACACCACTACATTCTTTGACGAACATCAACTTGCGAGTGAAGAAATATTTCATCGTCACAAGCTTCTGATCACCTTCGATATACGGATTCGCACTCTGCTCGAAAGGCAGCATGATGTTCAAACCCATCGAAGCTTCACGTCCTGCCCCGCGATGGCCGGCTTCCATGATCCCGCCGCCGGCTCCTGTGATCACCATCCAACCATGCCCGGCCATTCGCTTGCCCAGTTCCACAGCCGCTTGGTATTCCGGGTGGTCTGGTTTGGTTCGAGCGGAACCGAAAATCGTGACTTTTCGTCTTCGACGATATGGCCGGAAAACCGTGAATGCGTAGCGAAGTTCACGTATTGTGCGCGACAGAATCTTCAGATCACCCCTGGCCGTATCGTCTTTTTCCAGCCGCTGGATCGTTCGCCGCATGACTTGATACAAGTCGCGAGAGTCCACTCGGGTGATGGGGTCATCCGCAGGCTGGGGGCGTTGAATTTCGTCTTCGCCGATCGCTTCAGCTGGCAGGTCGTCTTGATGCATCGATTCAGTCCCTACGTATCAAATTGATTTTTATTCGGTCGTATCGGCATACCTTAGCAGGCTCGTGCGGATCGCCGAATGCTGGTTTGGAGCGTTGTGATGAAGCAAATTTATCGCGTGAAACTCGACTTATGCAAAGTGGCCTGAGCGTGAACGGGTTCAGCGGCTATATTTGCCAGCCAAAAGCAGTGGCATTGGATGTCGCGCATATTAACGAAACTTACAAGGAACCTGCTAGCTCCATGTCTGATCATCACGGCGGCAACGGCAACAAGTTCATTTTCTTGCTCCAAGAATTTTCAATCCCCCTTGTCCTTGGAGTGCTCGTAGCATTGGTGATGGCCAATGTTGCGCCAAATACCTACCACCGGATAGTGCACGATACCGCGTCATTGGTGCTGGGAGAAAAGCATCAGGATGGCGTGAATTTCGACGATGGCCAGCATGATTTGACAGATCATGAATCGGACAGCATGTCGGAATCGGACCAAAAGAAACACGAGAAGGATCATGCTGGCAGCCATGGTCACGGGTGGCGGCATTACCTGTCGATGCACTTTTTGGTGAACGATCTATTCATGGTGCTTTTCTTTGGCATTGCCGCCAAGGAAATTGCCGAGGCATGTTTGCCCGGTGGGGCGTTGAACCCGGTCAGCAAGGCAATCAATCCTCTGCTCGGGACCATCGGTGGTGTGCTTGGTCCGGTCGGTGTTTATTTTTTGCTGAACTATCAGATGGGCGAAGAGATCTGGGCGCGCGGATGGGGGATTCCGACGGCGACGGACATCGCGCTCGCATGGTTGATCGCGCGTCTTGTGTTTGGCAATGGCCACCCAGCTATCAGCTTCTTGCTCCTGCTGGCGGTTGCTGACGATGGGATTGGGTTGATGATCATCGCGATTTTTTATCCGACCGACGCGCCGGTCTGGTTGAACGCATTGTTCATCATTCCAGGCATGACGCTCGCTTTCATTTTGCGAAAGAAGAACGTGCATAGCTGGATTCCCTACATTTTATTTGGCGGAGCATTCAGTTGGTGGGGACTGTACAGCGCTAATCTTCACCCGGCTTTGGCACTGGTTCCAATCGTTCCTTTTCTACCTGGCCCAGCACGCGATGAAGGAATCTTTCGCGATGACGTCACTACGGAAGAAACCGATACGCTGAACAATTTCGAACATGACATGAAAGGGTTCGTGGATTTCGGATTGTTCTTTTTTGCTTTCGCCAATGCAGGCGTCCAGTTCTCCAACATCAACAACCTAACGTGGATTGTTTTGCTGTCGCTGCTAGTGGGTAAAACCGTTGGCATCACGTTCTTTTCATGGCTCGGTACACTTTTCAAATTCCCGTTGCCTGATGGAATGCAAATGAAGCATTTGGTGGTCGCGGGCGTGGTCGCTGGCCTTGGACTTACGGTCGCCTTGTTCGTAAGCGGCCAAGCGTTCAAGCAGCCTGAACTGCAAGGCGCGGCAAAGATGGGGGCTCTGTTTTCAGGTGCAATTGCCATCTTGGCGCTCGCACTGGGCAAAATGCTTGGCGTCAAAGACGGCGCTGGTCGTCAAGAAAATAGTGATAGCGGCAACGCGCATTGACGCGTTGCCCCCAGGGCAAATCATTATTTCAAGCCAGGATAGTAGCTTGGCCGCTCCCGGCCGAGATTTGTTCGGCTTCGTCCGCGCGGCCGCAACTGTCGTCCACTACGGTATATTCTCGTCTGCCATTCGCTCTATTCTAGAGCAGCTAACGCTTCATTCTTTTCTGCCATGACGCCGGACAACCTGTGAAAGAACCTATCCTGTACGCATGCCTCGTCTGCTGTCTTTTGGGATGCGACCAATCGAATCCCGCAACCAAGCAAAGCCAATCGAAAGCGGGTGCGGAGACAACCACCGCCCAAACTTCTGAACAAGTGCCAGACACTGAACCGGCGCAGGCTACAACTTCCACGAAACTGAAAATCATCGCTTGGAATATCGAGAGTGGCGGAAACGATCCGAATGTGATCGCACAAGAATTGAAGGCATTGGACGCAGCCGATGTTTATTGCTTGAACGAAGTTCATCCAGACAATTTCCAAGTCTACGAGAAAGCTTTGGGGAAAACCTTCGACGCCGTTCACTCGGATTCTGGGTTCGACGACCGATTGCAGATTCTTTACAGCAATCAGAAATTCAAACTACTTGAATCCAAAGAAATGCACTCGCTGAATGATGGCCGCCATCGAGCACCGTTGTACGTTCGCTTGCAGGAGAAGACTAGCCAAACAGAATTCGTTGTTGTGACCAACCATTTGGCGCGTGGCAATGCTAAGTACCGCAAAGAACAAGCGAGCGGATTACGAGAATGGGCGCGAGAAATGTCCGCGACGACTGCTTTGGTTTGCATCGGCGACATGAATATGGACTATACGTTCGCGACAGACAAAGGCAACGATGCCCTGCCTGAAATCTTACGCGACAACATCTGGAAATGGTGCAAGCCAGCCGAGCTAATCGACACGAACTGGGACGACCGCGATGGGGACGGCAAAGACAACTATCCAGGATCGATGCTGGACCTAGCGTTTGTAGCCGGCCCAGCGAAAACCTGGAATCCCGTCTGCCGCGTCATCAAACGCGACGGAGATTTTCCAGACGACCGAAAGAGAAGCGACCATCGTCCAATCGAATTGGTCTTGAGCAAACAGTGACCATCAGAAATCGCTTTCACCTGTGGACTCGCACCCGCGGTGTTATGGGCGCGACCGACCGTCTTTCTTGATCTTTTCCAATTGAGCAAGCATTTCTTTTAGCTTTTTCGGATTCTGCTTTGCCAAGTTATTCTTTTCGCTTGGATCTTTGGATAGATCGTACAACTCGTACTTGCCTGCTTTCTTCTCGTAGGTCAAATGCTTTTTGGGCTTCGCATTGTCGTACGAAAGCACTTTCCAGTCTCCCACCCGCAGCGCGAGCGTTGGTCCTTTGTTGGGTTGCTGCAACACGTGGTCGCGTCCTTTGGCGTCAGGTTGCCCTAGCAAAGCTGGCAATACGTTGAAGCTATCAGGGCAAGCGTCAGCGGGTACCGCTTGGTCAACAAGAGCCGCCATGCTGGAAGCAAGATCAACTGTGCAAACGACTTTATCAGACTCACCGGGTTTGATCTTATTGGGCCAATAGGTGATGAATGGCGTTCGTGTGCCACCTTCATAGATACTGTACTTGCCGCCACGGTAGATACCTGACGGTTTATGCTTGGCCAGTTTTTCGATCGCGCCGTCCTGATATCCATCGTCCAGCACTGGTCCATTGTCGCTACAAAAAACGATCAACGTTTTCTCGCTGAGTTCAAGACGATCCAGTGTTTTCATCAATTCACCAACACACCAATCCAGCTGCACAATCGCATCACCGCGAAAGCCCAATTTGGTCTTGCCTTGAAATCGCTCATGCGGCATCCGAGGCACGTGCAAATCATGTGACGCGAAAAACAAAAAGAACGGTTTGTCTTTCTGTTGCTCGATCCACGCATTCGATTTTTCAACCCAAGCGTCAGCGAGATCTTCGTCACGCCATCGTGCTTTATTCCCACCGGTATAAAAACCGATTCGTCCAATTCCGTTGTGGACCGTATTGTTATGTCCATGACTCCAATTCATTTTCAGCTTAGCGCGTACCTCAGGATCTTTGCCCGTCGGATGGTCTGCGCTTGGTTTTTTGCGTCCAACCCACAAAGGATCACTTGGATCCAAATCCACCACGCGGTGGTTTTCAACATAGACGCTAGGCACGCGATCATTTGTCGTCGGTAGCAAGTAGCAATAATCGAATCCGATTTCCAAAGGCCCAGGTTTCAGCTGATTATTCCAGTCCGGCCCATCACCTTCACCAAGTCCCAAGTGCCACTTGCCAACAACGGCCGTTTCATAACCGGCTTTGTTCATCAACGAAGCAATCGTTTCGGTGCCCGGCTTAACCAATGCCGTCGCGTTAGGCGCAGCGATCCCAGCGCCAGGCTGACGAAACGCGTACATGCCCGTCAAAAAAGAAAATCGAGTCGGCGTGCAAGTCGACGCGCTGCAGTAGCCCTGCGTGAACCGCAGTCCACCGCTGGCAAGCTTGTCAATATTCGGCGTCGCCAATTCGGTAGCACCATAACACGACACATCACCGTACCCCAAGTCATCGGCCATGATCACAATCACGTTGGGCCGATCAGCCGCAGATACAATGGTAGAGAGTGAAAAAAGTAGCAGGAGAGTTAGGATTCGCATATCAGTGTTGGATGTTAGTGCTGACGAAATTCGTGGTCAGAGACAAGTTTGCCAAAGACCATCACCTGGAAAGTCCATGTAATTCGCTCACCAGATTCCGCCCAGTCTATCTAACGACGCCACCGAATGTTACGCCTTTTACCAAAGCACCAATCTCGC
>CAYNNP010000247.1:0-9658 GCA_964398215.1 uncultured Pirellulaceae bacterium | reverse complement strand
AGATTTTGGACCAAGCAATTGTGGGTAAAGACAAGGACCGCAACCTCGGGCTACTCCACCGGTCCTTCCATCAACGCTTCTTCTGGTGCTCGGATGTCACTGTTTGGCATCCCGTCCGGAAAGTCACTTTTGACTTGCGTTAGGGCTTCGATTGCGACTGCCAAGTGCTGGTTTTTCGTTTCTTCGTAAAACTCATTTGCCGAATCGGGCAGCTTGGGTTGTCCGTGTAGTGGTTTGTCAGAAACACACAACAAAGTCGCGCTTGGAATGCGATATCGAAATCCGTTCGCAGCGACCGTGGCACTTTCCATATCGACCGCAATGCTGCGACTGACACGTAAATCGCTAAGCGCTGATTCCAGATTCAATTCCCAGTTCCGATCCGCAGTCGTATAAACCGCACCAATTCGATATTGCAACTCGGATTCTTCCAGAGCCTTGGCAAGATATCGATTGAGCACAAAACTGGGCGTGATTGGTACTGATCGCGGCAACAGACTGTCCAGCACCCCGTCCGCACGCATGTAGCCGGTCGCCAAAACAAAGTCGCCGACCTCTTGGTGATTTCGCACACCAGCACAGTGACCAACCATCATCATTGCATCCGGCCGTAGCACCGCCAGATGGTCCGTCAGGTTTTTTGCGTTCGAGGGACCGACGCCGATGTTGATAATGGTGATTCCATTGTTGTCACCATTGCGATAATGATAGGCAGGCATCTGAACATCAGGCCGATTCGGTTGAATGCATTTTGGATACTGATCCTGAAACGCTTGCATGTGCATGTGATAATTCGTCAGCAGCACGTGTCGTTGAAAGTCTTCTGCGTTGGTACCTGTGTAGTGTTCAATTCGCTTGATCGACAAATCGGATCGTTCTGGGCCGAACAAGAACAATTTTTTCCGCGTGATGTCAAACTTGCTTTCGTCGATCAATTCCAAAAGCTTGGGCGAATTCAAGTCGACTCGTTCACGTGATCGCTCAAGTTTGACTTCCGCACCCTGCTCAGCAAGCCTGCCTAGTTCGCGACGCAGGTACCATCGAAACGCAGATGGTCGCGTGATCTGACCTGAAATCGTTGGGTTGTGCACCGACCAACTGCGCATCACACGGAGTTTTGAGTAATAGCCCTGTTCGTGGTGCAATTCCATTTGGTCGCACACCGCTTCGATCTGTTCGCGCAATGTCTCGTGGTTCGAGTTTGGGTCGATAAAAAAGTTGTCTTCCATGCTATTGATTCTGCTATTTGGCGTTCATCAGAAATTTGATGATGTCCGCCATTGTTTGGATATCAATGTTTTCTTCCAACCCCTCAGGCATCAAGGACACGCCAGTACTTTTCAATTGGGCGATATCCGTACGTAAAAGCGAGTCTTTTGCGGCCTGAGTGCGTTCCAAGGTCACCGTTGTCGCCGACTCAGATGAGATCATGCCGGTCACAGATTCACCATCATGTGTCAGCACAATGTAATTCAAGTACTGGGGATTCACCTCTCGATTGGGGTCGATCACGTTGACCAAAATCGCTTCTGCCCCGCGTGCTTTCATGGCAGCGAGGTTCGGCCCAATCTCGTGACCAACGCCTTCGACTTTATGACAACCACTGCAGTGTTTTTTGAAAGCTGCTTTGCCGCGAACGACATCGCCGTCGATTGTCAAAGCAGACTGGTATCGCTTTAGCACCTCAGCACGCTTTGGCGAAGCAGATGAATTCAAAAACGATTTTGCGCGTTCCGAGATTTTTGGGTTCGTTGATTTTTCGGCCAATTTCAAGCGAGATCGTGAAACCATCGAAAGCTTGATTTTTCCGTCGTCCAGAGCCCCGAACAACTCAGAAATCCGATCCTGCCGCGCAAACATGACTTCGGTTGCTGTATCACGCAGTCGTGGGCTGAGCGCAGGCCATGCCGCAATGATCGCGGACGAGACTTGTGGATCGTTAAAGCGTTTCAACTGGATCATCACTGCTTGCTGAACAACATCTGGCGTGGTTGCTGTGATCAACGCCGCCAACGGAGCCACGACTTCTTTTGTAGATGCGTAACGCATTGCATCGATCGCTCGCACGCGCGCCGCGGGTTTTGCATTCGCATCCATTGCCAGTTTCAGTGAATCTGCGATTTGGCTTTTGACTGCTGTGCGCATCGAATTCAACGCAGGCGTGTCGATCAGCTTACCAATCGCGCCTTGTTTTCGATTCGCGGCTGCCAAAAAAATACCGGCCACATTCAGAATGGTTGGATTGGCTTGTGGCGGCACGCTGCCCATTGCTGTGACCGCGAGTGAAACTTCTGCTGGGTCATCGCGTCGCACAATTTGATCCGCCAAAGAACTCAAGAAACCCGTGCCACCGGACTCCCAGAACTCTGCGTTGGAAACCAATGCCGCGAACAGTTCACCCGCGCGGTTAGGTACGGCGCTTTGTACGGCAAGTCGCATCCAGCGATCGGAGGGATCCTTTTGAATCAGTCCAGCCAAAACATCGATGCACTTTGGATCGTCGACGCTACCCAAGGCAAATGCCAACTCATAACGAACCCACAGGGACGGATCATCTGCCAGCGACAACAACCGGGCGTTAAGTGCAGGTGATATCTGATCGCTTGCAAGCCGCACCGCATGCCGGCGTACCTGCGGATGAGTATCCAAGAACCGAGCCATCAGGGTTGGTTCGTCCAGTTCTTTCAGCCCATCCAGTACGCACATCGCATGCATTCGTGCCAGCGCTGAACCAGATTCTGACGCGACCTGCCGCAGTCGCGAAGCAATCAACGTTGCGTTTCGCTGGATCAACAACCGGGCCGCGGTCTCGCGATGCCAAGCGTTTTCGTGCGCCAATAGATCTACCAATCGCTCATTTTTTGCGCGGCGCAAGTTTTCCGTCGCGAGCGGTTTGTGACCTGCAGGGGCGATACGGTAAATCCTGCCATGATCGCGACCCGACGTCAGGTCCAAATGCTTTTTGATCTCCGGTGGCAAGCTTTTGGGATGCTCGATCACCTCGCGGCAAACATCGATCACATGCAAGCAACCATCAGGGCCATTGGCAAACTGCGCTGGCCGAAACCAAATATCGCGAGACGTAATGAATTCGCTTTCGTGGTCGATTCGCTTCGCTGTGAACTGTAAACCAGAAGTCGAAAGTTTCTTGCGGTGAATCAGATTGCTGCCCACATCGCCGACGACTGCGATGCCTTTCCATTCGCTGGGCCAAGCATCTCCTCGGTAGATAGTCACTCCCGTCGCTCCGGTAAAATACCCCGCCGCGCGACCGCCACCTTCAATTGGTCCTCGCACTTTTCCGCCGACACGCAATCGCGTCCGAACGATTCGCCACGGCTCCACGGGACTCGCTCGAAAGACTTCAGCCTGAGGGCCATCCGCAGCGATCGATACTCGAGCTCGCGGCGCCTTCATAAAACGATTGCGCGCGATTGGCTCGTAGGGGTACATGACTTGCTGAATGTGATCACTGTTGGACGAAACGAACTTTCTTCCCCAGTCGTCAAAGCACATCCCATGTTGCGCGGCACCCGTCGTCAGATAAAACTTTCGCGTCCGTGGATCCAGCGCGATATCATGGCCTCGAATGTTGACCGGTTTGTCAGCCGAATTCGGCGCCACCACCATTCCGCCCGTGCTGCTACAGGCAATATGAATTCGATTGTCCAATCCCCATCGCATCGAATTCATCAAGCCTTGAACATTCGACGTGCCAAAACCCGTCAGCACGACTTCCTTGGTATCGGCAACATCATCACCATTGGTGTCTTTGAAGTAATAGAGGTTTGGTGCGTCCGCGACGAACAAGCCGCCATCGTATGGAAAAATGGCAGTCGGCCATCTCAGTCCGCTCGCGAAAGTCGTCCGTAGATCAAACGTCCCATCGCCGTGCGGATCTCGCAGCAGTCCGATCGTGGAAATCAGATCATCCTGATCTTCGCTATAGCCACGCATCTCGCAAACAAACAGGCCGCCTGCAGAATCCCATTGGATTTCGACCGGACTACCAAGCAGCGGTTCACTTGCTACCAGCTGCATCTCGAAACCATCAGCCACAGCAAATGAATCAAGTGCCGATTCGGGCCACAAGGGCGGGATGCGCGGCAGTTCGCTGGCAAAGTCTTCGACACCCAACAACGTTTTGACCGCACCCATCAGAATCGCCTCTGCACCAGAAGTCGTCTTGGATGCCCGAGCGCTGGTTTCGTATCCACCCTCGGCATAGGCGTCATGTGTTCCGATGTATCCAGCACCGTACTCACCATACGCCGCCATCATCACATCCAGATCAGGCCGTAGTTTCTTGGCCGCCAGTTGGTACTCAACAAACAATTCGCCAGGCATGTGTAAGATACGAACCGACCCAATCTTTAGGCAACCAATATCGATTTTGTGACCATCCTTGCACCGCAGCACCCAAGCCAGTTGTTCCGGACTGCCCCAGTAATCCTTGGTGTTCCATTTGTCGAGGTTTGCACGCAGCTCATCAGCATCCAAATGCTCAGCAACAGGCAAAGCAACCGACTCCGTGGTCCAGCCCACATCGCTAGGCGAAACAGCAATGCGGCGGGATGATTCGTAAGCCGACTTCATTCCTTTGGCCACTCGCGACGCCAGGATCAACCGATTTGCTTTGTTGCCATCGTTGTACTTGCCAGCGCCGATGTTGCCACCTGCGCCATTGAAATGCACGTGAAGCACATCGGGTACATCTTGGCCGCGCATGAAGCGTGCGATGCCGGGAAAGTCGGGACTAGGAACGCCGGTGCGATAATAACTTTGCGGATGGCAAGCGTAATACGAAAGCACAGCGATCGGAGTTTTGTCGTTGAAAAATGTCAGCGAGTTCAATTCCGGATCAATCACACCATCGGGCAACGCGCGAAGCTTTGGATCACGAGTCGTTGTGTAGCGGGTGCCGGTTACTTTGCCATCGGTCACGATTCGGCGATTCGATGCCACGTCCTGAACGACCGCTTTACCAATCCCGATATGCGACACGTCCGATGCTTTCGGCATGGCCTCGGAAACGGCAACTGACAAACGCTTTAACAATTCCCTTGCGAACGATCCATCGTGTGGCCCCAGATCACTGACGCCAGCTCCGTGCAACAATTGCTCAGCCGTGAAGTCACAGCGCGGAGCATCATGTTGATGCAACGTGTGTACAGCGACTCGGTTGGGGCTGGTGCCGGCAGCTTTGGCTAGCGTCTCGCGAAATGCGTCTTGTCCGCCGTTTCCAATTCCGATCCAATCGACAGCGCACAGTACAATCGGTTTGCCCGAACCGATGATCACGATACCACGACATCGCAGCCCTAGTTCTTCGGTGCGAATGACATGGTCGTAAGCCATCCGGAATCCAATGGGAGGCGTTGCATCGATATCGAATTTCGCAACTTTCAATCCCGCATTGTCGTCCGCCAGCGACCTGGTCGCAGTGCAGGTTCCTAGCAATGCCATCAACGACAGCACGATCAAACGCTGCTTGACGACCCCGTATCGATGATTTTTCAAATTCATTGATTCGCTATTGAATGAGTTTGGATAGAAGTTGGGTGCCGATAATCCAATGCGTCGTTGTTGCGGATTGCCATCCGCTGCATCACTGCCTTTGCCGCCTGAAAAAATCGAATCCGCTGCGAATAAGATAGCCAAGTTGCATAATGGGAGCGAAATAATAACTCACAAGAGAATCAGGTTTCCGTAGACCAAAGGTGTCAGCTCTCGCGGTATATTGGGGGCTTGAGACTGAATCCAAAAGGTGAAGCGTGGTCAATCGAATTCGAAAATCGACTGGTTCTTGGCTGGTAGCAGAAGAATTATTGGAAAACGGTGATCCAAAATTTGTTGATGAGCTTTGTAATATTGCGGACGCTGATCGATTGGGCACGTTTGCAAAAACTTGGTATCAGGATAAGCGGCCCGCGTCGCGGCGGTTGATGTTTTTGTATCTCGATCGACCGCTCAAGCACTATCGGCACGAGGCCCTGATCAAACGATTGATGAAACTGGCCGAAGCTGCGAGCGATGACGAGCTAATGGCAAAGTTCTTGGTGATGTTTGATCGTAGCATTCGCCGCGAAAAACAGGTTCGCCATCGTTACGATTGGTCCAGTAGAGAATCTTGGGTGGAAGAAACCATTCGGACTCCCACGCAAACACCGATGCCGCGGACCGATCAGTCGATGCAGTACATCACGATGTATGGCTCAGATTCACAACGCGAACAGCTGCAGCTTTTCAAAGTTGCAACTCGCAAGTATTTGCGGCGCCGTCTATGGCGATACTTTCGCACGATTGGAAAGTCCGATCCAAAGCGATACGTCAAATCCGTCAGCCTGGCGCTGGTTTCATACACCGATGCGGATTGTGTTGATGGACTTGCACTGCTGGACAACTGGAGTCTCATGCACGCACTGTTCCACCACTGCGATATACTGCACTACACAGCATCAGGCTGGAGCCCTGCGCCCGGAAAGTCGCTCAGTGGACTCAAGCCCGCACCGATGTACCTGGATGCTTGGAAAGAGAACGCCGAACCATTGCTAGAGATTTTGACCCACGCGAATTGCCGACCGATTCGCCAATGGTCAATCGGCATGCTGAAAGAACACCATCCCAGCGCCTTGAAAACTTTGCCGATGCGCCTGCTGCTGACGTGGCTGAACAACGATGATTCAGACCTTGCGCAACTAGCTGCCGATGGTCTGAAAGCGTCTGCCGAAGCTAACACCATTTCGGTACAGCAGTGGTTGCAAATTTTAGAGACCGCCAACCCCAAGGTCTTGGATTTAATTTGCGAGATCATGGTTGAAAAGACATCACCTGATTCGCTTTCGCTAGACGATCTGGTTGAACTCGCTTGCAGTCGTCCCATTCCTGTTTCAAGGCTTGGTGCCAAGTGGTTGGGCAACCGAACGGTCAGTTCACGCGAAGACTGTTTGGCGCTTTTGAATCTATGCAGCGCGGAAGCTGAACCCGTTCGTGCAGAACTGGTTCAATTGGCAATGGACAAAATCATTCCGTCAAACCATTATCATCCAACCGATGTCCTGGAAGCTTTGGATTCGCGATTCATTGATGTTCGCACAGTCGGTTGGGATTGGCTGATCGGGGACGAAAAAGCGAGTTCGGAAACAACGAATTGGCAGCGGCTGTTGGAAACGCCGTATGACGATATCCAGCTTCGGATCGCAGATTTTCTTCAAGACCAAATCGGAAGCAAACACAATCGCGGCGAAGTCGAACGCCAAGTTCAAACGCCCCAGCACTTAGACGTCAAGTTGCTGCGACTTCTATGGGCAACGGTGCTGCTGAATATTCACCGTGGCGGAAAGCAGAAGCCTGCAATCGTTGGCGCGATCGTCAAACGAATGGAAGAACATCCTGACGAAGTCACTGAATTGTTGCCGATACTGAGCGTTGCACTCAGATCGGTGCGTAGTGTTGAATTTCGTTCAGGACTGACAGGGGTCGTTCAATTGGTGCAGCGCCAACCAGAGCTTCAGAAGACGATTGAAGCAGCATTTCCAGAATTGATTTTTTGAACACGCGCCGGTAAAACAAAATGCTAGAATGAGGCCTGAGTATTCGGTTCTCATTCGTACATTCGCAACACACCAAACTTTCGAGAGGAGAGCGGACGCTTACTGAGACCTTTTTGCTGCGGCGATACGCCGTGGTTGAGATTGCCTAGTCATGCTTACCCAAGGACGTTGTTCGTTCGCCGGGACGTACATCCCAGTGCGGACTGAGACAACGTGGTTCCCGCACCGGGATGTACGTCCCGGCTGTGGTGAACGCCCTTGGTCGGCACTTCGAAGTCAGTAATGCGTCCACTCCTCTCGATTTTTCCGCCATCGACTTTTTGACGTTCCATCATGGACCACCATGGACATTTCGTTCGCCTATCAACGTCGCAGTAACGTCAACCGTGTCCCCAACGGCCTGGCCATCTCTTTGGCGCCAAACCTAAGACGTGATCGAGTTAGCTATGACGGTCAGCTGAAAGATCCGCTTCGATTCCGCGAAGCCATCAGCGCTTTACATGACGTCGTTATTAGCGATCTCCGATTTCAGCAGCGAGATAAATCTGCATACGAGGAGTATCAAAATCAAGAAACGGCTCGGCTGTCAGCGCTGCGCCGTTCGGCGGGTGCCGCTAAACGGCAAGAACAAAAAATAGAACTTGAAGCCAGAGTCGGCGTGATGCCCGCTGGCTTAGAAGCTGACTTCAAACGCCAACGTAAACATTACTGGAAGGCGCGACAGCAATATTCCAACTACCTATGGCGCAGCGACCCTGAGCTTTGGCGGCGGATGATGCCGTGTGATCCCGTGATCACGGTCGCGCCAGACGTGTTGCTCTTTGAATGCTTTAGCGCCGACGAAAGCAGCTATGGTTGTTTGAGCGTTGGACGTGATGCGATGAGTGACGAGCGCGATATCAAGCTTGGAACTACCAACGTTGATTACTCGTGGGCGTTATACGAACACTTTCAGCAGCTTCGTAGTTATCGCAATACTCGCTTCAATGTTGATCCATCGGGCTTTGATGTCAGCACGCAAGAAGCTGAGAGCCACCGTGAAGAGAAAATCGAATTGCCAAACAGTTGGCTGCGCGGATTCATGCAATTGCAATCCGCGATGAGCCTTCCGATGCGAAAAGTGCCCGTTAGCCGCGAGGGACTCTATAATGTGTTGGCATTTCTGAAACGCCATCGTGCCGCAAAAAGCCCACGTGCTGTTCGGTTCGAGTTGGAACCCGGCAAACCTGTTTGCATCGTGCTGGAGCCGTGGGAAAAAAAGATCGAATTGCATAGTACGCCGTACGACGGTTTGAAAACTGAAACCATCCGTGTGTGGGGCCGCGATCGATTACGTGTGCTTGCACGGTTGCTGCCTATCGCTGAAAACGCCCATGTGTTTCTGTTGGGCAATGGTTTGCCTAGCTTCTGGGTTACCAATCTTGGTGACATGCAACTCACGTTGGGGCTTAGTGGGTGGACAACAAACGATTGGACTTCTGGCTCCGCGCTGACACAATTGAAACCGCCTGTGGAAGTTTCGGAAGTGGACCTGGTAACCATCGCGGGAGCATTTCGCACCGACCCCGCATGTACCTTCAAGGACTTGAATCACCGTATCAATTTGGAATCTCCTGTGATCGCAGCGGGCTTGAACCATCTTGCGCATCTCGGACAAGTGATCCACGATTTGCCTGCCGGTGTCTATCGTTGGCGACAAGTCATGCCGGCTCCGCTAACTGCCAGCCAGTTAGGTGCGCCAGATCCAGAAACGATGCATGCCCAACGACTACTGGAAACCATCAAATTCACCGTGGACCGAAACGAACAGTCTCCATCTGGCTTGCAAGTCGTTACGGGTCATGCTGGCAATCGAAAAGTCGAAATGATCATTGATCAAGACGGACTGATGAAACGAGCCAAATGCGGTTGTTCGCATCATTTCAAGAACGGATTGCGTAAAGGGCCGTGCCGCCACTTACAGGCCTTGCGAAACTTCATGCAAAAAAGCGAAACTCAGCCTCAGACACTTGAACGGTGGTTCAACCAATTTTGGAATTAGAATATTGGTTGGCCAGAATTCGGATGGCTTGATTTGGTAACCCGAAGCGTGAGCGAGGGACCGA
>CAYNNP010000246.1:0-9816 GCA_964398215.1 uncultured Pirellulaceae bacterium | reverse complement strand
CCAGGACAACAACCGGGTCAACAACCGGGCCAACAACGGGCTGGATCGAATTCTGGCGGTGACGGTGGTTTGTTGAATCTGAACCGGATTGCCGCCGATGGGCCGACAGGATCTCCGATTGCTGGAGACGGGTTCCGCGAGTGGACGGATCGCCTGCGTGACGTTGAAGAAATGGTCGAGGATCCAGAAATTCGATCACGTGCTTCTCGAATTCGAGACAGGGCTCGTGAAGTGCGTTTGGAACTGAAACGTCATTCCAAGGAACCGCAATGGCGTTTGGTTGAAAAGATGATTGCCGAACCGCTGCGTGAACTCAAACGTGATGTGCAAGAAGAATTACTGCGTCGATCAGCAGAGAAAAACGCTCTGGTACCGATTGATCGCGACCCCGTTCCCGATCAATTCTCTGACGCTGTCCGCAAGTACTACGAGAACTTAGGCAGCGGTCGGTAAACATGCATCTAAACGTTGAACCCATGGCGCTGCTCGCCAGTAACGATATCGCTGGAGTTACGTTCGGCGCTCCGTCGTGGATCGTACCGAGCGTGATTCTATTTTTGATCATCGGAGGTGCTGTCGCGTGGAGCTATTCAGCTAAAAATACGATTCCACCGGTACGCCTGATCGCAGCGATTTTAAAACTGATCGCCATTGGCTTGCTGGCGATTTGTCTTCTGCAACCAATGCGTTCGGGGACTCGTCCGCGCCCCAAAGCAAACGTGTTTTCGATTGTCGTTGACAATAGCCAAAGCATGCGACTAAAGCCATCGACTGAATCGCTCAGCCGTGGCGAAAAAGTCGCACAGCTACTTGAGGATAAAAACGATTGGCGGACTCGGTTGGCGCAAGC
Organism: uncultured Pirellulaceae bacterium; assembly: GCA_964398215.1. Taxonomy (GTDB): domain Bacteria; phylum Planctomycetota; class Planctomycetia; order Pirellulales; family Pirellulaceae; genus CAYNNP01. The sequence continues at coordinate 8,966 of CAYNNP010000246.1, read as the reverse complement.
ATTCGATGTCAGATCCTATGCATTTGATTCACGATTGGAACGTGTGGATCAGTTCGACCAGCTTTCTAGCGAAGGCTATGTGTCGTCGATGACCGGTAGCCTGCAGTCGTTAAGCGAAAGGTTGGCCGATCGACCGGTGGCAGGAGCTTTGCTATTCACCGATGGTAACTTGACCGATATGCCTCCGGACTATGATTGGTCGGAGCTAGGAATTCCGCTTTACCCAGTTCTACCAAGCGATGATGAACCGATCCGAGACCTGCGGATCGCCGACGTTAGCTTGCAACAGACCGACTTTGAGACTTCGCCAACGACACTGCGAGTACAAGTTGATTCCGTTGGCATGGAAAGCGACGCTACGATTGTGCAATTGCGAGACGAAAGCGGACAGTTGATTGAGGAAAAAACGGTTTCAACTACGGAGTCTGAACCAGAAGGCGAAGTTACATTTCGGTTTCGTCCAGAACAAAGTGGTGTCAACTTTTATAACGTCGTGACATTCAGCGAGTCCGAACGTTCCGTATTCGAGCCAGCTAAACCGGATGAAGCCAAACCCGAGACATCCGAAGCAACGATCGCCAATAATAGTCGCGTAGTAGCGGTTGATCGTAAACATGGGCCGTACCGAGTCCTGTATGTTGCCGGACGTCCCAACTGGGAATTCAAATTCCTGCGTCGAGCCTTGCAAGAAGACGCCGAAGTTCAGCTTGTCGGCTTGCTGCGAATTGCCAACAAAGAACCTAAGTTCAGTTTCCGCGACCAAGCAGTCAATTCAACCAATCGTCTTTTCCAAGGTTTGGACAACGACGAAGAGGAAGCCGCGCAGCAGTACGACGAACCTGTGATCATTCGTTTGGGCGTGAAAGAATCAGAAGAACTCAGCGACGGATTCCCAGAATCGGCTGATGAATTGTTCGCTTACCATGGCGTTATTTTGGATGACGTCGAAACAAAGTTCTTTAGTCCCGACCAAATGTTATTGCTTCGTCGTTTCGTCAGCACTCGAGGCGGTGGGTTGTTGTTCCTTGGCGGTAAAGAATCGTTCGCTGGCAAGGAATTTGCAGACTCGCCACTCGGCGAACTTGCGCCCGTCTATGCTCCCCGCAAGACGGTCGAGAACAAACCCGGCGCCTTCCGATTGGCCATCACCAGAGAGGGCCTGTTGCAGCCGTGGGTTCGTTTGCGAGACAACGAGTCGGCAGAAAAGGATCGATTGAAAGGCATGCCACCGTTTTCAACGATCAATGCAGTCGGTGACCCCAAGCCTGGTGCTTCGGTTTTGGCGACCGTCAGCGACAAATCAACAAACAAATCGAATCCCGCTTTGGTGGTGCAGCGGTTCGGTAAAGGCCGAAGTGCTGCGATGCCAATCGGTGACTTTTGGCGTTGGTCAATGCGCCGCGAAAAAGAAGGCCGCGATGATCCCGCACAAATGTGGCGTCAGACAACCCGTTGGTTGGTCAACGAAGTTCCGCGCCGAGCCGAAATACGTGTTGACGCTGGCAGCGACCCAAGCCAACCGGTGACGATCGTTGCAACGGCGCGAGACGAAGATTATTTGCCTCTGGATAACGCGGCTGTGACACTGGAGATTACGCGACTTGGCAAAGAGCCTTTCGAAATCGTTGCGGAAGCTGACGACAACATTCCAGGTGTTTACAAAGCTGATTATTGGTCACGTGATCCAGGCGGATACAAAGTCTCGGCAAAAATTTCTGCGGCCGATGGCAGCGACGTTGGGACGGCGTCGACTGGCTGGACTGTCCAGGCAGGAGTTGCCGAATTCCAAGACTTGCGGTTGAATCGCAACTTGCTGACTAGAATTGCCAATGAAACGGGCGGTGAAGTTGTCAGCGAAGATCGATTGGATCAATTTGTCACCGAACTACCCGACAAAAAAATACCTGTAACAGAAACTTGGGTGTATCCGATTTGGCATCGGCCTTGGGTACTATGCTTGGCAGTCCTGTGCCTTTGCACTGAATGGGGTCTACGACGTTGGAAAGGTTTGGCATGAAAATCATTCAATCATTGGCATTGGTTGCCGCGTTAATTCTCAGCCAAACCGTTACGGTCTCTGGTCAAAACACGGATTCCCATGCGCACGTCGTCTTGGTGAAAGGCGCCGATGGCGACGCCGAGTTTGGAGATCAATTTAAAGCGTGGGTTGGTGACTGGGAAAAAATCGCAAAGACCACGGGAGTCACGCTGACGCTAATCGGTACCGAAAGTTCGGACACCAAGGATATCGATCAGCTTGAAAAAGTTATCACCCAAAACAAAAAGGGCACGACGCCTCTTTGGATTGTCATGATCGGCCATGGAACGTTTTCTGGCAAACAAGCAAAGTTCAATCTGCGCGGCCGCGATATATCGGCTCAGCAATTATCCAAGTGGCTTGATGGCGTGCAGCGCCCAATCGCAATTGTTAACTGTGCATCCTGTAGCGCGCCGTTCATCAATCAACTTTCGGGAAAGAACCGGGTTGTGGTCACGGCAACCCGAAACGGAAATGAATTCAATTTCTCTCGCTTTGGTGGCTATTTCACAAAAGCGATTGCGTCTCCCGATTCTGATCTTGATCACGATGATGAAGTCAGCATTCACGAAGCATTTCTGCGGGCGTCGGCAGAAGTGGGGCAGTTCTACGAAGCAGAAGCACGGCTGCAGAGCGAGCATGCTTTGATCGACGACAACGGTGATGGCCGGGGTACACCTGCGAACATGTTTCGAGGTGTCAGGCCGATTGGAAAGGCGAAAGACGGTGCCTCGCTGGACGGTCGCGTTGCAAAAGATTTCGGACTATCGACTTCCAACAACAAGATCCGGCTCAACGAAGACGAGATCGCTCAACGACGAAAAATCGAACAGCAAGTTGAAGCACTGCGCGCGTCAAAAGGCACGGTTACTGAGGCCGAGCATGACGCAAAGCTTGAACCGCTGCTGATTCGTTTGGCAAAAATCTATCAAGCAGCCGAAAAACGCAGCTTGGAAAAATGATTCGCCGGTCGGATAGACTTCCAGCACGCAATTCCAACCTGTGACACCAACACCTCAGCGTCCATACCTTCGTTTCTAATTCTTCGCTTGCATCGCCATGTGCCACGGCGATACACCTCAAGGTGATCAGAAACATGTTTACTCTTTGCCGATGTGCTCTGATTGGGTTATTGCTCGCGCACTCGTGTCATTCGCAAGACGTCGCCTCGAATCAGAGCCGCGATCTGCATGGTGATCCATTGCCGCCACACGCGGTTGCTCGGCTGGGAACATCACGATTGCGACATGGATCAAGCGTACATAACTTACGATTCTCCCGTGATGAAAGTTTGCTGACGTCAACTTCGAATGACACGCTCTACGTTTGGAACCCCGATAGTGGACAGCTTGTGCGCAGTGAAAACATCAAGGGTTTGATGACGCTGCGATTGTCTAGCGATCAGATGTTAGTCGGACCGAACGAAAAGAACCTTGGCGATTTCGTCCTGTGGAACTTGTTAGATCCGACCTCGCATCCGCCGAAACCTCTGGATGACCCTGAACGTCGAGTGATACCTGGCCCCAAGAAACGCAATCTTACCTACTTTAAAGTGCTTTCCCCAGACGCTCGTGTGCTGGCAACCGTATCTCACTCGTCTCGCGGTTTCGAGGAAATCCGATTGTGGAAGTTCCAACCGAAAACAAACGTTTCAGACATGGAACCGCTGGATCGAAAATGGCGAAGTCGCGATGCAATCATTGATCTCAAATTTAGCGGCGATGGCAATAGACTGATCGCGACATCGGTGATTGAGGAAGAGATCAAGGTGATGGCCTACGGTGTCGTCGGCGACGCTGGAGCTCAAACCATCATGGTACCTCGGCCAACGGAGTTCAACGGCCGCGCGCTCGCCGTGGCTTACGATGGAAAGTCATTCGCGACCGTCTTGAAGGACCGCAAGCTACGAGTCTATCGATTCAATTCGACCGAACCGACAATCGCGATGGAGATTCCCGCCGTCGACAACAACGACTACAAGGAATTGATCACACTGTGTTTCTCGCCTGATGGCAAGCACTTGGCTGGCGCGGGAACTGAAAACCGAATTTGGATTTGGGATATTCGATCGGGAAAGATCGTTCACAAATTGGATGGACATCAATCGTGGATCGAAACGTTGGATTTTTCTCCTGATGGAAAGACGCTGGCGTCAGGTGGGCAAGACAATGTCGCTAGGCTTTGGGACGTTGATAAGGGAATGGAAAAAAACGTGCCGGCAAGCCATCGATACTGGGCCTTTGGGTGCAGTTTTTCGCATGATGGTAAAACCGTGGCAACGGCCGGGGGAGATGGAACGACACGGATTTGGAATGCTACAACCGGTGCACAGCTCCGAAAGATCAAACACGAAAAACCGTGGGCAGTCTCATGTGTCTTTATTCCGCGATCGGATCTATTGGCGACCGTCGACAGCGCGGCGATCCAGCTCCGCGATCTTGATTCTGGCGAAACCCAGTGGCAGTCACCTGGCACCGCACATTCCTATAGTTCACGAATTAGCTGTTCAGGTGATGGCCAACGATTTGCCACATCAATCAATCAAAAAAACGTCTGCGTTTGGGAACGGAGCGCAACCACCCGCCAGCTTGCTAAGTTCACTAGTACGGTGGACGACAAATACACGCAGGTACAAACAACATGCATTTCGCCCAACGGAAAGACGGTTGCATTTTCCACTTCAACCAACATGGCAGCCACAACGCATGTTGAGTTCTTTGATATTGAAAACGGTGAGTTGCAGCGTTTGGTCAAGATCAAAAAGGGAGGTGCTTCGAGTCTTTGCTTTACAAGCGATGGAAAACAGTTTGTCTCCGGCGGACATAGCACCCGCAAGGGCTGGAGTAAAAACGGTCGTGATCTTGCTTCGCCCAATCTCGAAGACTCGGTCATCTTGTGGGACGTTCAAACGGGCAAGGTCGTTCGCAAGTTTGGTTTACCCGATGGACGCAAACAGGCGTATCGTTTGGTCAGAGATGTAAAGTTAACGCCCGACGACAAGTATCTGCTGACAGCAGAAGGAGACGGCCGTGTCATCGTCTACGAAGTCGCAACGGGCAAGTTCGTTCATCAATACTCAGGACATTTCGGAACAGTCTTTTCATTAGCGGTCTCTCCGGACCAGCGTCACTGCGTTTCCGTAGGCGCGGACACGACCGGGCTGGTTTGGGACCTGTCCATACTGCCGTAAACCTACTTCGATCAACGCAACCGTGGGCGCACCTCGAATACGAAGTCAATAATAAAGGGACGCATCCAAGAATCCAATGCGCCGGGCATTGCATCGAGTCACGCAGGCGATACGATGACGATTGAACGAAGTTATTGTGGTTTGGCGTGGTATGTGCGCGGCCAAGCTAGCTAATCAGTCCACGTTATTAGAGTGATTTCTGTGAACAAAATAAGATCGATTGTCTTTTGTTGTTTGGCGACCGCAATCGTGTCGGTTGCTTCCGCTCAGGAGCCAAAAGTATCCGGTATTGATACAAGCCTGTTTAGCAAGGACGTATCAGCTGGCGACAACTTTTATATGTACGCCAACGAAAAGTGGCTTAAAGAAACGAAGATTCCTGGAGACAAATCCAACTATGGAATCTTCAGTGTGCTGGATGACGAGACGCGAGTTCAAGTCAGAGCGTTGATTGAATCCGCCGCCAACCAAAAAGCGAAAAAAGACTCTCCTGCTCAGAAAGTCGGCGATTTGTATGGGAGCGTTTTGGATGTCGAAGCCCGGAACGCTGCTGGTATCAAGCCGATTCAGAGTCTGCTGAATGATGTGAATAAAATTGACTCGCACAAATCGGTTGCTGCCACGATTGGTAGCTTGAATGTTTACGGTGTCGGAGCTCCTGTTGCTCCCTACATCAGTGTTGATGCAAAGAAAAGCGATCAGTACGCGGCCTATCTTACGCAGAGTGGACTGACGCTACCGGATCGAGACTACTACCTGGAAGATGAAGAGCGTTACAAGACGCTGCGTGCAGAATTGAAAACGTTTATCGCGGACATGCTGAAGTTCGTGGATCACGAGAACCCTGAAAAAGCTGCTCAAGCGATTTTTGAGTTGGAAAAATCAATTGCCAAGGTTCACTGGACAAAGACCGAGAACCGCGACCCGGTGAAGACTTACAACAAACACACAGTGAACGAAGTTGACGAGATGGCAGGTGGTTTGTCGTGGTTTGCCATGGCTGAGACGGTCGGCATGGGAGAAGTCAAAGAAGTCATTGTCCGCCAACCTAGTTTTGTTCGTGCGTTCGGGAAAATGTTCAATGATGTGCCCGTTCAAACTTGGAAGGACTATCTGACCTTTCGAGTCATCAATAGTTACGCTGGATCGCTTTCAGAAGAAATCGAAACACGACACTTTGCGTTTCATGGCACTGCCGTCAGTGGCGTTACACAGCAAGAGCCCATGTGGAAACGTGGGGTGAATGTCTCGGGCAGTATCTTGGGTGAATTAGTTGGCCAGATCTACGTTGACAAGCACTTCAAGCCAGCTGCAAAGCAACGAATGAACGAGTTGGTCGAAAACCTAAAACGCGCTTTTGCAGGACGGATCGATACTCGGGACTGGATGGGCGAAGGAACGAAAAAGCAGGCGCTCGAGAAACTTGGAAAGTTCACAACCAAAATCGGCTACCCGGATAAATGGAAGGACTACACCAAGCTGCAGATCGGTAGCGATGATGTCTTGGCAACCAACATGCTAGCGGCTTCGTACTTCGAACATCACCGCGAACTGGACAAACTGGGGGCGCCAATCGATCGGTCAGAGTGGCACATGACGCCACAAACGATCAACGCATATTACAACCCCGTGATGAACGAGATTGTGTTCCCTGCTGCGATTCTGCAACCACCATTTTTCAATATGGCTGCTGACGATGCGGTGAATTACGGAGCCATTGGCGCTGTGATCGGCCATGAATTGAGCCACGGGTTTGACGACAAAGGCAGCAAGTACGACGGCAACGGTAACCTGCGGAATTGGTGGACTACGAAAGATCGTGAAGAGTTCGAGACACGATCAAATGCTTTAGTTGGACAGTACAACGAGTTCGAGCCTGTCAAAGAGAACTTCGTTAATGGCAAGTTGACTTTGGGTGAGAACATCGGCGACTTGGGTGGATTGAATGTCGCATACAAGGCTTACAAACTTTCGCTTGAAGGAAAGCCTGCCGCTACGATCGATGGCTTGTCAGGCGATCAAAGGTTCTTTTTGGGCTGGGCACAGGTATGGCGCCGGCTGTATTTGGAAAAGGAATTGTTGCGGCGTTTGATTGTTGATCCACATAGTCCTAGCGAATATCGAGCCAACGGAATCGTTCGTAACATGGACGAGTGGTACGAAGCATTCGGGATCAAGCCAGATGCAAAGCTGTATCTGGCACCCGAAGACCGCGTGAGGATTTGGTAGCCAGCGGTGAGTATTTCTGATCGACCGGTTGCTTTGGTAACCGGTTCTGCCACCGGAGTAGGCCGGGCTTGCATATTGCAGTTTGCGAAACGTGGCTACAACGTTGTGGTCAACTATTCGCGTAGTGAAACTGACGCTGACCAAACGCTGATGGATGCTCGGCAGATCGGTGTCGAAGCCTTGTTGGTTCAGTGCGACGTTTCTGATGACTCCGCAGTTCGATCCATGTTGGGACAGGTTCGGTCAGAATTTGGCCGACTGGATGCCTTGGTCAACAACGCCGCAACGACCAATTTTGTTCCGCACTCAGACCTGGATGGGCTGACAGAACAAATGTGGGATCGGATGTTGGCTGTGAACCTAAAAGGACCTTTTTTCGTCACCCGCGCATCTGCAGAATTGCTGGCCGCCGGTGATGGTGGTTCCATCGTGAATGTGAGTTCAGTCGCTGGAATCACAGGTGCGGGTTCTTCGGTGGGTTACTGCGCAACGAAGGGAGGGTTGAACACGATGACCAAATCGCTGGCCCGTTCGCTGGCTCCCAAGATTCGCGTGAACGCCGTCTGTCCCGGCCCAATCGACAGTCGCTGGATTCGCGAAGGAATACCTGATTGGAACATCGACAAAATGGTCGCGGATTACCCGTTGCCAAAACCGTCTCAGCCCGATGACATCGCGGACGCCGTACTCTTTTTTGCGGTTCAAAGTAGTATGGCAACCGGGCAAATTCTTGGCATCGACGGCGGCCAAACGCTTCGGCCTTGAGAAAGTCATGACTGAAAAACACTCTCCACAGTATGAACAACTGCGTACTCAATACGAAGACCTTGCGGAATTAGCAGGGTCGCTTGCGCACGAGATCAAAAATCCGTTGGCAGTGATTCGAATGAATATCGACCTGCTAGGTGAAGACCTTGAGGAGTCCAATGACGCTAACAATCATCGATCACTCAATCGGGTCGAGATCGTTCAGCAACAGTGTGATCGACTGCAAGGACTGTTAAGGGATTTTTTGCGATACGCGCATCTTCGTGACGTGGATCTTGTTCCCGGCAGCCTGAACGACCAAATCGAAATCGTCTTGCGTGCCTACCAGGCTCAGGCTGATGCAAGTGAGATTGATATTGAACGTTTCTTGGACACGGATCTTCCTGCGATTCAGATCCACAGCGATCTACTGCAAGCCGCTTTGATGAACCTGGTAAAAAACGCACTCGAGGCGATGGATGCCGGTGGGCAATTGGTAGTTCGCACATACACATCACGCAGCAGTGTAGCACTGGATTTAATCGACACCGGTCGCGGGGTCGACGACAACACTGTGCTGCACATGTTCGAACCGTTTTACACAACGAAGGAAGGCGGTTCGGGACTTGGGCTACCGACGGCGCGAAAGATCATCGAAGCCCACGGCGGTCGAATTGGCGTCCAAAGTGAGATTGGCCGCGGTACGAAATTCACACTTGAGTTTCCAGTGCCCAAGCGAATCATTTGAAAACGCCGCGTGCC
>CAYNNP010000245.1:0-9869 GCA_964398215.1 uncultured Pirellulaceae bacterium | reverse complement strand
TAACCGGGGCTATCGCCCATCGGCTCACAAAAACATGCCACGCAAACCACTGAAAGAACTTTGCGGCCGAACCGCAGCGTCTGGGCTGTTGGATTCTTGGCATGCCACTACAATGCTGCTCTTGTTGATTACGTGCCACTGAAAAGGAAGCAGAATTGTTTGGGCGGTTTGGCCTTATCGCTGACTTCATCATCGATCATCGGTGGCTTACGTTTTTTTTGATTCTGTGTGTGACCGGAGTTGCTTTCGTTGGACACTACGATCCCTATCTGTTGCTTCCTCAGCCGACTCAGCAACTGACTAATTCCGGCAACCAACAAACTAGCGAATCCGAAGACGAACGACTTCGATCGGCACCGAACATTCAAACCGTTCGGGTTGCGAGTGGCGATGTGATTGTTGTCGCTCAGTGCGATGATTTCTTTACACCCGATTCCGCCGAAGCAATTCGATCGGCTGTGGACGCTATCGAAGCTCTTCCACATGTTGCCCGCGTGTTTTGGATGGATCTCGCACCGATGATGAACATCTTCGGCTTGCCCGAGCCGATATTGCCATCGCGTAACGCTTCGGAGGTGCGTTTTCAACAAGCCAAGCTTCGCGCACGCGAACATCCGCTGGTCCTTGGCCAGTTGCTGTCAGAAGACGCAAAAACTACGTTGCTGATGGTGGAGATCGACTGGTTGTACGTTACGGATGACGCTGATTGCACTGACCTGCTGCGTGATACCGCAGCAGAAGCCGTCAGCGCATTCCCGAACGTACAAATGAAATTTCGGGTCACGGGAGAAGTTCCCATTCGGTTAAGCCGCGCGGCTAGCACGCGAGAAAACGAGTTCAAGTATCAAGCGATCGGGTACACAATCGCGGTCCTGTTCGCACTCGTTTTGTTTCGCGGCTTGAGTGCCGTGTTCATTGTTGCGTTGGCGCCAACGCTGGGAGTATTTTGGACCCTGGGCGCATTGCACTTGATCGGCTGGGACGACAACCCGTTCAATTCCGTCATTGTGCCGGTGCTGCTTTGCATGGTCGGTTTTACGGACGGCGTCCACATGATGGTGCAGATTCGCAAGCATCGATCCGAAGGAATGTCGGCCGCCGACGCTGCCAAAAAATCGATTCGCGAAGTCGGTTTGGCTTGTTGGCTGACTTCGCTGACGACCGCGATCGGGTTTGGTTCGTTGGTGCTTGCGCGTCACGAAGTCGTCCAAGAGTTTGGTTACTGTTGCGTGATTGGTGTCGGGTTAACATTTGTCGCTGTCATCACAGTCATCCCGTTATGCTGTGCGACGCCGTTAGGAAACCGAGTCCACATCGGTTACGGCAAGAACGTGATCGACCGAAACATTGGTCGCATCTCGGGCATCGTTGATTTTGTACTAAAAAAACCACGCACGTTTAGCTGGATCGCGATTGTATCGACGATTGTGTTGGCGTTCTTTACTTTGCAGCTACGTCCAGACGAACGTCTGACCAGCAATTTGGCATCCGGCAGCGAGGCGGCTCAAGCACTTGCACACATCGACAAGACTCTTGGTGGAATGGAGACGGCTCAGGTCAGCTTGCGATGGAATGCGAATTGCCCCGACGGAAGCGCCGAAATTGCCGAAGCGATTCAGAAAGTGCACGCGGTGTTGGATCAAGAACCGTTGCTTGGATATCCGCTTTCAATTGTGAGGTTGATTGATGCGCTACCTGGCGAGGGCGAAGCGTCAACACGAATGTCGATGCTGGAGCTGCTGCCGCCGCCTCTCAAACGGGCTTATTATCATCCAGAAAGTCGTAGCGCATCGGTTGTCTTTCGGCTGCAAGATTTAGGCATCGCCAAATACGGTAGCGTGTTTGAGCGACTGGAAAAGAAAATTGCATTGCTCTCAAGCGAACATCCTGACTTCACGATCAAGCTGAGTGGCAACGCGATTTGGCGATGGCGAGATTTGTACCGGATCGTTGTCGATCTTGCGTACAGTCTTGGCACGGCGTCGTTGATCATCTTTCTGGTGCTCACGTTCGTTTATCGTTCAATCCGCTTGGGTTTGATATCGGTCATACCAAATCTGTTTCCGTTGGCGACAACAGGATTTTTGTTGCTAGTGTCTGGGCAAAACTTGGAGATCGTGAGCGTTTGCGCGTTTACTGTTTGCTTGGGAATCGCGGTGGACGACACGATTCATTTCATGACCCGTTTTCAAGAAGAAAGGCGCACGACCTCGGATGCAAAACTTGCGCTCAGGCAGTCGTTTGTGAGTGTCGGTTCGGCGCTAGTGATCACGACGCTCGTCCTGGTGATCGGATTCAGCACAGCACTCGTGAGCGATGCGCGTGATCATCGAATTTTCGCAACCATGGGAATCTTGACGATCACGAGCGCGCTGTTCGCAGACATGGTGTTTTTACCAGCGCTTCTACTGCGGTTTTCTGGCAAGAACAAAAACGAACCATGACGGGCGAATTCGCCAAACCCAACTTTGGCAATCGTCGTACAAACGATGTACACTTCGCGTATGTTTGAAACGTTCGACAACTCGCGAGTTTTGTGGTGTGACATTGAGGTCGGTCGGGTTGAACGTGTTGGTTACGACTTCCCGCGATACCACGGACACTTTGTGCCGGGTGATAACATCGACCAATTTCGCGACCTGTTTGATTTTTTGATGGACGAGGACACCGTTGGTGATCCGCCATTCTCGTCCGATTTGTTGGATGACCGTAATTGGTGGTTTGTTCATCCCGATGGTAACCGTATCGGTATCTTCATGCCGGCAATTGACCTCGCAGACTTGTCGATCGAATGGCGCGAACGCTGACTTAGCGGGTGAGCATCAGGATTTGACGCACAGCCGCGTCTTCGTTGACGATCTCGCGGATGCGGGCGTCAGGCTTTCGGTTTTTGACGACGGGCCTGCATTTTGGAAAAATCAAACAACCACGGTTCTTGGCGCGAATGTTAATTGCTGGAAGTCTTTCTTGTAGGGTGATTCGCCGACCTTCTTGATCTTGCCCTTGCCAAGTTTGAAGCGATAGCGGTTGGTGATCGGATCTGGCACGCGGTGAACCAAGCTGTTGGCTGGCGATCCTGGTACCAACGCGTTGGTCCAAATGACACCTGGACGTACGGCATCGGTAACAATCGCTACCGCCTTCATTTCACCGCGACCAATGCGAATGTGGCCATTCGCGTCCAGTTTGGAAAACGTTGCTTCGTCGCCATGAACAGCAATGAATCCGCTTTTCTGAATCAGCACGTCGTCATTTGTGATCAGCACTTCGTCGCCGGATTCTATTTCGTACTTAGAAGCGTCATCGGGATGAATCTCGATGCACTGCTCAGGCCAGCGCTCGCGGATGTATTCGCGTCTGGAATCATCAAACATGGTTTGCCAGATTTCGTTGATCCGACCACAGGTTACCCATAGCTCATCGTCGCCGGGTTTGATCCGGTCGTAGAAATCACCGAACAAATCCCAGGGAGTTTTGTGCAATATCGCCTTGCCACTGTGCGATCCAAACGCCGACATCCATTTCATGTGCATGGTCGGCCCTTCTGGCACACCGTAATCCATTTCAGGATCGTGCAAACGTTTGGTACCGACAATTGCCCCGACAGTATTGGGGTCATCAAAGTAGCCAACGTAGTCTTTGTAGTCGTCTGGTTCGGTTAGTTTTTCGCGATAACGAATGGGAGTCTGGATGCCGTGCGTGCCAAGCTCTTGTAGCAAATCGTGGCCACGTTTGCCCATTTTTTTGGCGTAGTATACCAGCGGGTGATAATTCAAAACTCCTTTACGGCCGAACCGTGCAGCTTGCTCGAAGACATCGTTGCTGTCTTTCCAGTCGTAGTCTTTGAACCCCATTTTCTTTGCGAACTGGGCGATGATCCACCAGTCCGGCTTGGCGTCTCCTGGCGGGTCGCAGAACTTGCTGTATAGCCGTAAGCGTCGTTCGCCGTTGCATCGCGTAAAGTCTTCTTCGCCCCAAGTCGCTGCGGGCAAAACGATGTCGGCGTATTGGCCACCCATTGGTTCACGCATGTAGATGTCTTGGTGAACAACAAACATGCCACCATCATCGACGCGTTTCTTTAAAGTCGCGACGGCATGATCAAGATCAGCTTTCTGAATCTTGTGTGGACTGCCCAACGTCATCTTCTCGAACGAACGCATCAATTCTTGACTCGCCGCCATGGCCTGGCACCAAGTCGTACCGATCACCCAAGCGAATCGCAGCTTGCCGGCTTCGACCCATCGATCCAAATCAATCTCTTTTTTGCGCCGTCCGGGGCCTTTCTCTGGTGAATAGATCCGCGGGTAGCTGGCCGCCCCTATCCAGCCACGCTGATGGCCACCCAGCCGCGATACGACTTGCCCAGGTCGATTGCCAGCGCCGCAGACTGCCGCAAGCGAACCGTACGAAGCCGTGTTCAGATAGTTGTTGCTCCAGTAGTTGCCCTTTTCAAGCGCGAACGAAGTCTTTGGGCGTTTGCCATCAACCGGCTTGGCGATCATCTCGGCTGCTTGCTCGATAAGCTTGGCGTCGATGCCCGTGATCTCTGCCGCTTTTTCCAGTTTGGCAATGTCCTGCGAAAGCACCCATTCTTTGTACTGCTGGAACGAAGCACCGAACTTGCCCCATGTCGTTCGCCATTGCCAAGGCGTGTTGCGCGTTCCTCGGCCAAATCCGGAGTCGATTTCCCAACGCGATGCGACGTGGGATTGGATAAAGTCGCTGTCTTCCCAGCCGTTTTCTAAAATCAATCTGGCCAGCGCTAGGTGCAAAATCGTGTCGGTTCCTGGGATGATCGGCAAGAACAATCCGCCGTTCTTTTCAGCCCAAGCCGCGCCAGTTGTTTTGCGTGGCATGACCATGATGATCTTTTTGTCACCCTTCATCATCCAATCGGTAAAGACGATTGTTTTGGATTCGTACGGGTCGCTGCCCGAAATGAAGATCACATCCGCGCTGCCCCAATCATCGTACGATGCACTGAACGGATTGAATCCCGTGTCGTCGATGCCGGCGGTGTCGTTTCCGGGGCCAGGCTTGTCATGTGGTGCGTAGGCCGGGGTCTTGATCGATTCGAACGCAAGTTTGGAAATTGCGTACGTGTTTTCAAAGTACTGATACGAAAACGTTTTCATCCCCCACGCGGTCGCACCAAATTTTTCCAAGATGTATTGGCTGACTTCGGCCATCACACCGATAGCAAGATCCCAGGACACCGGTTGCAGTTTGCCACCGATTCGCATCATTGGCGATTTCAGACGATCGGCCGTGGGACCATCCGGCGAGTAAACTTTTTTGGCGAGACAACCGCCTCGCACGCTGTGGTTCCCGCCTTTGTTGACAACCGACAGATCGGCATCAGCAACGATAGCAACATGGTGCTTGCGGCCATTGACGATGCAGTCGCTGTGAGCGTTGGAACTGATCCACTGCCCGGTCAATTCCTGCACCGGAAAGTCCACGCCCAGCGCATTGTCCTTTGCCGCTGCACCGCCGCTTGTACCATGCGGCCAGGTATAGACTTTGTATCCACATCCGACGATACAGTAGTCGCACGCAGTGGTATGAACGGTGGCATCCGCTGGCGGCAACGGTACGCTGACCGGTTTGTCTTTATCGTCTGCCATTACTTGGACTCCTGAACGTTGATCGCTGCGGGGTTGACACTGTAACCGTAGAACAGACCAACGACTCCGGTTGCAAAGATTTGGTCTTCCGCGATCTCAAGGATGATTTGTGGAAGCCGGTCGGTTGCGTGTCCCGCTACCAAAATTCCATGCCTCGTCAAATCGAATGTCGAAAGATGCTCTCCGCAACCCAACACCGAGTGCTCTTGAACGAATCCGCCCGACATATCGCCACCCATGTGAGTGCATCGCGCACTAAAGGCCACGATGTCCGCGTCATCGCCAACGCCTCCGCCGGCAGGTTTGCCGAGTTTGAACAAAAGGCAATTTGAATTTGCGGCGTCGGATGATGGATAGTTGAATTCCAAAGGCTTGTCAGCGGTAAGATCTGAAACCTTGGCGATAGCGACGCGAGGATACGTGATGACCTGCACCTTAGCGCCGGCATCTTGTGCGTTGGTTCGGCCTGGGAACACGTCGGTTAGCAACATCGTTGCCACGCCAGTCGCCGTTGCTTTCATGAATGTCCGTCGCACATGGCATTCGGACTGGCAGTCAGGCTTTTGCATGAGAGGTCTTTTTTGTTTCGTTTTCAAATCTAATGATCCAAGCGGCGCCAACTGCGG
This sequence comes from uncultured Pirellulaceae bacterium, assembly GCA_964398215.1. Taxonomy (GTDB): domain Bacteria; phylum Planctomycetota; class Planctomycetia; order Pirellulales; family Pirellulaceae; genus CAYNNP01. The sequence continues at coordinate 3,613 of CAYNNP010000245.1, read as the reverse complement.
CACGTCATCCGTGCAAAAGTTACATGAGCATTACGTTCCGCACTTACTTGGATTGGGTTGGTGCCGCGCTGACAAGGCCGATGTTGGTTGGGCAGATGCTGTTGCCCATCACCGGACGTGCTTGCACGAAAGTTCAACTTGCTGTTTCGGCGTACTTGGGCAATTCTGGCGGCAACATCCGAATCTCATCGCCACTCATCGACTCCAAGAATTCCAGCAAGTCCCATTTCTCGTCTTCGGTCAGATTCAGCGGTTTCAGCAGCGGGCTTTTGGCTTTGCTGTCCCCGCCACCTTGATCGTAAAACTCAATCACATCTTCCAGTGTTTCGAGTACTCCGTTGTGCATGTACGGCGCGGTGTAGGAAATGTATCGTAGCGGCGGCGTGCGGAACTTGCCCTGATCGGAAATCCGTTTTGTGGTGTAGTACAAACCCAAGTCCGTATTCGCAGTGCGATAAATCTCTTCGGGCACGCCGCGAATGTAGTGTTGGTACCGCAGGGCGACTTGGCGAAGCGGATCTTTTGTGAACAAAGGATTCTCGGGCAATCCCAAGTCGTGATACTTTTCGTCCGTCAGCAAGGCGCCGTTGTGACATTGGATGCAACCCGCTTTGCCTTCAAACAAAACCTTTCCACGAAGTGCTTCTTCGCCCAACGCGGACTTGTCGCCCGCCAAGTATTGATCCAGCGGGCTATCGCTGGATGTCAACGCAACTCGCTCGAACGATGCGATCGCTTTCAGCACGTGATCATAAAGTGGTCGGTCACCTCCGAACGCTTCGTTGAACATCGTCACGTACTCAGGAATCTGAGCCAGACGTTCTTCGATCATCACCGAATCGCCGTTGCCCGCTAGGTTTCCTGAAATCGCGCTGTGAGCCTGGGCTTCCAAGCTTGGTGATTCGCCGGCCCAAAATAGTTTGTTCAAATAAGCGGTGTTGATGGTGGTTTGAGAATTCCGCCAATGCTGTGTCCCTGCATAGCCGCGTGAAAGAGCGTTGCCATCACCCCATCCAAGCCGCGGATCGTGACAAGACGCGCAGCTCGTGCCAACATCACCAGAGAGCCGGTCGTCAAAGAATAAAAGTTTGCCAAGTGCAACTTTGGCGTCCGTGATCGGATTGTCGGCCGGGACAGGAATGGCAGGCAACGCGGCCAATGCTGGAAAGTCACTCGCCGCTGACGATTCAGTCGACGTAGCATCATGCAAATCAGCGGCCCGCTGTGCTACAGCTTGCGCATCGGCTTTGGCCTGAGCTGCTGCTGCCTGCGCTTCGGCTTTGGCTGCGGCCGCTTGCTGTGCGGCCTTGGCTGCTAATTGGCGTTGCTTCTCTGCTTCATTGCATCCGACCAGTGTGGCCAGCAGCAACGCAAGCATGCAGAGCGAGACTCGATTCGTTCGCATCATCGTTAAAACTTCCCAAGTTCGCGAACATCGTACTTTGGTAAATCAACTTGATCGATCTTGATTGGATCGCCCGACAACGACTTTAGGAACGCCACCAAATCAGATTGTTCAGCTTCGTCCAAGCCGAGCGGTTTGAGTTTGTCGGATTTGTTATCCGCTGTGCCACCACCTGCGTTATAGAACGCAACAACTTCTTGCAACGTATTCATCATGCCATTGTGCATGTACGGTGCGGTGCGGTCGACTTCTCGCAAGCTTGGCGTTCGGAATTTGGCGACATCCGATTTGTCTTTTGTGACACAGCCATGCCCAATGTCCATTCGCAACGTCGCGCACTCGCCGATACCAATCGTTCGCATGAATCTGCGAAACGTGATATGGCGTTCCGGATCGGAAAACACTTGCTTGTTCTCAGGGACCCCTGTCGCGTGGATTTTTCCATCCGTCAGCATCGCGCCATTGTGACAGGCAATGCAATTCGCCTTGCCTCTGAATAGTTCCAAACCGCGTTTGGCGGACTCGTTGAGTGCGGATTTGTCACCGCTCAAAAAACGGTCGACCGGCGCGTTTGTGCTGCGTAGCGAACTGACAAAGGCTGCCAGTGCATTGAGGATTTTTCCGTAAGACGGTTCTCCACCCGCAACCGCCTTGAACGTCTTTTCGTACTCCGGAATCTGCCGCAACCGTTCGATTACCAATCGGCCATCGGCTTGCATGAAATGGGCTTCGGCAATGTGGTCTCGCATCAACGCGGGCAAATCGTCGCCCGAAAGTCTTGCGTCCCAATAAAAGTAAGCTTGGTTGGCAGTGTTGATTAGCGTCGGTGAATTGCGAAAGTACTTCGTGCCAGGATAGCCCTTGGATAACGGCAATCCATCGGTGAACGCTTTCGATGGATCGTGACAGGTTGCACAACTTGTTGTCGCGTCGCCCGAAAGTCGCCCATCAAAAAACAGCGTCTTACCAAGTTCAACCATTTTGGGATTCGGCGTTGAATCTGGATTTCCTAACGCGGCCAACTCCTGTGCCTGAGTCGATGGGCACACTAAAAGGCCGATTGCGAAAACGGCCAGCGCTATTGATTGAGTTCGATCCATCATTTAATCGTGAACTCATGGTCAAGCTGCTCGGATTCACCAGCTTTCAATGTCATGCGTTCCGTTTTTCGTCCGAGTGAAGGGTGCCAGATGTTGACGCGATACTTGCCCGGTGGAATGCCGTTGATCTGGAAGTTTCCCTGTTCGTCGGTGACGGCAAAGTATGGATTTTGGACCGGGTAGATCCAGGCTTCCATCCAGCTGTGAATATTGCAACCAATCTTTGTCGGAGCCTTGTTTTCGACAGGCCGCACAATTGGGTCGGGGCCAGCTGGTTGCATTTGGTTCCAGTCGCCAGTGTTCACATTGTGGCCAACAGGATCATCGTTATAGACCTTGATTTCTTTCCCGAACGGGACCACAAGCAAGTTGGGTTTGAATTGGCAATCCTTTTGCCGCATCACGTATCCGTCTTTTGGATCGGTGTATTGAAAAGAATCACCTTTGACGCCTTTGACTTCGATGACAACATTAGCAACGCCGCCGTCTTTGCCGGTGATGTCTTGGATTGTGTCTGCCGCGCCGCAGGTCTCGACGTCTTTCGTGATTGAGAGTTTGCGCGGCGCGGGAATTGGACTGCCGAGTGTGATACGGCCAGCAATGTCGGCCGATCCAGGATCGCTGGATTCTGCTTTTTTTGTAGTGGGCTTCGCGTCGTCATCGACCTTCTGTGCGTCCTTGTCATCTTTCGGTGGAGTTTTGACCTGGTCAGTTGACGGGCCAGTGTCCTGCTTTTGACCGCAGCCGTAGAACGTAAGCGTCAATGAAAACGTTGCGATGAATAATAGCGCGGGGTGCCGCATAAGGTTGCTCCAGGAATCCTAAAGAGTTACGTCTAAGTTTGTAGGATCACCTACCCTCACGCAACAGGCCGTTGCTGGAACGGAACCGATATTGGCTATTTAGCCAGTTCTAGCCCTCGCTCGCATTGCTTCGTTTAACCCGTAGCCGAAGGCGCACGCGTGTACCGGCTTGAATGATCGTCTGCGCCTTCGGCCTTTTTGTTGAGCAGTGGATTGCGTCCGTGTGTGTTTCGTTTTGACCATGGTGTAGAACCCATCCAGTTCGCACCCCACGCACATCGAGACCGGAGAGTCTGTGGTTTTTT
>CAYNNP010000244.1:0-9897 GCA_964398215.1 uncultured Pirellulaceae bacterium | reverse complement strand
TTGCTCGGTCCGGCCTACTTAAAAAGCGCAACTTCAAAAAGCGTTAGCGAGGGACAACCTATCTTGACGCGGTCCCTCGCTCACGCTTCGGGTTACCAAAAATCAATGTCTGGCGTATAAGCGCAACCCAAAACTGACGCGTCGGGCTTCCAAAATGTGTTACTCGTCAGGGTCGTTGCCGTGCAACTGCCACCATTCTCGGGCTTGTTCGACAGTCCAAGGGAATTTTTCGCGTAAGTCATCGACTCGGCGCGATAATGCGAGTGTCGACTCAAAGCGGTCATCGACGTCTTTTGCCATGCAGCCGTTGACCAAGTCGACCAATTCTTGTGGGACATCGGCGTCGCGATGAATGGACATACTGAGCGGTTCTTCGCTCAGCACCAACGCGAATAGCGATTCTGGATCACATTCCACATACGGAGGTCGACCAGAAATCAGGAAATACGCGATGCAGCCGATTGAATAGACATCGGATCGTGGATCCATTCCGCCAGGATCACGGTATCGCTCCGGTGCCATGTACATGGGAGTTCCCGCCCAGACCATTTCGGCGGTTTGGTAGGAGCCGGCATCTGGATTCACCGGCTTTGCCAACCCAAAGTCGAATACGACGGCCCAGTCACCAACAGAAGCGTCTAGCGACAGCATGACGTTTTGCGGCTTGATGTCCCGGTGCAATAATCCCGACTCATGTGCTTCGATAAGCGAGTCACAGATCTGCCGCAATATAAACAGCACTCGCCCAAAACTCTGCGCGCCGCTTCGCATCACGGACTCGTACAGCGTGATCCCTTGCAGGAATTCCATCACACAAAACGCTTCTCCGCCATCGCTGTGTCCGTAATCATAAATCTGCACACTGTGCGAATTGCTCAACGAGGCAGCCAGTTTTGCTTCGCGTCCAAATCTCAATCGATCATCTCGATTTCGACGATCGCTACGCAGAACCTTGAGCGCTACATCGCGCCCCAGCTGTTTATGTCGAGCCTTGTAGACGACTCCCATGCCACCACTGCCAAGTTCACCAACGAGTTCGTAGCGTCCCAGCGGATGCAGAGCCGCATGCGTTTTGGCTGATTGTTTTGCCAATTGAGCCGCGGCCAAGTACGCGGTTAACGACAGCAACCCGCCTAGAATTAAAAAACCAAGTTGAACGATTCTTGCTGGTGTAAAGGCATCGACGTAATCGCGCTCGACGACAACACCCAAGTCCCAGTTCTGATTCCAGGCCCATGCTCCGACCACGGTCTCGCCGGCGTAATTGTTGTACGGCGAAACACAGACATCGGATTCGCGATTTGTCACCGAAGCACAGGATACGGTTAACGGTTGGGCACGACGCCATGCCAGAAAGGGATCGATATCTTCGCGACCCGTCGCGTTTGGAACCAAGCTACCAATATTCGCAGGCGTGATTTCAGTTCCGGGATCGGTGACTCGCAAATTCACAGCCACGCTTTCTTTCTGTAGTTCCAGAGAGAGGCTATTGGAGTTTTGAAGTGCCATAAGGCTATTGGTGACCATGATCTCTGACGAATTCACAGCATAGGCATCAAAGCCACTTGATTCGGAGACTTCGCGAAAGATGTTGTCAAATTGCTCGTACGTCTCAATCCCGCGAACCAGCATCGCAGCAATGATTTCGCCGTCGTCCTTGCGAATTGGCACGATGTTCGCAATCACAGGCTCGCTTGTTTCTGGCCGAAACCCATCGCTATATTCTGAGAGTCGTGCAGGGCCAAACAGAACCGATTTGCCTTGGAATACTCGAATGTGGTTGCGGGCTCCTGACTCGGTGACTTGGATTCCAAAATCAGAGCGATCGGGCAACCAGGAACACAACAGCATCCCACTTCGGTTCCAGACAACGAATTTTACAGTCTCGAATCCCGATAGTTTTTGAAGCTGTGTTCGGATGATCTCGGGCTGTTCAGCAGCTTTTAGCTTTTCGATAGGGTCCTTTTGCTCGCCAATGGCGACCATTTCGGTAATGGCTTTGAGAATTTCTGGCTCGCGTGACCAAGATGCCACCAAACTGGCTTTGTCATCCAAGAATTTCTGTGCAGCCATGGATGTCGAATTGGCGATCACGGTCAACTCATTGGCAACGGCACCGCGAAGACTAGCAGCGACCTGACGATAGGTCAGCCAACCGACGATCGCGGTTGGCAGCAACGCGGCGACCCAAAGCCAGCCAGAATTCCATCGGCGGTTATGCCTTTCATGTTGGTCCCAGAAAGATCGTCGTGATCGCTTGTCGTCGGACTCACCAGCTGGGTATTTGGGCGACGCGTGTGTGCGTTGGGCGCTGTGTTGCGTAACCTGAGCACCGGACGGCGCAGCGCCTCGTTTGGTTTCCTGCTTGGATGGTTTTGATGGCGATTTTGATTTAGGACCGGATCGTGAGGTTCCCGTTGCAGTTGGCAGCGCGGGCGTATCGATCATCGAACGGCCAACCGGCTTTGCGGTTTCGCCTTCGATGCGAGCAAACTCAGGATGATGCTCGTTCAACAGGGAGAGGACTTCATTGATCAGATGCGAATCACCCTCAGCCTGCTTTTGCAGGAAAGGCATCCGTTCGTCAGCGGGAAGTTCTTCCACCGCGAGGAACAACTCTCTGATGCGCGCGTACTCAGCAGCGTCCATTGAGCCAAGTCTCAGCTAGAGCTATTTTCTACCGACGTGGGACTCTTTGCTGACGAATCTGATTCGTCTGGAACGCCGGCATCGTTTCGCAATTCGCGACGCATCCATGCTCGAGCCATCGCCCATTCTTTTTCTACCGTTCTCAAGCCCAAGCTCATCTCGGTACTGATCTCTCGCATCGTCATGCCACCAAAGAAACGTAGTTCAACGATTTTGGCTTGGCGAGGATTCAGGTTCGCAAGGGTTTTCAAAAGGTCATCGAGTGCAACGACATCACTGTCGCGGCTCAGCTCAAAGGTTACGTCATCGGTCAGTTGCCGACGATCCCATCCACCACCACGTTTCAGCGAATGAACCTTGCGAGCATGATCCACCAGTATCCGGCGCATCACGGTGGCCCCGATCGCAAAGAAGTGTGTCTTGCCTTGCCAGTTGATTCGCGACTGGTCCACCATCCGCATGTAAGCTTGGTGAACCAACGAAGAACTACTCAAACGATTCCGAAGCGGTTCGTTTTGGAGAAACCGGCCAGCGAGTCGTCGCAGATCATCGTACATCGCAGAAAAGAGCTTGTCGGTTTCACCAACATTCCCATCACTGCTTTTGGATAACAAATCGGTTATTGAGTTCATCTTCTCGAACCCTTCCTCATAGGCTGGGAGCAATCCTGGAGCTCACCTGCAAAACATATCAACCCATAAATCATAAGCGCACCAAGGCGTTATCGATAGGTATTCTTCGCAACCAAAAGCGAAGCTAGGTGGATATCGACAATGTCCTGTACATTTGGCGCGTACCCACCTGCCATCACCACAACGATCGGGATTCCGTTGTTTTTCGCCCATTTCATGACGATTTCATCTCGTTGGCGGAGCCCTGCCTTAGTCAACGAAAGCCGTCCCAGCCGGTCATGTTCATAAGGGTCAGCACCTGCTAAATAAATCACCAAATCGATATAACCAGAATTATCGGCATTCGCCTGTACCCTCCCGATGGCATGTTCGACGGCCCCGTGGTACTCAGCGTCCGTCGTCCCGTTGGGCAAGTTGATATCCAGACTGCTGGCGACCTTGCGGAGTGGAAAGTTCTTTTCGCCGTGAATGGACACCGTAAACACACTCGGGTCACTTGCGAAAATCGAAGCTGTTCCGTTGCCTTGGTGAACATCCAAATCCAACACACATGCTCTTTTGATCAAGCCTTCGGATTGTAAAGACCTGATGGCCACCGCCGCATCATTGAACACACAGTAACCTTCGCCCGCATCGGCAAACGCATGGTGCGTACCTCCAGCAAGGTTGAGCGCAATTTGTTCATCCAACGCTGCTCTGGCCGCAGCGATCGTCGCCCCCGTACTGCGCCGAGACCGCTCGACCATTTTTTCCGACCAAGGAAAGCCGATCCGCCGAATCTCTGCTGACGTCAGTTTTCCATTACAAACCGCTTGCACATAGTTTGCTGTATGACAGAGCAAGAGCTGAGCGTCAGAGGCCGCGGGTGGCACCAACAACGGATCGTTCAAGAAATCTTCGCTCTGCGCGACCCGTTGTCTGAGCAACCGGTACTTGTCCATCGGAAACCGGTGCCCATCGGGAAGCGGCAATTCAAAATGATCGGTATAGAAAAGTCGCACTTGTTGTCCGCCATCCCAATGAACAATAACATTGGGAACCATTTTGCATGATTCCTACTATTTGGGAATCCAACCAACATCGTTTTTTCCCGTTTCGTATGTGTAGCTCTATGAATGATCCTGTCCAGAATCCGTACACGGCACATCAGTCTGGCTCTAGCTCTACCTCAGGTTCACCCGGGTCGCTGCGGCAAAGCGTCCTGACTGGCAAGGTGATTACCGGCGCGTTGGCCATGGGATGCTTGATGATTCTGATTGTGATGTTTGCGATCAGCGAAGCAGATGAGGCCCCCAAACGAGATTTTTTACTGCCCGCGGTTGGCGTTGGTTTGGCGGTCAGCGCTCTGGTTGCTGCATTCGTGCTTTGCAAGGTAACGATCATGCGCGCCGTGGACGCATTTCGACGTGATGCTACTGACGAAGACAGGGTGTTGTCGATCGATGGCACGGCTACCGGAACTCAGTGGAATCTATTTTCGGCCGCGCAAACGTCGACCATCGTTGGACAGGCACTCTGCGAAGGCCCCGCGGTTGCAAACATGGTATTCGCGCTTTTAGATAACGAATGGCTGATCCACGGATCGGTGGTTGCCGTTTTGATCGTCGCGTTGCTAATCCAAATTCCAACCGTAGGAAAACGCAAAGCACTGTTCGATGAAGCCATTGCGTGAAATCACCAATAGATAGCCAACAGCGAATCTGTTTAACAACAAAGCCCAGGCGGGCTTGCATGTACCGGTTGATGCTCTTTTCATCGAATGCTGAATCAACGACAATCATTTGTGTTGAATCAACTTTCGTACGAATCTGATAACTCATTCCATCGTCGATCGAGTATCCATGAGCAAGAATAACAACAAGAATTCGTCCAGCGATGGCTCCGATCCGACCGATTCTCCGGTTGAAAAACCCAAGATCAAGACGGTTACGCAAGACACGATTATCCCCAAGCTTCCTTGGTTGTCGCGAGCGATTTCGATCGCGTTCTTGCTAATCGGCACGCTTGCGGTCGGTTTGTTGTTTTACCGAGTCATGGCGGTGTTTTTCGTGCCACTGTTCATTGCGGCGGCGCTGGTCGTGATCTTCCGACCTGTTCACAAATGGTTTTTAAAGAAAGTTGGCAACCGCAAACGGGTCGCCGCTGTTTGTACAACAAGCTTGGTTCTGCTGATTGTTTTACTGCCGTTTGCATTGGTCATCACTGTCGCCGCAACTCAGTTCACCGCGATGGTCAGCCAAGTCAATTTGGAGAATTGGACTTCCGCGATTGACCGCGCGCGCGACCAATTCGGTTTGTCGCTACCACACGCAGAACAGTTTCGTCGCTTGGATTACTTGGCAGACTACCTGCATGATCCCGTCCAAGAATCGAAAGCGGAAGACAAACACCAGCCGATCGATTCGAATCTAATCTTGAAGGATATCGAGGAAGCAAAACGCTTGTTGAATTATTTGCAAAAAAATGTCGACGGGCCGCCCGCTGCCGAGACGTACGCAGAGGTCGCCACCAAACGCTTGGATGAGTTTGCCGAGATCGTTGCGGCGCCAGGGCAAGAACCTGAGGTGCAAACGAATGACATTACGCTGGAATTCGAACGCGAAGAACGCTATCACCGCCCTGCCGTCGTCGCTTCCGCCAGCATTCGCGCATGGATGAACCAATTGCTGGGCGGTTCGTTCCGCAGTCAAGCTCGGTTGGTGGCCAACCCCAGCGAAGCCGACTTTGCAAACCTGTTGCGAGCCACACGCGAGGCACTGCAACCAAGGCTCGTTAAATTTACTGGTGCCAGTGGACTGATCGCGCTGCAGTCGATCATCGGTGCCGTGATCTTAATAATCTCGGTCTACTTTTTTCTGATTGACGGACCATCGATGATTCAGACGTTGATGCGACTGAGTCCACTGGATGATACCTACGAGCGAAAACTTCTGGCCCAGTTCGATAACACTAGCCGCGCGGTTGTGTTAGCAAGTTTGCTGAGCGCGATCGTACAAGGCATTTTGGCGGCGATTGCTTTTTATATCTGTGGGCTAAAGTCCGTCGTATTGCTGTTTCTATTGACCAGCATGATGGCGTTGATCCCGTTCCTTGGCGCTGCCTCCGTCTGGGTTCCCTGTGCGATCTACATTGGTGCGGTCGATCAACGCTGGGGCTGGGCAATCGGTTTGGCGATCTATGGTGCACTGGTTGTGTCTTCGATCGACAATGTTATCAAAGCCTATGTGTTGCACGGACATTCGCAGCTGCATCCGCTGTTTGCATTGCTCAGTGTGCTGGGCGGTGTGCAAGTCTTTGGGCCTGTAGGAATCCTGGTCGGCCCGATGGTGGTCGTGTTCCTGCAAACGCTGCTGGAGATTCTGAATCATGAACTCCGCAGCAATAGTGAGCCGATGGACGTACCGATCGATGAGTTAAACACCGGTCAAACGTAATGCGCATTCTTCTTTTCACTCCCGCGCCCTTGGGATCGACGAAGGGAAACAGGATTACGGCGGAACGCTGGGCCGGCCAGCTAACAGAGCTTGGTCACGATGTTTGTGTCTGTGATCCCCTGTCGGCTGCGATGGATAACGCTGCGTTCGATTGCTTGATCTGCATTCACGCGACTCGCTCCGCCAATACGATCATCGATTTCCAAGCAAACGCTGCGGATCGACCTGTCGTTTTGTGCCTAAGCGGGACGGACCTGCATTTGGATGCCCCAGGCAGTCGTGGAACAAAGGCCCAGCATGAGGCGCTCGAGTCGATTCGGCGTAGTTCGCGATTGATCCTTTTGGAACCGCAGGCTGCGAACCAGCTTCCACCCGAAGCACGCTCTAAAGTCGTCGTGATCTTGCAGTCGGCAGTACCTGTTTCGAGCGCAAGTAAACGCACGGATGACGAGTTTCGTGTTTGTGTGTTGGGGCATTTGCGAGCAGAAAAGGATCCGTTGCTGACAGCGACGGCGGCACGAGCTTTGCCCGCAGCATCGCGCGTTAAGGTCATCCACATCGGTGAAGCATTGAACGCACAAATCGATCGTTCGGTGCAAAATGAAATGAAGACGAATCATCGATATCGGTGGTTGGGCGCTTGCCCGCATGCAGAAGCCCAAAGGCGGTTGGCCGAGAGCGATCTGATGGTGTTGTCGTCCAAGGTCGAAGGCGCACCGAGTGTGATTTCAGAAGCAATTGTCAATGGTGTGCCAATTCTTGCCACGCGAATCCCCGCCACGATCGGGCTGCTGGGCGACGATTACCCTGGGCTGTTCCCGGTTGGTGATAGCGACACTTTGGCCACTCTGATGGACCGCGCGGAGCAAGACGATTCGTTCCTTGGCCAACTGAAAGACGCCATCGATAAACTGGCTGCAAAGTTCACTCCGCAAGCCGAACGTGACGCGCTGCAGCGGTTGCTCAAGTCACTTGGTTAGTCTCTCGGAGCGACTCAATCGTTTGTCGCCACATTTCCAGGCGCTGTTTAGAAAGTTTGCCAGTGCGCGAGGTATCACAAACGTCACCGCGAACCGCCAAACAATCCGGTTGAATCTCGGCGGCAGCCAGAGGCGGCAGGTCGGCAAGTCGAATTTGCCCAGCGAGCGCCCACCAAAAATTCGACGCCTTGCAATCACGATCAAACTGCAACAATTCGTCTTGAGTCAGTTTTTCGGTACATGATCGTCCGTCCTTTACAAACGTATCGATCAATATCTTTTGCAGACCGATTCTTTTGGCCGCTTGCAAGACATCAAACGGATTCAAACAGTTTGCTTCGTTGAAATCTGCATAAGCGACCGCGACCAGTTCTGTTTGCGGACGAAGCTGCTTGCGCAATCGTTCCCACAACGCGATCAACTCCTCGCTTGAGCGACAACCGCTGGGGCCTGCTTTTGCGTATGTAAATTCGGTTGGCAGCTCGCCCACGACACTCTCGGCCTGCTGGCGTTCACCAAGTGCCGCCGAAATCAAAGGCCGATTGGTAGTGTCCATTTTGCGACAAAGACCTGCGATTTCCGTCCAAACTTCTTTTGTTGCGGCTGCCAACGGTCCAGAATCGGGATCCTTGAGGTCGATAATATCGACGCCAATCTGGGACGCATCGCCAAACTCTGCCAAATCCTTTACGCTAACAAGCCATATTGGTCGTTTTGCGAAGACGTTGGATGCCGCGCTGTGCGATTCGGAAGTCGGTGATTTCAGATTGTTATCGGAACGAATCAACTGCGTAACTACCTCATCTGAGCGTCAGGAAGACCCTGTCTTGTGCGAAACGAAGCCACTCAATCGCGCTTCTTTTTAACCTGACGATGGACTCATCATCAACGGGACGGAAAAGGTAACTTGGAATACGAATCAATCAACTCGTTTGACGCGCTGAAGGACTATTGCGCGCAGATCGAGCAAGCGGATGTCATTGCCTTCGACACAGAGTTTGTCTCCGAAGACCGGTATCGCCCCGAGCTTTGTTTGGTGCAGGTCGCCGTCAACGGCAAGTTGGCGATCATCGATCCTTATAAAATGGAACACACCGATCCGTTTTGGGACCTTTTGTCGACGCCCGGTCGGACAGTTTTAGCGCACGCCGCTCGGGAAGAATCTCGGTTTTGTTACCGTTTTAGCGGCAAGCCGATCGCAGGGCTTTTCGACACTCAGCTTGCCGCAGGGTTTGTTGGCATGGAGTATCCGGCTTCGCTAGGGAATCTGGTCAACCGCTTGGTCGGAAAGACGCTTCCCAAGGGCGAGACCAGGACCAATTGGCGGCACCGTCCATTGACTGCAGATCAGCTGCATTACGCTTTGCACGATGTGGTCGATCTGGAAGCGATGTACAACACGCTGCTGAAGAAAGCTACGAAACTAAACCGAGTCGAGTGGCTGGAAGAAGAAACGGCAGCGAATCAGCAAAAAGTCATTGACGGTGAAACGAAAGAGAACTGGCGGCGTGTGAGCGGTTCTTCGGGATTGAAGCCTCGGCAACTGGAAACTGTTCGGCAGATTTGGTTGTGGCGAGAGGGCATTGCAAGGTCCAAGGATCGTTTGCCAAAGCGCGTGATGCGAGACGATTTGATCGTCGAGTTGGCCAAACGCGGCTCTGCTGACGCAAAGAAGATCAAAGGAATCCGCGGCTTGGATCGTCGCGGGTTTGTTGATCAGTACGAGCAAATTGCTGAAGCCATCCAAATCGCCTTGGATACTCCCGATGAGGACTTGCCTCGACGACCAAGAGGGAATCGCAAAGTCGTATCACCGATGCTCAGCCAGTTTCTGTCGACATCAGTTGCTTGCATCAGTCGACAACAAAAACTTGCACCGCCAATCGTGGCCAACGCAGAACGCGTTCGCGAACTCTTGGGCTACGAATTGGATCGGCGCGAAAGTGATCCTCTTCCAGCATTGCTGCAAGGCTGGCGAGGCGAAATCGTTGGCAAAACGTTTCGAAAAATACTGGCCGGCGAGTTGGCGATTCGCGTTGCCGACGTCAAAGAAAATCAGCCATTGGAATTCATTGACTGCGATTGAATCGCAGGGTTCCATGGGCTGAGGCCCATGGCTACATCATGTCGCCGCTTCGCGGCTGCGGACTCTGATCGCCATCACGTTAGTCCCGAAGGGACGGCATGCTGTAGCCACGGGTG
>CAYNNP010000243.1:0-9937 GCA_964398215.1 uncultured Pirellulaceae bacterium | reverse complement strand
CTGTGGTGCGCTGCGCGACCACAGGCTGTGTTGTTAAACAGCTTCGCTGTTGGATCACGTCGAGGATTCACGGCTGGGACAGGAACTTGGCTCCGACAGCACAAATGAGCCGATGGGCGATAGCCCCGGTTATTGACGGTCTGATTGCGCTCGAAACCGGGGCTATCGCGCATCAGCTCAAAGGCTTCTGTATCACGAGTGAGTGAAACTCCGGTAGCATTTGCCTCATCTCGCCGCTCAGGGTTCATCCAATTCGGCGCCAACAGCGCAAAAGTCTCGGCTGAGATTTATTTTACGGCAGCGAGTTGTTGGCGGGCTAGCCAATCACACTTTGCATCTCTGGCGCTCGATGGCTCAGGCTATTTCGATCGACTCAGGTGGTGAAGAATGAGATCATGCAGATGGCGAAAAATCAAAGGCTTGACGATATGGTGATCGAAACCGGATTCAAAGACGGCATCTCTGTCTTCTTTTTGTCCGTAGCCGGTCAATGCGACCAGCATCACATCGTCCCAAAGTTGGTTTTGGCGAATCGTCTTGGCAACGTCGTACCCGCTGATTCCTGGTAGTCCAATATCCACCACCACAACGGCGGCGCCGAATTCTGGAAGTTCGTCGATCGCGGCTTTTCCATCACCGACTGCTAGTACCTCAAATCCTCGGCGGCGAAACGTTTTGCCCATCATTTCGCGGGCGTCAGCATTGTCTTCAACAAGCATCACTTTGCATGTTAGCGTTCGGTCGAGATTCAGGTCTTGGGCGGGTTCACGTTTATCGTGATGAAGGGTCGTTATTGGCAAGCGAATTTCAAACTTGCTTCCTTGGCCCGTCCCGTCGCTTTCTGCTGTGACGGTTCCATTATGCGCGTGGATGATTTTCTGAGTCAGCGACAAACCGACTCCCATTCCGCTACGAGGCCTCTCGAGCGTGTTGTCCGACTGAAAAAATAAACCAAAGACACTTTCAAGCATGTGTGGTTCGATCCCCGCTCCCTGGTCGATCACGGTGATTACCGCCTCCCTCCCCTCTCGATGGATGGAGAAAGTAATCTCCTGAGATTCATCAGAGAACTTCGATGCGTTCACAATCAAATTCGTTTGCGACTGTGAAATCCTGGACGGGTCACCAATCACATGCAACGGCCCTTCGCAAATTGAGGTCTTGAGAACCTGCTTTCTTGCTTCTAGTTGGTAGTCAACCGATTCGATGACCGAGTCGACCAAGCTGCATAAGTCAACGATCTCTTTTCGAAATTCAATCTTGTCACGACCAAGCCTTGCTACGTCAAACAGGTCATCCAGCAAACGTGCCATCTGTAATGTCTGCCGACGAATCACGGCCAATTCCACTGGCGTTTCGCTATCCTGTGTGTCCACGTCGCCGTTAAGATTAGTGACCGCATTCATCACTGCGCCCATCGGATTGCGAAGCTCATGGGATAGCATCGACAAGAAATTGTCTCTCAGCCGGATCCCTTCGTGAGCGAGCGTTTCGGAGCTTTTACGATCCTGGATGTCGGCAATCGTGCCAGTCATCCTGATCGCTTTTCCCGATTCATCAAAATCAATAATCGCTCGGTGGCAATACCAGCGATATTCTCCGGACTTGTGCAACATCCGGTAGTCAAAATTTCGGTGCAGCGCGACATAGCACTTGTCACTAGTGGGCAGGCTTGAGCCTTCGATCTGGACTCGATCTTCGGGATGAATCCGCTGCATCCATTCCGAGTGCATGGAAGGAAATTCATCGGGTTCATAGCCCAGGATTTCGTAACATCTTGGTGACCACCACATGTCCTGCTTGGTCAAGTCTGGCCAATCCCAGGTCCCATCTCGATTCGCTTCAATCGCGCGCTGAAATCTTTCGCGTTCCAAAGCGGCTACTCTTTGGGCTGCGGCAAGCTTCGAGACATCGATTAGCGTCAAGACCACTCCCACGTTTTCCAGGCCTGCTTTGTAAGGCAGCACTCTCATCAGAAACTCAGTTTCCCCGCTACCCTTAATGGATTCTTCCCAAGCTTGGCCTGTCTTTAATACTGCTGAAAGTTTGTCTCGCAAGTCGTCGGTGTTGATGTTGTGTACGAAAGCATCGATTCGCCGCCCGACATCTTGTGGAACCAAGTGCAGCACATCTGCCATTCGCGGAGTGAATTTTCGGATGCACAGTGCTGCGTCTAAGAACAGCGTGTGTATATCGGTGCTCTCCAACAAATTGTCAAAATCGTGAGTGAGTTCAGTCAGCTCGGAAATTTTTCGCTGATATTCTGCGTTAACCGTGAACAATTCTTCGTTGACACTGTGCAGTTCTTCATTGGCAGACTGAAGTTCCTCGTTCGATGCAACCAGCTCTTCATTGGTCGCCTGCAACTCTTCGTTGCTGGTCTCCATTTCCTCTGTCGTCGCCTGAAGAATCTCGCGATTGTGCTTGAGGTCTTGCTCCAGGTCCTCCACATGTTTCTTGGAGACTTCGTCTAATTCAATTTGTCGTGTTTGATTGGAAATCGCTTCTTTTGAAAAGTCGTCACGCAATTGTTCAAATGTGATCACGAATTTTTTCGGCGTATCATTCCTGGGTAGTGGCGTGACAGTCAGTTTGACTTGGCTGTCCTGATCGTCCGCCGTTTCAATCTGCAGCCGTTCGTAACAGACTGGTCGCCCGCTCTTAGTCGATCGCTGGATGGCGCCGCCAAGGGCCAATCGTAGTTCATCATCGACCATGTCCATTAAATTCATCGAGAGCAAGCCGTCGCTCACGCGCAGGTACTTACCTGCATTTCGAAAAACCTGAAGGACGCGGCCAAGGTGATCAACAACAATCCCGGGCGGTACCAAATTGCTCAGCACCTCCTCATTGGACAGCGCAAGCAGACTTTCCTTTGGCGGGACTCGATTCGGGGACATGATCGGGAAAAAACGATTCACCGACGCCGAGGTCTGAACCAAACTCTCAGTAAAACCTGGATCTCTAATCCGCAGGTCTCGCGTTTTCATGTAGATTCGATTGTGTGCATCAACAGCCTCGAACTCAGCTGCCAGGTCACCGGGACTCTCGCTTGACCCGAGCAGTAGATAGCCGCCTTTATTCAGCCCAAAATGAAAATGCGAAATCACCTTGGCCTGCGTCTTGGGCATCAGGTAGATCAAAAAGTTTCTGCATGTGACTAGGCTGAGGCGAGTGAACGGTGGATCGTTCACCAAATTGTGCGGCGCAAAGACAACCATCTGCCGAATCGCGGGCACAATCTGATAGCCTCCCTCGACTTGCATAAAGTACTTTGCTAACCGCTCAGCTGAGATACCTTTCACCAAGTCTTCGCTGTAGACGCCTGCTGCCGCTTTGTTGATCGCAACTCGATGAACGTCAGTGGCGAAAACCTTGACATCGATCGACCTAGGACTTTCCCTCAAGCATTCGTCGATCAAAATTGCGATGCTATAAGCTTCCTCTCCCGTCGCGCAAGCAGCGACCCACACACGGAACTCTTGATCCGATGGATGGTTGGCTAACAAAGTTTTCAGCGAGTTCTTTTTCAGTGATTCGAATGGGCTGGTGTCGCGGAAAAAATTGGTCACACCAATGAGCAGATCGCTGTGAAGCTGATCGAGTTCGATCGTGTCATTTTCCAGCAAGTCCGCGTACTGTTTGATCGAATCGATTGAGCTGTCCATATCGATACGCCGCTCAATGCGCCGACCGATCGTGGTTGATCGATACTGCGAAAAATCGATTCGATGCCGCTGCTGGATGGCTCGAAATATCCGTTCCATCGCCGATTCGTTCAGCGGCAACATCTCGTTTCGCAACGCGACACGATCGCGATGAACCGCATACTGCTTCAACAACGTTGCCATTTGGCCAGCGTCCACAACGACATCGGTGTACCCCGACTCGATTGCACTTCGAGGCATACCGTCGAACTTTGCAGACTCGGGTTGCTGGGCAATCACAAGCCCCCCGACTTCATGAATATGCTGAATTCCCCGCGAGCCATCGCTTCCCGTGCCCGACAAGACGATTCCGATACTGTTGGCGCCTTTATCAACAGCCAGCGATTGAAAGAAGTGGTCGATTGGCAGTGCCAGAGACCGAGACGGTGCTCTCTCGGTCAACAAAAGCCTGCCGTCTTTAATGATCATGTCCTGCTTGGGCGGGATCAAATACAACGAATTAGGCTCGACGACCATGCTGTTTTCGACTCGATGAATCTCCATGCTGGTGTGCCGGCCAAGCAATTCACTCATCAAGCTCTTGAAGTCGGGGGACAAGTGTTGCACGATCACGAATGCCATGCCACTGTCGCTTGGCATCTGATCGAAAAACAGCTCCAAAGCTTGCAGGCCTCCGGCCGAAGCACCGATACCAACAACGACTAGCTCTTCGTCTCCCCCGTTAGTGGTGGTCATGTTGTTTCCGTTTACTAGTTTACTATCGTCGTGTTGCTCGATGATTCTTTCAATGACTCGATCACAACGTTTTTGGCTTAGCCAAACGGCACAAAATCGTCCTTTGTATTTGTACTCCAAGAACCGCCACCGCGGTAACAACTTCAATGAATCCTGCTTTAATTGAGCAGACTTTTCGGGCGACGATCAAGCTATTGTGCAGAGCTATGCGTTGTTCAATAAGCTACAGTATAAAGCACTGACAACCGGCAGTGGTTGTCTGACCAAAATGATTTACGCTCGCGACCAAAACGCTACGGAAACTAAGCCGAAGCTCTTAAAACCGATTGTTGGATTCGCGCCTTGGATTCCTTGGACAATCTTGGCGGAGTCGATTCATTCTCTGGTGCCAGATATTGCTGCCTGCGCAAAATAGAACTGTGTACCATACTGAGCAGTTCGATAAATTCTTGAGCAACCTCTCGCTCTCGACGCTCACTTTTGGCTTGCGTACCACCATCGGGGGAAGTGACCGGGCTAGTTCGCGAGATTTGGTCGTCAAACATAATCTTTACCTCAGTATTGAATCACGAATCTCAGCAACCGAGTTGGGTACAGGACTGTTCGTTGAACAGACCTCGGCAAAAACAAAACATAGCGATTCTGTAGACGCTCGACCCAAGTGAACCTTACGCATGAAAAATTAAAAAAGACCAATCATAGGTTCGCTTGCCTGTGAATCAGGCCGGTCGTTTCTGTGCGACCCATCTCAGTGGATTGGCCATTGCCCTCGAATCTTGCCCACGCTGTATCGCCTGGCCAGCGGCATCTTCAAAAACTGAAAACATTTACCCTTGGTTGTAAGGAACATCGCGCAAGCTCGTCATCTGGGAAAATACGACCTGCAAGTCGTCTTTTTGGTTCAGCCGAACCTTTGGGACCGATATTGCAAACACCAGAACTGACAAGCAATGGCCAGTGACGACACCCCCGAGGACACCCCATTTACCGAGCCCGCAACCTGGGTCGAACGATACGGCGATGCGCTGTTTCAGTATGCAGTGACCAGACTGCGAGACAAAAATTCTGCCGAGGAAGTTGTTCAAGAGACTTTTCTTGCAGGCGTTCGTCACCTTGACCAGTTTCGCGGGGAAGGCACTGAAGAGCATTGGTTGAAGGGAATCCTGCGGCGAAAAATCATTGACTTTGTACGTCAGCAGGCGAGGCAAGACCGACAGCTTGAAAAGCTGCATCGAAATGTCCAGATGGAATTTCTATCCAGCATTCCTGGCGACTTCAATGAAACCTTGATCCCCCTCGCGACCGATCCGCCAATTTTTGTGAACAACGATAAGTTATGGGCACAGCTCAAGAAGTGCCTGAAGCAAGTGCCGCAAAAGCAAGCCGACGTTTTTATCATGCGATACCTTGAAGGGCTGCGTGCACATCAAATCATTGATACCCTTGAAATCTCTGACGCAAACTACTGGGTCTTGCTGCACCGCGCCCGAACAAGGCTCGCCGAATGCCTTCTGCTGGCGTGGGGCGAGGGGATGCCTAAAGACCCTGCATGACATTTGCAGTAACGGCCCTATCCCCATGCCCATCTCCAGTGGTAGCCGGTAGTGGCTCAGCACAAAACATGTCGCGTGTGTTCATTGCATAAGTTTGCTTAGAGGCAAAAAATCCGTGGGAATTCAGCGATCCTAAGGATTAAAAATTGGTAACGTTGTCGCTGGGTAGCAATCAATCATTCTAAAAAGCGTCGGTATCGTCGTGGCGAAAAAACAAAATCCGTACGAATCTCCATCAGAAGAAACAGATGAAACCAAGAGTGGTTCGATGGCAAAAAAAGCAGTCATTCTGCTGGTCGTCATTGGAGTTGTCATTGTCGGCTACACGCTATTCGGGGATCTGCTTAGCCTGGAAAATCTTGCTAAACAGGAAACTCAGTTGCGGACGCTTCAGGCGGAAAGCCCACTCCTGGTTTTTGGTGCGGCCTTCCTTATCTATGTCGCTGTAACGGGATTTTCATTGCCTGGCGCTGCCATCCTGACGCTGGCCTATGGATGGTACTTTGGGTGGATTCGTGGATTGGTGTTGGTAAGTTTCGCTTCGACGACAGGCGCCACCATCGCTTTCTTGTTCAGCCGCTTTTTGTTTCGTGACGCGATTCAAAACCGGTTTGGCGACCGCCTGCAGAGTTTCAATCAATCGCTCGAAAAAGAAGGCCCCTTCTTTCTCTTTACCCTGCGGCTGATTCCCGCCGTACCGTTCTTTGTGATCAATGCGGTGATGGGTCTAACGCCAATTCCAACCCGGACATTCTGGTGGGTCAGCCAACTGGGAATGCTAGCAGGCACGGCGGTGTTCGTTTACGCCGGTTCAAGCGTCCCTGATCTACAAACGCTTGCCGATAAGGGTATCGGAGCCGTATTTACGCCAAGCCAAATGACTCAGATTGTGATTGCATTTGTGTTGCTGGGATTGTTTCCGTTAATAGTACGCTATGCCATGAAGTTTTTCGGTCGTTCAAATGCTGATTCGGAGACCGCGGATCAGAGCGAATGACATGTCGACTGATCGGCTTCACTCCCCCAGCCAAGTTAGACATACCTACCTCAATCAAGAATCGACAACTACCTTTTGGTAAACCCAAAGCGCCAGCAAAGAACAACTTTGACGCGTCGCGCGCTCACGTTCTCACGCTTTGGGTTATCAATCCAAGTCGACTGATCAAAGAACCCCTCCCAGATAGCCACCAGCCAAAGTAGGCACACCATGACTTCTGACCTCGTCCAATTACAGCCCAGCGACGAACACAATCAAGCCCTCGAAGCGAATGTGCATCCGCCGGACTGGACCAATCCAACACCCACACAGCCCTACCACTTGGTGGTTATCGGCGCTGGCACCGCTGGGCTTGTTACAGCCGCTGGTGCTGCGGGCTTGGGTGCTCGAGTAGCACTGATCGAACGCGAACTGATGGGTGGCGATTGCCTGAATGTAGGATGCGTTCCGTCAAAGGGCATTATCAGCGCCGCCCGCGTTGCTGCCAACGCAAAAAAAGCGAACAATTTTGGCATCAATGTTCCGCAAGTCGATGTTGATTTCGCGGCAGTCATGCAACGAATGCGAAAGCTACGTGCTGGCATCAGCCATAACGATTCCGCAGCGCGCTTTCGTGACCTTGGCATCGACGTTTACTTCGGACAAGCGAGCTTTACCGATTCAAGCACCGTTGATGTTGATGGCACCAAGCTGAACTTTAAGAAAGCCGTAATCGCATCGGGTGCCCGCGCAGCAGCGCCACCAATCAATGGCCTGAATGACGTCGACTACTTGACCAACGAGTCTGTGTTTTCGCTGACCGAGTTGCCTGCCAGACTTGGCGTGGTGGGTGCGGGACCGATTGGATGCGAGATGGCACAATCGTTCGCTCAACTTGGTTCAGAAGTTCTATTGGTCGAATCGGGCCAAGGAATCATGCCGCGCGAGGATCGCGACGCGGCGGCCATCGTGCGTGAGTCGATGGCAAGCGATGGCGTCAAGTTTCTTGGCGGCGGTTTCGATTTGGAACTTCGCAACGAAGGTGGAATCCGAATGGCTGTCAACAAGAACGGGATCAACTACGACGAACCCGTCGATAAACTGCTGATCGCTGTTGGCAGAGCGCCAAACGTCGAAAACCTGGGGCTTGAAACGGTGGGGGTTGAGTATGATAAACGAGGGGTGAAGGTCAACGACAACCTGCTGACGACGAACCCAAACATCTACGCAGCTGGCGACGTTTGTTCAAAGTTTCAATTCACACACACGGCTGATTTCCAAGCTCGTATTGTGATCCAGAATGCGTTGTTCGCTGTTGGCCCGTTTGGCAAGAAAAAAGCCAGCGACCTTGTGATCCCATGGGCGACATTTACATCTCCCGAGATCGCTCACGTTGGCATGTACGAAGAAGATGCAAAAGAAGCCGGAATCGAAATCGACACCTATGTTCAACCTTTCGACGATGTGGATCGCGCCATTCTAGAAGGCAAAGACGAAGGTTTTGTTAAGGTGTTCACAAAGAAAGGCACCGATAAAATCGTTGGCGCGACGATCGTCGCGGAGAACGCTGGTGACATGATTTCCGAACTCACGGTCGCGATCACGGGCGGATTGGGGTTGTCGAAAATCGGCAGTGCAATTCACCCGTACCCGACGCAGGCCGAAGCAATCCGCAAGCTGGGTGATCAATTCAGCCGCACAAAATTGACGCCGTTTAGCAAGAAGCTGCTCGGTATGTTACAGCGAATCAATGTTGGAGGTTAATTTTTCCCATGGCACGATTTCAAATTTTATCGTTGGCGGGAGGCGGCATTCGTGGCGCTTACATCACGTCGTTTCTAAATGACCTTGAACAAAAGCTTGGTCAACCAATCGCTGAATCATTCGACCTGATCGCTGGCACCTCCACGGGAGGAATCATCGCGGCCGGATTAGCGTTGGGACTGCCAGCATCGGCGATGCATGATTTTTACGTCCGGCACGGCGCGGGTATCTTTGCGCAGCGGCCGCCCTATCGCGCTCACGGTTTGATGCGATTGCTTTACCCACCAACCAACTGGGTATTCAAACGCAGAACGGGCAGTAGTCTGGACGCGGCATTCCGAGCTCGCTATTGTCACAATGCATTGGAAGCAGCATTCGAGGAAGGTTTCGGGGACGCGACTCTGAAATCAATCGAATACACAAGGCTTGCCATTCCAGCGGTCAACCTAACCAAAGGCAAACCGCATGTCTTCCGCTCGCGGCACCTTCCTAAAGGCGTGCATGACCAGGACTTTAAATTGGCAGACGTGGTCATTGCCGCGACCGCAGCGCCGACGTATTTTCCATACCGGCAAATCGGAGAGTGCAGCTACATTGATGGCGGCGTTTGGGCAGCCGACCCAAGCATGTTGGCTGTCGCAGAAGCGATGAGAGTCCAGCAGTTTGGTGCATGCGAAATCGACGGCACATGCTTTAGCACAGACGACATCCATCTGCTTTCCGTAGGAACGGGAGTAGCCGATTACTCGTTGTCGCCGCCGACCGCCGACACCGGCATGTTGTACTGGGCATCAAGGATTGCAGATGTGATGGGCATGTCCCAAATTCAAGGAATCCACTTGCCCCTCAAGTTCTTGCTTGGAGACCGCTACCGGCATATCAACTTCAAGATGGAGAAAAAATTCGGGCTTGCCGATGTCGAAAACATTCCCGAACTTTTCCGCCTTGGTTCGGCGCGAGCCGATGCTAGTTTCGACACGATTAACGAAGAGTTCTTTCAGCACAAACGAGTTAAATTCGAGCCGTTTACAACAACCGATGGCGAAATCATCCTGGATGAGTTTGGAGTCGGTTAACGAACCAGGGCAAATCAGTTTGCGATTCTGGGTCATCTTGGTAACCCGAAGTGTTAGCGAGGGACAATCGATCGTGACTCGGTCCCGCGCTCACGCATTTTGGAGTTGCGTTTTTCATGTGGTGTTTGGTTGTAGGCCGGACCAAGGACGCGATACGTGCCGGAA
>CAYNNP010000242.1:0-9975 GCA_964398215.1 uncultured Pirellulaceae bacterium | reverse complement strand
GGGACAGAGATGGCAACTTTAAGTATCATCCGATCAGTTCTGCGATGGGTTCGGCTTTGATGCGGCGGAGAGGGCGACCAACTGGGGTGTCGAGTTCTTCGGTGTGATCGATGCCCAAGCATTTCATGATCGTGGCGTGTATCTCTTCGATTGCGACGGGATTGTCCACGTCTTGCAGTGGGTTTTCTTTGGCGAGTTTTGGGTTCGCCGATGTCTCGCCATACACGAATCCTTTGCGGATTCCGCATCCAGCCATGAACACACTGAAGCCGTGGGGGTGATGGTCACGGCCGCTGGTGACATTGATTTTTGGCGTGCGTCCAAACTCACCCGCGCAAACGACCAGCGTATTGGACAACATGTCGCGCTCGTCCAACCGTTTCAACAACGATGCCAATCCGGAATCAAGTTTTTCACACTGTGAAGATTGGATTCCGTGGTTGTTCACATGAGAATCCCAGCCAGTCAGTGTGACTTCGACGCAACGTACTCCTGCCCCAAGTAAACGGGTTGCAGCGAGACAACCGCGACCGAACACTGTGTTCCCGAATTCGGCGCGCACGGCTCTCGGTTCTTCGTTGACATCGAATGCACTGAGTTGTGCACTGGACATCATTTTCAAAGCGGCATTGGTCGCTGTTTCGTGTAACGTACGATTGCGTTCTAAGTCGCGAAGTCGTCCACGAGCAAATTCGGTTTCAACTTCCCCTAGCAGATCTTTGATTCTGCGGTTGTACCGTTCATCATCGACGCGCCGGACGATATCTGGCACTTGGCCCGCTGGATCGAAAATTTTGAAGGCATCATATTTGGCGCCCAGATACCCACCTCGCCCCGGGTAGTTTGTACCTGCGATTGAGATATATCGTGGCAAGTCAGCTTGTTCGGGAAACGCATCCAGTAGCACCGCGCCGACGGCGGGATGATCGAGCGTCGGATCGGGGCGGAAGCCAGTCTTGACGTTATAGATCGCTCGGGCGTGATCGCCTTCCTTGCTGGTAACACTGCGAATCAACGAACCCGTGTGCATCCATTCGGCTGTCTGCGGAAGTGTGTCGGCGATCTGTAATCCTTTGACACTCGTTGCAATTGCTTTGACCTCGCCACCAATTTTCGTACCCGCGTGCGGATCAAAGGTCTCCAGTTGGCTTGGTCCGCCTTCGAGCCAAACCAGAATCAGATTCTTTGGCCGATCGCGAGGCGATGTTTCGTCCGCCCGCGCAAGCCGGCTTGCGATCGACGACATCATCAACCCGCTAGCACCGGCACCAAGTAGCGTTCGACGCGACAAGTGAGCGTGCGCGTTACAAAGCCAGTGGGCGTGATCAGTCATGTTTTCGCTCATGTGACATTATGGTTTTAGGTTTTCGTTGTTGATTCGCTGAGCCGACGGCGCTAGCCGCGGGCCTCGTGGTGGTAACGCAACCTTTCAAGGCCCGCGGCTAGCGCCGTCGGCTCAGACTCTGCTACGGTTTTTCAATCAAGCTCTAGTGTCCCCAGGCGAATTCGGTACTGTTAAGCAATATCCAATACAGATCTTCGATTGCTTTTTTTCGATTGCCTTGCGACAGACGCGTTTGAAAGAGAGTTTGCTCTTTTTGGGTGGGGCGTCGATTCAAGGTACACAAATAGACCGTTTCAATCGCTCTAGCATCGTCTTCTGTGTACATGTGAATGTGGGCAGCGGCGTTTAGGATCCAGTTGTAGCCGATCGCTTCGTCCAGCATCTTGCCATTGAGCATGACCAGACGCTGAGTGATCGTGACGTTTTCGCTACTGAATTCGTCTTCGCCCATATCGCCGTATCGCGACACGAAGTCTTGGATGCCGCCAAACCGCTGGAGCTGAACAATGAAGGACGAATCGAGGTCAACCGATTTAACACGACTGGCTTGAACGATTGAGCCCGCGACCTGTTCCGGCCGTAAGCGGACAAGTGGAAAAACAGCACCCGCAGTTTCATGTTCAGGTCGGATTTCAAAGTCCGCGCGACTGGCTGTGCGAAACATTGATGAATTCGCAATGACGCGTATCAATCGACGGATATTGAACTTGTTAGCAATGAAGTCGTCCGTCATCACTTCCATGGCGGGATGCATTTCTTCATCCAGCGGCAGGTTATCAACAGCTTCACCGACCGGCCGACCGTACATCAGCGCCCAAATATGACTGACAGCTGCACGCGCGGCTTGGCGATTTTCTGGGTGAGTGATCCAGTTCGCTAGTCGCTTTCGAGGGTCAGCTTCCGTGCCCAACAATTCTGATTGGTAGGGAACGTCCGCAGCGACATCCGTCTCTTCGTCGTCGTCCAAGTATTTGTATTTGTAATCGACTTCGCCTGATGTAACGCCTCGAAATCCATTGGTCTTGGCTGACGTGTAAAATGCAGCAAGTTGATGGAAATCGGTTTGCTGACCTTCACGCAGGTTGTTGATGTCTCCAAGATTCACGTTGCCCAGAAAATCATTGTGACATTGCAGGCAATCGATGCGCAGACCCAAAAAGCAACGTGCGGTTCGAGCTGCTAGTCGCATTGGGTCGGCAGCGTTGTCATTGCTGTCGAACGTCGCTGTCAAAAAGTTGACTTCGGGTTTATCGGTCCACAAACCTTCGGCAGCAACAAGACGCTTGACGAGACGGTCGTAGCGCCAGTCTTCTTTAAAAGCGGTTGATAGCCAACTCGTGAATCGACGTCGGCGAAACACAACGAATTGCCCGCTGTCGGTTCCCACTAAAAAACGTGCCCAGCGCTCGGCCCAATAATCGTGGAACCGTGGATCGCCAAGCAATTGATTCAAATGCCGGTCAACACGCTCAGACTCAGGACGCTTTTCCAATTCGCGAATTTCTTCCAACGAAAGTTGGCTACCGACCAACGCCAGCGATTGTCGTCTGCAAATCGTCATCCAGTCCGCTTGGTCGGCGTGGGCCAGCCCTTTGGCTTTGATGTGATCACGCCACGCTTGGTTGACTTTGGCAACCGATTTGCTGATCGGGTCAGCGTCACCCGATTCAGGATCGTTGGCAGCCGCAGCGTTGGCCCTTCGCGCGGGCACATCCCGATTGGAGAGCCCGGAGACCAAATAGCCAAACACGGTTAAGAGCAAAAAAACGAACCACGACCACCTGCCAAGTGTTCCGAGTTTTGTTTTATTCTTGTTCATTCGCTTGACGGGAACTTGATTCGATTGAGACAGATGTACATTGGGATTCTATGAAATGCCGTGGCCAGCAGTTCTGCCAACGGATTGATCCTGGTTAGGCTTCGTTGGCGGGCAAAGGATATTGGTTTTTTTGACTGACATTTTGGTTGTTTGTTAAAAGGCAATCGTCGATCAGCCCCCCGAACTGCAGGGTTATCTGTGTGGGGAATCGTTTTTCCCGCCAGAGAATTCGATCGAATTTCAATACTGACTGAGTTTTTGCCGAGTATTTTTACTCTCGCAACCACCGTGATGCGTCTGCGATAATCTACCTCGCACTGTGCTCCAAAGTTTCTTGCTCGTTGATAGATCTGGAAAAGTAAATGTTCTTTAAAACCAAGCCGAACGTCGTTGACGGAGAAAAGGCACGTATTGAGTATCACCTGCAACAGATTTCCGATTGCTTGGGCGGTGACAGTTTCAAACGCCCAGTGATTCGCCGCTCGGAGTTGCTGGATTGGTCGGCTGCGGGTACGGATCCGCAAGCCGTGATCGCCCGAGTGGGTGAACATTTGCAGTGCGATATTAGCGGCTTGACGATCAATGTCGTTCCCAGCGAGACCAGAGATGGTGGTGGTTGCAGTAGCGGTGGCTGTGGTGGCGGGTCATGCAGTGGACAGAGCAGTTTGCCAGGCAGTTACCACGCTGAATCCCGCACCGTTACGTTGGGCATCGAACCCAACCAAGACGTTGAAGGTGCGACTGCAGCGTTGATCAATGCTGGGATCACAGATGTGCTGTGTCGCAGCATACCGATGTACGATCGATTTCCAGAGTTGGTCGACATGGCTTGCGTGACCGTTGGGCTTGGCGCGATTCGCAGCAACATTCAATTGGTGACCAAGCAACCGTTGTTTTGGGATTCGACGCAGTGGTCGACCGTGGCGCGACCGTTCTTGGGTTACCCAGGGTTGGCATACACAAACGCGATTGCGGCGTGGGTGCGTGGCGAATCGAGTCCTGCGTGGGCGGATGACTTGAATGCAGAAGTGCGTTCGCCGATGAAAAAATCCTTGAAGTATCTTAATCAAACCGGCGATAGTTTCTTTCAGCCTCAAGCTGCCAGCAGTTCAAATTTGAATCAATCGGCCGAGCAGTGGTGGCGTCTGCTGGAATCAGGCAAGAATTCGGAGCAGATCATTGCTGTGAGACATCTGCCAACGAACAACGCGCCGTCAGCGCAACAGGAAAGATTGTTGATTGAGCGATTGCGTTCGCGTAATTCAGCGATCGTGCTGAATACGATATCGACTGTCGAACAGATGCCGAGTGCCGAACCGATTGCTGAAGTCTTGCGTGACTTGGTTCAAGATCGTAATTCGGAGATCCAAGCAAAATCGTTGTGTGCGATTTCGCGGCTGGGCGAACTGGACGACCGCGCGTTGGACTCAGCGACAGAGCTGCTGGAGGGCGGGGTTCCACACTGCGTTTTTGCCGGCTTGGTTGCGTTAGCGTCGCAAAAAGAGCTTTCAGAGCAGCAGTTGGATTCAACCGACCGTACGCTTAAACGCTGCTTAGGATCTTGCAATTACGAGTTTGTCACGTTGCTAACAGCCGCGTACAAAACTTGGGTTCCAGATCCGAAAGCGCACATTAGCAATCTACTGGCGAACGACCCAGACCTTTTGGAAGTCGCGCTGGATTCGCTTCAGGGCGTGCCCGAGCAATTGGTTTCCATCGAACGCGATGTCGCCTAAGCCAGCTGGGAAACCAGCCGTCGACGATAACGGCGTTCGTAAGGCTTTCGGGGATTCAGGAGGTGCACTCATGATTCCGAGCCCTTTTGAGCCGCCGGGCGATAGCCCCGGTTTCGAGCACAACCAGACCGTCAGATAACCGGGGCCATCGCCCATCGGCTCACAGAAATATGCGACGCAAATAGATCAACAAGTCAAGACTTTCGGCTTTACGCAGTTCGCCGAATGTATTGACGTCGTTCGCCACGGCCTTGTGATCAAGGCCACGGGTTACGATCGATTTCGCACGCGCTAATTTTTCCGATTGCTGTATCGGTTTTTGTCATCGCGCCGCTTCAGACCGGCTCGGTCCATTAGCGACGTGTGCTTGATTTCGTCCATGTAATCATCGTCTGGTGGCGGCGGTCCATAGGCTCCCAGCGAATGCGGATCGTACTCGACGGTGTACTCGTGCCGCGCGATCGAAACCTTGCAATTGGGATCCAGCCGCTTTCGAATGACAGGCCGGCGGTCGACTTTGACACCGTTCCGGCTATTGAGATCACGCACGAACCAGTAACCTTGCTCCAGCGTCATCCGGCAATGCTGCGAAGAAACGTTCGAGAATCGCAATTGGATATCACACTCTTCACGACGCCCGACCAACAAGCGTTCTTTGATTAGCGGGATGGGATCGCCACCGCCTGTTGGCGTTAGCTGTCCGAATTGTCCCGCGAATACTGGTGCTTCTTCTTCACTCACGCAACTATCTCAATTGTTTTTGTTCGTTAAACTGATCCTCGGGTCCTAACCGCTTACGCTTGACCGACACCGAGTTTGCCGGAGCGTCTGGATTCAGGACATCACCAAAGCTTGACATGCAATCCCCTGCCAAGCACTCTCATTTTGACCTTAAACTTCCGTTTGGCAACTTATCCTGTGCAGAATCCGACCACAAAAGACCGTTTGGCGTGGCAAAATGAGGGACTTTTGCTGAATGCGTTCGGTGCGTCCTTAAAAAGACGGTTTGGTGGCCGAATCCAGCGTGTCAGCATTGATGCTGGTTTTACCTGTCCAAATGTCGATGGTGCGGTGACCCGGGGAGGCTGCAATTTCTGCGACAATCGCTCGTTCAGTCCCTCCCGGCGGGTTCGCCTGAAACAGGTCAGCGAGCAACTGGAAAGCGGGATTCAGACTGTTCGTGAGCGGTATGACAAAGTCAAAGGGTTCATCGCATATTTTCAGCCCGCCACCAACACGTATGCTCCCGTCGAACAACTAGCCGAAGTCTACGAACTGGCGCTCGGCTTGCACCCAGAAGTCGTTGGCCTGGCGATTGGAACACGTCCCGATTGTGTCCCGGAATCGGTGCTTCAGCTGTTGGAATCGATGGCACGCGATCACTATGTCTCGCTTGAATACGGAATGCAATCGGTTCATCAGCAAAGTCTGGACTGGATGAATCGTGCTCACACGCACGCCGACATGATCAATGCGATGGACCGAAGTCGTGACCGTGGATTCGAGACATGTGCTCATGTGATTTTGGGCATCCCTGGTGAAACACATGCCATGATGATGGAGACGGCTGACGCGGTTTGTGAGCTTGGGTTTGATGCTGTCAAACTACACAACTTATACTCGGTCCGCGGCACTCCACTGGGCGACGAAGTTCTGGCTGGCAAAGTCAAGATGATGGATCGCGACGATTACATTCGGACCGCAGTCGATTTCTTAGAAAGGATCCCGCCGACAACGATTGTTGAACGCATCAGTGGTGATGCACCGTCGAATTTCTTGATTGAACCCAAATGGTGTTTGCAAAAATCCTTTTTACGAAATGCGATCCAGCAGATGTTTCGCGATCGTGGAACTCGACAAGGCAGCTTGTACCGGGAACCCGCTGTCAGCCCCTCGGACCGCGAAAGACCGCAAGACGCAACGCCCCAGTCAATCCGCGACCAGATTGACGCCCGCGGCCGTCTGCCGGTGCTGAGAATGGAAAACCCATAGCGGTGCTACCTATCGGAAACTCACGGCGGGTTTCACGGCTGCATTGAAAGGTTTCACGACTGCATTGAGACGTTTCACGGCTGCGTGAGGAAACGGAGAGGCAACTGACCTTGGTTTGAGGGCGTTGAGTTTGTTAACTCTCGGAAAAGCGACGTCAATTGAGTGCCGTCGAATTGTCTCCACAAGCGTTTTCGAGCAGCGGAACAAGAATGTCACAGAACTCTGAGTTCTCAAATGTTCAGCGAATCACCGTACTGGCTTTCAGTGCGTTGTCGTTGTTGGTGTGCGGTTGCCAGGATGGACCGTTGTACGCAATCAAGGCTGCGAACCCCTATTTTTCCATTCGTGAATGGAAGGCAGACGAAGAACTTGGGGTTACCGACCACACGCGTCGCACCGAGCTTTCAAGACTTGCCTCCTCGATTGATTCGATGTCAAACGAGCGTCAAACGTTTTGGACTCATCATCTTGAAAAAATCATGCTGAACGACAAGAGTTCAGAGATGCGGCGGCTCGCGGTCAACGCAGCTGGAAAAATTACAGCGGTAAGTCCGATGCGGATCATTGACCTTGGTCTCGAAGACGAAAATACGAAAGTCAGAATGGAAGCCTGCCGTGCACTCGGCCGTCGCTCTGAGCCCGAAGCTGCCAGTGCGCTCGCAAAAACTGCTGGCTCCGAGACAGACGAAGACGTCAAACACGCCGCGCTTGCTGCCCTGTCGAATCACAAGGGGGCCGTTGCGGTCCAGTCACTGCAAACCGCATTGAACGACCGCAATCCTGCGACACAAGAGCTAGTGATCAATTCGTTGAAAT
This sequence comes from uncultured Pirellulaceae bacterium, assembly GCA_964398215.1. GTDB lineage: Bacteria > Planctomycetota > Planctomycetia > Pirellulales > Pirellulaceae > CAYNNP01. The sequence continues at coordinate 2,267 of CAYNNP010000242.1, read as the reverse complement.
CAGTGACAGGGCAAGACCATGGGGCGGATCCACAAAAATGGATTGCCGCTCTTCAAGCACCAAGGCAACCAGCCGAGCCAAAGACGCGTTTGGTGACCGCGAAGTTAGATTCTAAAGTTCAGTGACATCCGCTTTCCTAAAAGCAAACCCATGTCCAACAATCAAAAACGTATTTCGCTGATCATCCTTATGGGGATCTTTGTCGGACATTGCTCTGCCGTAAAAGCCGATGGGACGTCCCGTATATGGGTCGACAATTCTGGAAATCATTCGATCGAGGCTTCGTTCTCCGAGGTCCGCGACGGTCGTGTTTATTTGATCAATTCGAGTGGAAAAAAAATATCGATCGACCTTTCCCAATTGAGCGAAGACGATCTGAAGTATGTAGAAAAAGCACGTGCTTTGGCGGCCAATCGCTTGAGGTTGCAACCTCCAATGGTCAAGCAAACCAAGCCGCTTCCGCCGTTGGACCTGCCGCCAGCAACAATACAGCTTGAAGAAAACGCAACACTTTCGCTGGGCCCCGGAACAATTGAACTGAAAGGCGAATCACTTCCTTTCTCTGTTCACGCCGACCCCGCCCCCGCACACAATTTGAACATCCCTGCGCAGCTTTTCAAAACAGGAAAGATCCACAACTACCACGTATGTTCTGCGCCACTCTTAGTCGGCAACAAAGACAATCCGGCGATTGGAGTTTCCGTCAGCGACGGTTTCAGTAGTCCCGAAAAAGTCGGTGTGAACCGGTTGGTGCGGTTCGATGCGATTACCAACGAGTCGAAAACAGTGTTTAAAGGCGACGAAAGAATTGATCTGCTGGATCATCATTTGGAGTCAGGAAGATCACTGTTTTTGGTTGGCCACAACGCTCTTGGCAATGGTGGCTATTTTGCGATGGGCACCGGCTGGGAAAGTTCAGAAATCACCCTCAAGAACAAACGGCTACTTCCGACAGACGAACGACTTGGCCATTCCGTTGGTGTCCGCTGGGCAAGGCTGTTGGATGATGAAACCGTCATCGCTCTGATCGACCAAACGCTGTTCTGCATCAACCTCGTGTCTGGTGAAGAGCTTTACGCGATCAAGGGAGTGTCATCAAAGAGCACGCCTGACATTTCCGGTGGACGTCGCCATATTGCGATTCCTTTTTTCGGTGGTGTGGATCTGATTCAAAGTATTGATGGACAGAAACTTGGCCGTATTCGCACTGATCCTGGCATGATGCCGACAGTCAAATTCTCTCCATCGGGGCATGCAATCGCGATCTTCAATTCACGACGCCTAAGAGTTTGGGGTCTGCGCGAAGCAGCTTTGTTGGCGGATGTAGAATCACGGCGGTCCTTTGGAAGCAACCAACCGATTTGGATCGATAGCGATTTGCTACTCAGTAGTTCTGGCACGCTAGTAAGCCTGTTTCGAAGTGTTCCGGTTTGGCACTACGATGTTGCTGGCTGCGAAATGGCTCGGGTGTGCGAACAGATTGTAATCCTTCGAAAGCATCCAAATTCTGGACTGTCGGTCCAAGACTTGCCACACGCTGCAGCGCAACGGGCCATGAAATGGATCGACTCGGTGCAAATCACCACGTCCCCCAAAACCTGGAAGATACCAGGGCATAGCAACTGGGTGGACGAGCAGTGGAGTGATTCGGAAGTGCGAATCGGCAAAGCAAACGGCCAAGAACTCCGGCACGAGTAGTCAACTCTTGACGAGTGTTTGTTTTTTAGCGGAGTCATTTTGGTGATCCGGCGCGTCAGTTTCGGAGTGGGGTTCTCCTGGTAACCCGAAGCGTCAGCGAGGGACCGAGTCAAAATTGATTGTCGCTCGCGTACGTTTTGTGGAGTTGCGCTCTTGGTGTAGGCCGGACCGAGCAAACGCTGCCATTGCCGGAACTTCGGACGCAAGTCGAAACGTCGTTGATAGTGTAATATCTGCGACACAATTGGAGGCGTTTGTGCTGTTCTGGCACGTATCGCGTCCTCGGTCTGGCCTACAACTGCTTGGTTTTTGGTAACCCGACGCGTGAACGAGGGACCGGATCAAGATAGATTATCCCTCGCTCATGCGTTTTGAATTTGCGCTTTTGAGAGTTGTTCAGTTTTTCAACACCACAAATTGCGGTGGCGCCACAAACGAGTGTCTGTTTAGAAACTGATGTTGCATAGCCTTTCCGCAGCCACGAAGTGGCGACAGCATATAGCCTTGGGCGTTAGCCCTTGTCTTTACCCACAACTTTGACCGCAATCCTTTCGATTTTTTGGGCGTGA
>CAYNNP010000241.1:0-9998 GCA_964398215.1 uncultured Pirellulaceae bacterium | reverse complement strand
TTTGCGCTGTTCCGGCACGTATCGCGTCCTCGGTCCGGCCTACAACCAAACACCACATCAAAAAAGCGCAACTCGAAACTCCAAAACGCGCCAGCCAGGGATTCGCGTTGTCCCTCGCTCACGCTTCGCGTTACCAAAATGACCCAGAATCATCTGCTCAGAAGTACCTAAGTTACAATCCGCCGAAGCTTGTACTACCACTGGCGTTGATTGGCATCAACCGCGCGGGAGAGCGGTTCGCTGTTGATTCTGGGCTGGTCGCTGCTTGCGGTACTTGTTTGGATTGTCTGCTTTGCCGGTGATTTCGTATAAGAACTGGCTGGGAATGGTGGGGCGTGCTTTACCCCATTTCCGGCGTGTGAGGGCTAACGACAAAGTCAGTTTTTCCTGAGCCCGGGTGACGCCGACATAGCACAGTCGACGTTCTTCGGCGATATCTTCATCGCGTCCACTCTTCACGCTGCGGCTGTGCGGCAACAAACCCTCTTCCATTCCGACCATATAGACGACTGGAAATTCGAGTCCCTTTGCAGCATGCATGGTCAGCAACCAAACAGCATTCTGGTCCGCCATCTTGTCTTTTTGGTTGCCCATCTCGCGCCCGCTCAGGGCGATGTCTGCCAAGAAACCTGTCAGCGTTGGCTTTGCCTTGTGGTTCTCGAATGAACCCATCGCATTAGCCAAATCACCGATGGCCGACATTCGAGCATCTCGTTCATCGACTTTTTCGTACAGTCTTGTGATCTCTTCGGCGTAGGCTGTGCGGGTCAGCAAAGTCTGATACGCATCGGTCAAGCTTTCGTTTTCGGCTTGGAGTCGAACGTCTTCTGCAAGCGATGCCAATTGATCAAGTCCAGCTTGCGCTTTGGGGCTCAATTCTGCGGCGACAGTTGGGTCTTGAGCCACTCTCCAAAGTGAAACTCCCTGCTCGACGGCACGTTGCATCAAGTGCTTGACGGATTTTTGGCTTATGCCGCGTGCCGGTGTGTTGATGATTCTCAGCAAAGAGATTTCGTCATCCGGTTGGTCAATCCACTTCATGAATGCGACCAAGTCACGGATTTCTCGACGGTCAAAAAACGATTGCGTTCCCAACATCACATAGGGCACATCGGCTTTACGGAGTTCGGTTTCAAAGACGCGAGGCTGTTCGTTGGTGCGAAACAGGATGGCAATGTTGCCAGGTTGCACGTGTTCGTTGTTGATCAGGTGCGAGATTTCAGCGACAACTTCTTTGGACTCGGTTGTTTCATCTTTGTATTGAGCGATACGTGGACGGATACCTTGCGGACGACTTGGACGCAGGACTTTGTCGTGCCGATTCGTGTTGTAGGCAATCAATCGATTTGCCATTTCCAGAATCGATCCGGTGCTCCGATAGTTGGCTTCCAAACAGACAACTTTTGCATCAGGCCAGTCGTTGCTGAAATTCAAAATGTGCGTGACATCAGCCCCGCGCCACGCATAGATCGATTGATCATCATCGCCAACAACGCACAAATTACGATGCTTTTCAGTCAGATGTTTTGTGATTCGATACTGGCTGCCGTTGGTGTCTTGGTATTCGTCAACCAACACATGGTCGTATTTGGCCGCTTCTAAGTCACGAATTTCAGTATGTTGGTCAAATAGAATCTCGGTTTGCAAAAGCAGGTCATCGAAATCCATGGCGCCCTTTGCGGTCAGTCCCGCTTGATAGCGCCGGTAGCCGGCTGCTGCCAAGTGTTCTTTATCCGTTGATGCATAATTGGGAGCTTCCTCGGGAAGTATAGAACGGTTCTTCCAGCTACCAATGATGGACAATAGGTCGCTGGGCTTGAGCGCTGTGCCAGGCAACCTTAACTCTCGAAGCACTCCGCGTGCCAGTGATTCTTGGTCACTGCGATCATAGATCGAAAAGCGTTTTGGGTAGCCGAGTGCTTTCGCGTGTTCGCGTAAGATTCGAACGCATTGGGAGTGAAATGTGCTGACCGTTGGTTCAGGCGGCCCCTTGTCGTCTTTTTTGCGTCGTCTTTTCTTCTTTGTTCCGCCACCAATCAGTTCGCCAATCCGCTCCTTCATTTCTCCGGCAGCTTTGTTGGTAAACGTTACCGCAAGTATGCGATCCGGCGCGACCCCGTTTCGAATCAAATTAGCAATTCGAAACGTGACCACTCGTGTCTTTCCGGTGCCGGCGCCCGCCAGCACCAACATTGGTCCCGACAGTGTGAACACGGCCTCGCGCTGAGCATCGTTCAATCCTTGAAACGGTGGATTTCCGGGAGGCATCGGGTAACGTAGTGATTGGAGTTGACAGTGCGAAAGAAAAACCGACGACGCAAATTGGATTACGTCGCCGGTTCAGTGGATTGGTTATACCAAAGAATCAAATGTTGTCGATTCGCTTTCTTTAGCGAAGACTGTCTCGGTCCATGACTGGGTTGGCAGTACCCGTGGCGACCAAGCGCAAAACCCCTTGTTGTGGTTGGCCTGAATTCATTGCCGTTCGGTTGAACGGAATGCCGTAGCAGGCATAATTTCCGGTAGCCGTATCCAAAACGTAAATCACACTGGCCGCCGCAGGAAAACGATTGGACTGAGGAAAATCGGCAAGCCCTGTGACCATCATGTACTTGCCGCCCTTGCCACCGGTCGCCAAGGCTTCGCCCACGTTGGCAGTGAACAACGCCATGAATTTTCCTAAACGTGGATACAGGACGCTGCACTGCAAAAGACCGGAGTTGTGATCAAGCACAAACAAACCTTCGGCTTGATCGCCGACCATGCCTGTCGCCATCGAAAACTTGTCACTGGAAACGGCAGCCGTTGCGTCAATGAGTGGAAACGGCATATTCAAGTTGGTTTGCGGTTTCGCAGTCTGGCCCATCAAGTAACCAGCGATGCCAGTTGCCGCGATGGCTACAAAAAGCAAAACTCCGGCCGTCCATGGACTGGAAACAATGGATCCTACTCGGCAACACCCCGAGTTCGTGTCGGCAACGGGCAAGTCACCATTTGTTTCGAGTTGATTGAGTGTCTCAGTCATTTTTGCTCGCTTCCTAAATTTTGGGTGAATAGATTGTGGACCGATGCGTTCAAAAGCGGCTTCACCAGCACCGATCTGCCCTGCGTCCAATTGTACGCGTTGCCGCTGAACTTTAGTATTCTTTTTTTAGAAGTACCAGTTTCGTCGTCTTTTCGCCATAGGAACATGACACATGGGCATCAACGCACCGCTAAACCGCAAGCTCCGTATGGGCCTCGTTGGCGGCGGCCAAGGTTCATTCATCGGTCGCGTCCACTCAATTGCGGCTTGCCTGGACAATCGGGCGAGCCTGGTTGCTGGAGCATTGTCCAGCAATCCAGAGCGCTCGAAAGCTTCTGCGCCGGACTATGACATCCACGAGTCGCGAGCTTACGGCAGCTACGAAGCGATGTTTGATGCCGAAAGCAAACTCCCGGAAGACCAACGAATCGATTTTGTTAGTGTCACGACACCAAACCACACACACTACGAAATTGCTCGCGCGGCGGTGGAAGCTGGTTTCAATGTCATTTGTGATAAACCGATGACCTACGATTTGGCGCAGGCCGAAGCGCTGTTGGAAACGGTCGCCGCAAGCGATGTCGTGTTTGCAGTCTCGCACAATTACACGGGCTATCCGTTGGTGCGGCAAGCACGCGAAATGATCTTGAATGGAGAACTTGGCGAGATCAATGCGGTTCGATCGCAGTACATCCAAGGCTGGTTACGTACGGCTCTGGAAAACGATGACCAAAAGCAAGCCGCTTGGCGGACCGACCCGACCAAGAGTGGTGCGGCGGGAGCCTTTGGTGACATCGCGACTCACGCTTACAACTTGGGTCGATACATGACAGGGTTGATGCCTGAGTCCGTCTCGTGCCACTTGAAAGCGTTCGTTGAAGGTCGTCGCTTGGATGATTATGGGACCGCTGTGATCCGTTATCAAAATGGTGGCTTGGGAACGGTAACGGCATCGCAAATCAGTCACGGCCGCGAAAACGATTTGGAAATCGAAATCGATGGCACGAAGGGTTCACTTCGCTGGCGACAAGAAAACCCCAATGAACTGATCTATCGCGAAAATGGAAAGCCGCACCAGATTTATACTCGTGATCCAAACGCGCCGTTTATGAACGGCAGCGGAGCCGGCGCATGTCGATTGCCAAGCGGACACCCCGAAGCGTTCTTTGAAGCATTCGCGAACGTTTACACTTCAGCGTTTGATGACATGGCAAAGCGCGGTAGCGGTTCAACCTTTGAACGACGCGATACGGTTTATCCAAACGTGCACGATGGTGTCGAAGGCATGTACTTTATCCAGCAGTGCGTTGACAGCAGCAGCCAAGATGCTGCTTGGCTGCCACTGAAGCACGACGCAGCGAGAAAGTAGAGCTTTTCTGAGCTTTCCCTTGGAGGCTGGAACGACCTGCCCATGGACATCGACTACTCACCGCCATCACCTGGAAGTGTTGCCGTCATTTTGCCGGCAGCCGGCAGCGGTCGACGTTTTGGGTCTCATCGTAACAAGCTCTTTGCGACTTTGAATAACAGCCCTTTGTGGTACATCGCAGCATCGCGTCTACGAAAGTGTTCATCGATTGGCCGGATTGTGATGCCGGTTTCTGCTGACGACCAATCGGTGTTTGCCAGTGAGTTCGCCGACCAAGTCCAGGAACTTGGGATCGAAATTGTTTTGGGCGGTGCCCAGCGAACCGACAGCGTTCAAGCGGGTCTGGATACATTGGCGGACGACGAATCAGCACGGTTGGTTGCAGTTCATGACGCGGCACGGCCCTTGGTTCGCCAAGCTGATTTGTCTGCTGTGATTGCCAATGCATGCCAGTCCGGAGCTGCGATTCTGGCTTCCCCGGTTGCCGGCACGATCAAACGCAAACGTGAAACAGGGATCTGCACAGTGGATCGGAGCGATCTGTGGGTCGCACTGACTCCGCAAGTATTTCGCCGTGAATTGCTGCAAAGGGCCTATCAGGCCTATCGTGGCAGGCCGGCGACTGACGATGCTGAATTGGTCGAGCGGCTGGGGTACCAGGTAGCTCTTGTCAAAGGCTCCGCCGACAACCTAAAAATCACGCTACCCGAAGACTTACTTATCGCAGAAGCGATTCTTTCTCAACAAAACGAACATGTCTAATTCTGATTTAATCGCCGAACTGCAATGGCGCGGACTGATTTACCAATCCACCGACGAAGAAGGATTGGCAAAGCTATTGGCTAGCGGTCCCCAAACGGTCTATATCGGATTTGACCCTACCGCGTCGAGTCTGCACGTCGGCAGCATGATGCAGTTGATGACGCTGCGCCGATTCCAACAAGCTGGCCACAAACCGATCGCGTTGGTTGGTGGTGCTACCGGAATGATTGGCGATCCCAGTGGCAAAAGCGAAGAACGCAATTTGCTTTCGGCCGATCAATTACAAGAGAATGTTGATGGCGTCGCGGCGCAGATGAAACGGTTCTTGGATTTCGATGGCGACAATGCAGCGAAATTGCTGAACAACTTTCAATGGATGGAAAAATACTCCTACTTGGATTTCTTGCGAGATGTCGGCAAGAATTTTCCAGTCGGTGCGATGATGGGCAAAGAATCCGTCCGCAATCGACTCGATAGCGAAGCGGGTTTGAGCTACACCGAATTCAGCTACATGCTGCTGCAAGCTTACGATTTTGTCTACCTTTGCAAAGAACACGGTTGCAAAGTCCAAGCCGGTGGAAGCGATCAGTGGGGCAACATCATCGCTGGCATTGACCTTGGCCGTCGTATGTTGGGCGAGCAACTGTTTGGTGTCACGGCGCCGCTGCTGACTACCAGCGATGGCAAAAAGATGGGCAAGACCGAAAAGGGTGCCATCTGGTTGGACCCGAATCGAACCAGTCCTTACACGTTCTTTCAATACTGGGTGAATGTCCGCGATGACGATGTGATGCGCTGCATCGCGTTTTTGACGGAGATTGACCAACAGGAATACAACTCGCTGGACGAGCAACGAAAATCGAACCCTGGTGCGCGGGCGGCACAAAAACGACTGGCCGAATGGATCACCCGGTTCGTCCACGGTGACGAAGGTCTCGCCGCGGCGGAAAAGGCTACTAAGATCTTTTTCGGAGGCGAGATTTCTGACGCCAGTGACGCCGAACTCAACGACATCTTTGCTGACGTGTCCAACCATGATGCGGACAAAGATCTCTTGTCTGGCGAAGGGCTTTGGATCGTCGAAGCCCTGCAGTTAGCCGGTCTGGCCAAGAGCGGTGGCGAGGCGAGACGGGCGATCAAAGACGGCGGCATCTACGTTAACAACCAACGCGTATCCGACGACAAAATGCGTCTAACCACCGAGCATTTGGCAAGTGAAACAGTGATCGTGTTGCGAAAAGGCAAGCGCAATTACGCACTGCTGCGATTCAAACAAAGCTGATTGAATCAACTAAGCGTTCAGTTTCACTTTTGGTGAATCCGCTAGGTTGACCCAGACGTGGACGTGGGGCGCGCCGCGGTAGTGCCAAACGAAACTTGGACCCTCGACACGCCAGTTGTCCCAAACCTTATCTTTGCCCAAATCCTGATCGGTGTAGAACGATAAGTTACAAGCATCCAGTCCACCCTGCGCCTCGATGCACTTCATCGCCTCTGCACGATCACCTTGGCGGTACTGCTCGACCATCAATCCCAGCACTTTCTGCAAGTGCTCTTTCTGGTCCGATGACATGTCTGAACCAGCCAGCCCAGTGAATTTTCCTTTCTCGCCTTTGAAGGCGACGGATTGTTCGCGAGGTGTTTTCGCGACACGAGCTTGTTCTTGTTGCTTTCCGTCCAGCATCTTGTACAGATCGTTGGCGGCAAGAGCTTGACTCCAGAATACGTTGTCAGTGTGTTTGGGGTCTTCGTTGAACTGCGGCGCATGTCCGTAAAAGATGGGGCCACCAAATGCGACATGATCCGCAGTGTTGCCATCACAACGCAGTGTCATGTGGCGCCCCGCCAGAACGAACTCGAACTTGTCATCACCGGGTTTGCCAAAGATCGCAATCGATTGTTCATGGCCGAATCCACCACAATCGTCTTCTAGCTGTTGGTAGTAGCGTTTATGCCAGGATGGGTGCACGATCGATTCAAAGACTTGTTGGATCAAGTCCTGTTGTTCGTCGCTATAAAAATCGCTGATGATTTCGCGTTTCGTGACCATCCAATTGTTAGCAACGAATGTCCGCAGCAAACCGCGCCTTTTATGTTGATGGTCCCAATCAAAGCAGACGTCTTTCTTTTGTTTGTCACTCAGTGTGCCATACAGGCGACCGACCAAAGTCTCGGCAGCGGGAGAGACAGACGGTTTCTTGTCCGCCAAGGCCGTCGACGCTGAAGCGACTGTGCTGGCGACGGCAGCAGTTGCAGCCGATGATTGAAGAAACTTTCGCCGATCCAGAGAATTTGAATCTTGCATCGCACACGCCTTGGCTAAAGGGAAAGGGTTCTGTGTTGAAAGCGTTGTTCAACCTGCACCATTGTATCAGGTCTGCGCCGCATCGACGCTGGGATTTGTATCGACTTGTGGCAAACTCGATTGCGTCCGCCAGTAGAGGAAACGTGCTAGAAACGCGCCGCTATAGCCACACATGATCGCCCACACAACCAGGGCAACCGCATAGTAATGTTCTTCGCTAGGCGGATTGTTCGTGATTGCCACGATGAACGGATACGCTTTCTGAGTGATTAGCATGGGCAGCGTTTCGAGACCGAACAGAGTGTACAGAGACACGAAATAGACAAAGCTGCCGATCGCGTAACCGATCGCGCCAGCTTGTTTGGTGCCTCGCAAGATCGCTGTTCCAATCAACGCACTCATGATGAAGCCGATGGCTGTTGTTGTCAGGGTTGCCCGCCACCATGGAGACTCGTATGCAATCGCACAAAAACAAATGGCCGCGATCGCTGTCACCACCATCATGCGGAGAATACTAAAAACAAAAAACTGTTTAAGCACCGCGTGCCCTCCCTTGACCATGAATGCATCCCACCAAGTGTATACAGTGGAGAGCACTGAATATCCAGGCTCTGGATCCGTTGGCAGCAAAAGGGGCGGCACACGCACAGCTGCCTTGCCGCTGCTAGCCCACTCTCCAACCATCCGAGCCGTTTTTCGTGGGCGACTTCATTTTCCCTCCGGCCTGCCCAGGAATTGAATAATCCGCATAGCACCACGCCGCCTGCATCAACAGTCAATTTGGCCTGTTCGATTGTTCACGAAACCCTAGAATCTGTGCTGCTTTAAAACGACGATTCCCAACTTTAAAACAAACAAAACAAGATGAGTGACTGCGATTTTGGTCTGATTGGTTTGGCCGTGATGGGCGAGAACTTGGCTTTGAACGTTGAAAGCCGTGGCTACAAAGTCGCGGTTTACAATCGAACAACAAGCAAAGTGGATGAGTTGATTGCCGGTCGTGCGGCAGGCAAGAGTTTTGTTGGCACTCATTCAATCGAAGATTTTGTCAAAGCGGTTAAACGTCCTCGCAAGTTGATGTTGTTGGTCAAGGCTGGCCCCGCGGTCGATGCGATCATCGAATCGCTGATCCCGCTGTGTGAACCAGGGGACATCATCATCGACGGTGGAAATACTCACTACGCTGATACCGAGCGACGTACCAAGCAAGTCGAAGAGGCTGGGTTGCTATACGTTGGCTGTGGCGTTTCCGGTGGTGAAGAAGGCGCGCTGCTTGGCCCAAGCATGATGCCAGGTGGTAGTGAAGCGGCTTGGCCTGAAATCAAAGAAATGTTCCAAGCCGTTTCTGCGAAGGTTGGACCCAACGAAGATATTCCTTGCTGCGAATGGGTCGGAGAACGCGGTGCTGGGCACTACGTCAAAATGGTTCACAACGGCATCGAGTACGGCGACATGCAGTTGATCTGCGAAGCCTACCAATTGCTTAGCGAACTGGGTGGCCTGGATAACAATGAACTCTACGAAGTGTTCGAGACTTGGAACAACGGTGACTTGCAAAGTTACCTGATCGAAATCTCTCGAGACATTTTTAGCGTTAAAGATGATCAGGGCGGCAGCGATTTCTTGGTCGATAAAATCCTGGACGTTGCAGGCGCAAAAGGGACTGGTAAATGGATGAGCCAGTTGGCGCTGGATCTTGGCGTGCCCAGCACGTTGGTGACCACCGCTGTCTTTGCACGTGGCTTGTCAGCACAAAAAGAAGCTCGGGTGCGAGCGAGTGAAAAGCTCAACGGTCCATCGGATGGATCGAATCCAAAGATGATGGCGATCGTAAAAGAGCTTGTTGGAGACCGAGGCCAGTTTATCGAAGCGGTTCGTCAAGCATTGTACGCGTCCAAGATTGTTAGCTACGCGCAAGGTTTCGTGCAGTTGCAAGCGGCATCCGAAGAGCACAGCTGGAAGCTGGATTATGGCAATTGCGCGTTGTTGTGGCGTGGCGGTTGCATCATTCGGGCGAAATTCTTGGATCGGATCAAGGAAGCGTTTGACGCCGAACCAAATTTGGAGAACTTGTTGCTGAACAAGTTCTTTGAAGACGCCGTCGAAAACGCCCAAGAATCCTGGCGTGCTGTGGTTGCAGCAGCGTCAATCATGGGAATTCCGGTTCCAGCATTCGGTGCCGCTTTGAATTACTATGACGGCTACCGCATGGCTCGCTTGCCTGCAAACCTATTGCAAGCTCAGCGGGACTATTTCGGAGCCCATACGTATCAACGGCTGGACAAAGAAGGAACGTTCCACAGCGAATGGATCCAATTGCGCAAAGAACCAAGCGCGTAAGTAAGCAGCGCAAAGCGTAATTATCAAAAGCCCGTCCGTCGTAGCGGAAGTCGTCAAGGGCTTGTTGATTTACTGAGCCGACGGCGCTAGATCGCCCATCGGCTCATTTGCGCTGTCGAAGGTGCACTCATGATTCAGAATCCTTTGAGCCGCCGGGCGATAGCCCCGGTTTCGAGTACAACCAGCCCGTCAATAAC
>CAYNNP010000240.1:0-9999 GCA_964398215.1 uncultured Pirellulaceae bacterium | reverse complement strand
ATTGCTGGATACGGAGTAAGATTCTATCAGTCTGTTGATTGTCGCAATCAGCATCAAACAGGGACGCCTTATCTGGACAGCGCACTTTTATCAGCTGCCGTGCGTTAGCACCCGGTTATTGCCGCACGAACCGGGAGCTAACGCTCTGCGGCTGATGAGTCGGCGAATCCCGGTATGCTGATCACAAAGTGGCGCTATCCAGTTATGCTCTGCAAAAGATGGATAGGGGACGCTACTTTCGCGGTGCGAAAGGCGACAATCGAATATCAACAGACTGCTAGGCCGCTTTGTTGGCTTCGGCTGGCTGGCGAAAGAAGTTGCGATCGTGGAATGGTAGGCTGATCATCCTTTGATCATACGTCCATTGGTCGTCGCGGAGCTTGCGCAAAAATTCTTCTCCACGCAAATGTTCTTGATAGTGCTGGAGAACGTTGTCGCGCATTGTTGCTGCTTGATCATCGGTCATCGATATTGCGCGGTGCACCGCATCGATCAAGCCGGCTTTTCCGCGAAAACAAATTGCGTTCACGCCATCGGTTAAATTTGGCCAGAATCGATCGTCATATTCGATGATCGGAATCGTGCCCACACACATCGCTTCAATTGCGTTGTGGCAGATCGGTTGACTTGCACCTGGCGGACATAGCATGAATCGAAACTGCGATAATGTTGCCAGCCAGTTGGACGATTCGATCGGCGTCTTTGTGCAGTCCAGCAGTGAGATTGGCTTGCTGGGTTCGTTCAGTGTGTCAGAGATTTGTGATTCAAAAGTAGTTTGGACGGTTTGCAGAAAATTCAACCGATTCAAGACGCCAAACTGTTGCTCGATCGCCACCCGACCGTACGCTTTCTTCATTCTCCCAGCAAAAAAGATTCCGTGACGCGGATTCTGCTGCAGCGATTGACGGTCGATCTCTGCGGCCGCCGGGATCATGCTGGGAAACAATGGGTACGGCATGACAGGAGTACCCGGAATGACGTCGCACCCAACAATCAAACGAATTGAATCGTCCGTTGCCGTTTCCGAATCCGTCAGCACCAGAGCGTTTGAGGGGAGTTCAGTACCGGGCTGACACCATGATACGTTGGCATCGGAAAGCAGATCTTTGCCCAATAGTTTGCGCGAAATCCCTGCCATCAAAAGTTTGCTTGTTCGCAAAATAACCGGCGAACCAATCAGTCGCGCATGCTTGGCGATGCAAACAAGATGACGAGCGCAATCGAACTGGAGTTGTGGCGTGCGAATGTCCAATACGATCGGCCGCCCGCCTGGCGAAGGATCCACTGGATTCCGATCACGCAGCATGCGCTGAGCGCGTCGAATATCAACAGGAAAACGAACGATGGACTTGATCCACATTTTGTTCAATGACATTCCATGTCCTTTGCGTTCGCTCTGCACTGGAGACTTGCATTACAAAGATGCGCAGTCCACCCCTCGCGCCCAGGCAAGCTGGACTGAGAGGGAATCGGGATCGACTTTTTAGCTAATTGATCAGTGGTGGTGCTGGGTCTTGAAACCGTAGCCCTTCAGCCACTTTTCCCACTTGTGAGCTTCCGCGTGGCTCTCAAGACTCAGTTGACGCCACTTGGGACAGCGATATTTCAGATCGATGTGTCCGTTGTGTTTTTCTTCTTTGACTTCACAGCCTAGTGATTTCAACGTCTTGGTAATTTTTTGTGCATCACCAACTTTGTGGATGTGTTTGTGGCCCCACTTTTCAAGTTGGTATTTGACGATTTCATCACCGGCGTTTGCGGCGCCGGTCACGAAACAAACGGCGGCTACTAGAATCAATGCTCGAATCATGGTTTCCTCGTGTCAAAGGTGGTGGTGATCAGAATGCCCAAGCCGATTAGTTCTTGGGTCAACTGAATAGCATGTAGTTAGAGAATCGAAAATTGGCGGTCAAGCCAGATTTGCGTCACAACGTTACCCAACCCGGTCGACTTGGGCGAGACCCTTTGCTGCGGTGAGATTCGACCAAGGTTGGCATCCAGAGTGTTTGGTCAGCCACCGCCAAAAGCACATTGGGATCAATCGGCTTGAAAAGGCACCGGGTCGCTTGGGGCAGCGATTCCGTTTTCTTTTCGAGTCCCGCCCAGCGGCTTTCTGCGATTAAAATCGCTGGCGTTTCCTGGTGCTGAGGGTGCTGGCGTATCGATTCCAACGCCGTCAGAACGCCAGGAGCATCCGCTGCGACGTCCCATACATAGAGGTCTTGGATGCCCATTTCGGTTGTTTTGATCGCGGCTGCGGCAGTTCGAGCGCAAATGCACTGGTATCCGTGCGAATGGAGGGCTCCGGCAATCGCCAGCAGCGAAATGGGGTCTGGGTCGACGACAACAGCCGTGGGCTGGTTCGATGTGTGGTTGGGATGAAAACTAGGTTGCATTTGTAGGCGAACAAGACGGGCCGTGGGAAACTCCTGTCTTTTACTAGTACGATGCGACGTTGTCCTGCGGCAAGATGTCTTGCTGGTTGCCACAATCGCGATACCGCACAACAATTCGCGTATTGAAATACTCGTTTTGCTATTAAAGAATCACATGTCTGACCAACCGACCGAACCAGAATCAAACGAAGACAGCAAAGACGAACGTGTAAACCGACGCGAGAAAATGAAAGCGATCGTCGAAATGGGCTTGGATCCATTTGGCGGCCGGTTTGATGATCGAACGCTTAACGGCGACTGCCGAGAGCGAATTTCGGAAGTAAAGTTTGTCAAAGAAGACGGCACCGAAGTGCCTTTGCCGGACTTTACAGACGCCGACTTGAACTATCGACAATGGAAATCCGACAACGGACCTGGCGGTGAAGTTGGACCAAACGTGCGCGTCTCTGGCAGGGTGCGTCTGCTGCGCGATACGGGCAAATTGATTTTTTTGAATTTGCGAGATTGGACCGGCAGCATCCAAATTTTCATTGGCAAGAAACAGGTTGGTGAAACAGATTTTGCTTTGGCAAAACTGATGGACATGGGTGATCTGGTCGGCGCCGAAGGCAGACTTGGGCGAACCAACACGGGTGAAATAACCGTGTTCGCTGAAAAGCTTTTCTTTCACACCAAGATGCTAGAAGTGCCGCCGGAAAAGCATGCAGGCCTTACCAACCCAGAGCTTCGTCAACGGATGCGTTACGCGGACATGGCGTTCAATGATGGGGTGATCGAGACGTTCATGGATCGAACAAAAATCGTCAAGTCCGTTCGGCAGACGCTGGACGACGACGGTTTTTGCGAAGTCGAAGGCCCAACGCTTCACACTGTCGCCGGTGGTGCAGCAGCAAGGCCTTTCAACACGCATCACAATGCACTGGACATGCCGCTAACGATGCGGATCGCGCTGGAATTGCATCTCAAGCGATTGATGGTCGGTGGCATGGAACGCGTTTACGAACTCGGCCGCGTTTATCGCAACGAGGGTGTTTCGCCGCGACACAATCCTGAATTCACGATGATGGAGTGCTACCAAGCCTATGGTGACTACCGGTCGATGATGGATTTGACCGAGCAGATTGTATGCAACGCGATCGATGCGATCGGCGGTGGGTACAAACGAGAATTCGATGGCCAAGAAATCGACTTTACGCCTCCGTTCAAACGCGAGACTTACGCCAAGCTCTTTCAGGATGCGACCGGAATCGACTCTGCCGATGAGGCTGCGGTTCTAGATCTTGCGGGCAAACTAAAGCTGGATACCGAGGGCAAGCACTTGGATGTTGTCCGCAACGAGATCTTTGAAGAGAAGGTCGAGGATACTTTGCGTGGGCCAATTTTCGTGATCGATTATCCGGCTAGCATTTGTCCTTTGACAAAACGCAAACGTGACAATCCAGAGATCGCGGAGCGTTTTGAGTTGTTTATCTTGGGGATGGAACTTGCCAATGCGTATACGGAATTGAACGATCCAGATCTGCAAGAAGAGTTGTTCAAGACTCAGCTTGAAGGTCAGGATGAAGAGGATTCGATGGCCAAGATGGATCACGATTTTGTCCGCGCTTTGCGATACGCGATGCCGCCAGCCGGTGGACTTGGGATTGGGATCGACCGATTGGTCATGTTGTTGACGAATCAAAAATCGATCCGCGATATCATCCTGTTTCCGCACTTGCGGCCCGAAAGCTAGAAAAAGCGTGAGGCGAATCAAGATCAGGCTGGTCGCTTGATCGCGTTTATGGCTGTTGCGAGTTGGCGATTTTTTCGGCAACCTTGCCGGCCGCGCGGATGATGGGCGCGATCCCGACGCCGCCCAGTGCGTTGGAAACGATGTGCAGCCCGGTTTTGGCGGCGATAGAACTTTCGATCGTTTCGACACGCTGGAGATGGCCAACATGATACTGGGGCATCGATTCGTTCCAGCGAAACACTCGCGAAAGTGTCGGTGTGCCTGTCAGTCCAATCAAATCGCCTAGCTCTTTGCGAACAATCGATACCAATTCATTGTCGTCATGCTCTAGCAGCTCCGGTTGCAATGATCCTCCCAGAAACACGCGGATGAGAGTGTGATCGCTGGGAGCCCGATTGGCAAACTTGTGGCTAGCGAAACTGATCGCCAATATTTTGTGGCCTTCGATGATTGGGACGACGGCGCCGAAGGCTTTGACTGGTTTGGCGATATCCGTTTTCTTGACCGCCAAGACAACGATTGCTGCTGACGAAGATTCGATTGCGCCCAGCGCTGCGGAAGCTTCTGGCGAAACGCCTGTCAGCAATCGTGCCGTTACCTTGGCTGGGCTGGTGATCACAACGTTGTCAAAGCTGTCTTCTTGTTTGTCCGAGTGCGACACGATCCAGCGTTTGTTTTCGGGGCGAATTGCGCTGACGGGGCTGTTGGTCGCAATCGTGCCTTCCGGTAATTTGCTGGATAGATGATCGATCAATTGACGCATGCCCTTTGGAAAAGATCGAAACTGATTGTACCGAGCGCCGCTGCTGAGTCGTTCTGCGGTGTCTTCACCGTTTCGGCGCCGGGCGGCAGTCGCCTTGCCGAGCGAACCGTATTTCTTGGCCATTTCCGAAATCGGTTTCATGGTTGCCAGCATGCTGAGCTTTTCGATGTCGGCTGTATAGATTCCGCCGACCAGCGGGCTGACGATCCGATCCAGTACTTCCGCGCCCATTCGTTGACGCACGAACTCGCCAACACTTAGGTCTTGGGAAAGGTCGATTGGTTTTCTGAATCGCTCCGACAGCAAACTTAGTTTTCCGGCGATCGACAGCAATGGGGTTGTCATCATTGGCCACGTCTTGGTGGCTCGCATCAAGACAAAACCGTCGGGGATTGGCAGCAACCGCCCATTGCGAACGATCATCGCCCCACGACCTTCTAGCTCTGGCAGAATGAGCTGGTCGTCGATCCCAAGTTTCTGGCAGAGACTAAGAGCATCGACCGGTTGAGCAGCAAACATATCCGCACCATGGTCGATCACAAAATCATCGACCAACTCGGTTTGGATGACACCGCCCAATCGTGACGATGCCTCATAAAGAAGAATGTTCGCGTTTGGCTGAAGCAAATGGAGCTGAATGGCAGTCGCCAAACCAGACAGGCCACCGCCAACGATTGCGACGCGTGTTTGCGCTAGAGTATCCGTGGGCTTAACGACCACCGGCTGGGCCAATTTCTTCGCGCCCTCCTCGGCCTCCACCGCCGCCTCGACCGCCACCACCGGGTGGGCCGATTTCTTCGCGCCCTCCGCGGCCGCCGCCGCCTCGACCGTCGCCACCACCACCGGCTGGCCCGAACTCTTCACGTCCTCGACCTCCGCCGCGGCCATTTTCTTCCATTTCACGTTCTCGGCCGTCTTCTTCCATCTCGAAATCTCCTCTATCGGACTCGTCGCCAAACTCCGACTCATTGCCGAATTGTCCGGCACCGCGCTGGCCACCACCGCGTCCGAAAGAATCACCGCCGCGTCCGAAAGGATCACCACCGCCAGAAATGCTTTTTACTCCTGCCATCATCAACATGCTTGGGACTTGCGCGAGTAGCGGCTGGATTTTTTGTTCCAGTGCGGCATGAAAATCTTCGGCCTTGGATGCACCGCTGAACGGTGCCATGTAGGTAGCTACCAGCCCTGGCATCATTGCCATGGCCGGGTCGGAGCCGATGGATCCGTCGGGAGCGTTCGTCAAGAACTCTTCTGCGTTTGCGATCGTTTCAGCCCAAGCGGTTTTTATTGGTAGGGGTACCCAGTAATTTTCTACCTGAACAAAGTCGACTGTTCGTACGCTGTCTTCGATTCTGATTTCAACGTTCGCGACCCCGTTTTCTTCTGACTTCAATGTGTACGAAGGCAGAGCGAGATAATCGTTTGCGAATACTTGTGCCAAGTGGGGCGAAGTCGCGGCATCAAACTCTTCAAGGAATTTTCGCAGCGGCATCGACTGAAGCTTGGCAACGTCCATCAGTTCAGGATTCAGGCCATCACGAAGAAGCCCACCAGCGGTCAGCAAAATCTTCATCACGTCGTCTTGTTGCGTTGGTTCAAGCTGAGCGATGCGAGGATACGACTCGATCCAGTTTTGATGGGACACGACCATGTCCCCGATCGAATAGCCTGTCTTGACCATCGATGTCACACCAAAAGGATTCAGTTTTGTTGATGCGAGTTTGGCCAGACGGGTCAAGTCAGCGCGATAGCTTGGTGGCAAACAATCAAACACAACGATCAAGTGACCGTTTTCGATTTGCGTGGTCCATTGTCCCATTTGAGCAACCACGGGTTGTCCAGCCGCGGGGCGTTCGTACGCGGTCGGAGCCACCGGCCTTGGGATTGGGGAGGGTGCTGCGGCGGTCAGCGCGTTCGCCCGAACCTTGTATTCCTTGATGATCATCGACCGGAATTCTTTTCGTTTTTCAAAAATTGCTTTCGCTTGAATGCGACTGGACGCTTCAAGGTTATCCAGGTTGACCATCACGCGGCGGCCGCCATCAAGTTCAAGCAGGACGCTTCCACCCCACAGGCCGACCATCTTGGCTTCGATGGTTGTCCCATTGAGCCCTGTCCAGCTTTCGGCATTTACGGTCCCAATGGTGGTAAAAATGAACGCGGAAATGAATCCGAAGACAGCGATTCGCATTGATTTGACTTTCATTTCTATTCTTTTGATTTGTGGACCAAGTCGTCGTATTCCGCCACACCTGCGAAACCGAACAACGAATGTAAGATTCGATCAGCAAAACATCGTGTACCGAGACGTCGGATGCATCGATTTCAGTATATTGTCTGACAGCGGTTTGATAAATCGAGATTTCGACTAGTTGGCGCTGATTTATCGGACGGACCCCAGAAATCGATCCTCAGGACCTTGTGTGGAGAAGATAAGTTGAGTGAATCAATTGGTTCGGGCGTGCTGCCATCGGATGAAGTGACTGTACTCCGCGACAAGTTTTACAACGCAACGATCATTCGCCGGATTGATTGCCACGAAGATTTGGCACGTTTTCACGTCCGACCAGATGGGGGCGTGCCCCCATTTGATCCTGGCCAGTACGTCACACTGGGGCTTGGTAACTGGGAGTCACGGCTGGTGGGAACGCAGCCGGAGGACGTACCCGAAAAGAAAATTCGCAAAGTAATGCAGCGAGCTTATTCGATATCGTGTCCTTTGGCGGACGAATCGGGGTCGCCGGTAACGGTTGATTCGATCGACTACATGGAGTTTTACATCACTCTGGTTCGCGAAGCCGATTCTGCCGACAAGAAACCGCCGGTGCTGACACCACGGCTATTCAATTTGGGCGAAGGCGACCGAATCATGGTCGGCAAGAAAGTCACTGGCAAATACGTGTTGGGTGATGTCAAACCTGACGAATCGATCTTGATGCTTGGCACTGGTACCGGCGAAGCGCCGCACAATGCGATGGCGGCGAAACTTTTGGCCGATGGACACCGCGGTGTGATTGTTAATGCAACAAGTGTTCGTCATCGCTCAGACCTTGCGTACATCGAAATTCATCAGCGGTTGATGGACAAGTTTCCCAACTACAAGTACTTGCCGTATTCAACACGCGATCCTGAGAACTTGGATCCTGAGCATCCGAATTTTGTGGGCAAGCAGTATTTGCAAGAACTGTTCACGTCTGGCAAGTTAGCTGAGGCCGCCGGAGATCCACTTGCCCCGTCCAATACACATGTGTTCCTGTGCGGCAATCCTGCCATGATTGGATACGTGGCACCCGGAAGCGATCCGCCTTCGACGCCAGGGATGTTGCCCTTGTTGCGTGACGCAGGCTTTCAGGACGAATCCGATCATTCGGGAGCGGGCAGTATTCGTTTTGAGAAATATTGGTAAATCAACGTGCGGCCGCTCGTTCAGCCGGAACCAATCGGCTACAACCAAGGCTAGCGTTTTGATTGAACCGTTTCTCTTTTCTTGGCTCATTTTATGTCGCGGGACGTCTCAAAGACGATTGCATTGATCCTTGGTGGTGGGCGTGGGACCCGTCTCCAGCCACTGACTCAAATCCGCGCCAAACCAGCGGTACCGCTGGCGGCAAAATACAGATTGATCGACATTCCGATCAGCAATTGCATCAATAGCGGGATCAATGGCGTCTACGTTCTGACGCAGTTTTTGTCCGTCAGTTTGCACCGGCATTTGCGACAAACCTATTTCTTTGACCACTTCAGCAATGGATTTGTCGAGGTTCTGGCGGCACAGCAGACCGTTGCCAAAGGAACCGATTGGTACCAGGGGACTGCCGATGCTGTACGCAAAAACTTGCGATACATGCAGCAGCGCTGGGTCGAACATGTTTTGATTCTATCGGGCGACCAACTCTATCGCATGGATTTTGCGGACATGATGCAAACGCATGTCGAGTCGGGGGCTGATGCTACGATCGCAGGAATTCCAGTCGACCGTGATGCTGCTTCGGCATTGGGGATCATGCAAGTCGATGAATCGGGACAGGTCCGCGGGTTCGTTGAAAAGCCACAGACGGAAGAAGAGCTTGCGACCGTTCGGATGGATCCCGCTTGGATCGACGCACGCGGTGTTAAGAGTAACGGCCGCGATTGCTTGGCCAGCATGGGACTGTACATTTTCAATCGCAAGTTCTTGGTCGACTTGCTTGAGAATTCGGATGAAGAGGATTTTGGCAAAGGCATTTTTCCGCATGCCATCGAGAGCCATAAAGTCCAGGTCCATTTGTTTGACGGTTACTGGGAAGACATCGGAACGATCCGAGCGTTTTACGAAGCGAATTTGCAGTTGGCTAAAACGAATCCATCGTTTGAGATTCATAATCCCGATGCAAAGATTTATAGCCGTCCCCGGTTTTTGCCGCCAACGTTGATGGGCACAACCAAGATCGAGGGCAGCCTGATTGCGGATGGATGTCGGATTGGAAACAACGTGACGATTGAAAATAGCGTGATCGGATTAAGAACCGTGATCGGTGACAACGTTACGATCAAAGATAGCGTGGTCATGGGGGCGGACTATATGGAGAGACCTGAAGAGGTTGCGGATGGATTGCCGATTGGGATTGGCCAAGGCAGTTTGATTCAGGGTGCCATCTTGGACAAAAATTGCCGGATTGGCGAAAACGTCAAGATCACGAATTCGGACGGCGTAAAAACCGCAGGCGACGAAGATGATGCGTTGCAGATTCGCGATGGAATCCCTGTGGTCATCAAGAAAGGCATGATTCCAAACGATTTCGAGTGCTAGACCGCGGTCGCAGGCATTGGTTTTTGGTAACCCGACGCGTGAGCGAGGGACCGAGCCAAGGTTGATTGTCCCTCGCTCACGCGTTTTGGAGTTGGGCTTTTGGGGTAGGCCGGACCGAGCAAACGATGCAATTGCCGGAACTTCGGACGCAAGTAGAAACGTCGTTGATAGCGTAATCTCCGCGACACAATGGAGGCGTTTGCGCTGTTCCGGCACGTATCGCGTCCTTGGTCCGGCCTACACTGAATGCGTTTTTTTCGTCAGGCATTGGTTTTTGGTAACCCGACGCGTGAGCGAGGGACCGAGCCAAGGTTGA
>CAYNNP010000239.1:5095-10022 GCA_964398215.1 uncultured Pirellulaceae bacterium | reverse complement strand
GTAATCAACTCGGGCTATTTTTTTGCACCAACTCGGAAACTGATTTATGAGTGCTGCCAGCATCCCTCGCGTCAGTGAAATTACCAAGATTCAAATCGACACGGTTGCCTTGTGGCATATCGACCCGATCAGCAATCCATTTGATGGGTTCATGGAACTTGTTTGCCGACAACATGAATTTAACTATCGACTGTGGCACGAAGAAGACATTGCACGCAGCCCCACTGTTACCGACCAGCAAATCGCCAATGTCAAACGATCAATCGACAAGCTGAATCAAGCTCGAAATGACATGATCGAGAAAGTCGACGACGCGATCACGGAACAACTCGCCGGCGTCCAGGTCTCTCCAGACGCTCCAATCAACACCGAAACAGCTGGCAGTGCTATCGACCGATTGTCGATCATGTCGCTGCGTCTGTATCACTATCGCGAACAACTTGAACGTAGCGATGCTGGCGCAGACCATCAAGCAAAAGTTCAGCAGCGAATCGATCTTTGTGAACAACAACACGCTGATTTGTCACGTTCACTGCAGCAGTTGATTGACGACATTTCATCAGGTCGAAAGCAACATCGGACTTATCGTCAAATGAAGATGTATAACGACCCGTCGCTGAATCCAGAGATCTACAAGACGGCTGGCTAAGTCGTTCAATGGTCAACCAGCAGGCGGACCAAAGCTCGGACTTCCTGTTCCGTGTGCGCTGCCGACAACGACACTCGTAACCGTGCGGTGCCCTCTGGCACCGTTGGTGGCCGGATCGCTGGCACATAAAAACCTCTCTCCGTCAGTTCTGTCGATTTTGCGACGGCCCTGGAATCGGAACCGATCGGAATCGAAACGATCGGCACAGCTGCTTCGATCTCGCTGATTGAGCCAAGGCCCAGTTCGCTGCGAACCAAACGAGCCATTTCCTGAACGTGTTTGCGCCGCGCTGGTTCGTTGGAAATTACCTGCAGAGAATTCAGTGACGCCTGGACTGCTGCCGGACTCAGTGCAGTACTGAAAATCAGAGAGCGGCATTGATTGACGAGGTAGTCGATGACGACCTTGGGTCCAGCCACGAAACCACCCTGAGATCCGATCGCTTTGCTGAGCGTACCAATTCGGATGGGAATCTGATTCTTGGCACCCATGGCTTCGCACAGCCCGGTTCCGCTTTCGCCCAAGACACCCGTGGCATGAGCTTCGTCAACGATCACGGTAGCGCCATACTCAGCAGCGATTTCTGCCAGTTCGTTCAGCGGCGCGATGTGACCATCCATGCTAAAAACACTGTCCGTAACAATCCAAACATGCTTGTACTTTGATCGGCAATCGGCCAAAGTTGATCGAACAACGTTCATATCACGATGCTTGTAGACTTGGCGGTCCGAGCGAGAAAGCCGACAGCCATCAATGATGGACGCATGGTTGAGTTCGTCACTCAGAATCAAATCATCTGGTTCGGCAAGCGTCGCGATGGTGCCACTGCAGGCCGCAAAGCCACTCGGAAAGATGACGGCAGATTCAGTGGTCTCGAATTCAGCAATCCGGTTTGCAAGCGTTTCATGCTGGTTGGTCCAACCACACACCAATGAACTTGCACCGCTGCCGGTGGCGACCGATGACACGGTCTGCTGAGCAGCGATTCCTAAGTAATCATTACTGCCAAAATTGATCAACTCACGTCCATCGGCAAGCCGAATTTTTGTGCCGTCAACTTGGACTGGCCGAAGCATGCGGAGCCGATCAATACTGGCGAATTGATGCAGTCGATCCTGAAGGTATTCAAACGGTTGGCTCATTGTTTCAGTTTTCGCTCAACCGGGTGGCCAAGTGAGCTTCCTACCGCCAAGAACATGAAAGTGAATATGTGGAACTTCCTGGCCGCCATCGTCGCCACTATTGCAGATCAATCGAAAACCGCCATCAAGTCCTTCTTGTGCGGCAACTTTCTGGACGACGATCATGCATCGCCCCATGACCGTTTCGTCTTCGTCGCTCAGGTCCGACAGTGACACGATCTCTTTTTTGGGGATAACCAAAATGTGTGTCGGAGCTTGTGGATTGATGTCTCGGAATGCGAGGCATAATTCGTCTTCGTAAACGATGTCCGCAGGGATCTCACGGGCAATGATCTTGGAAAAAATAGAAGGCATTTCCGATTCCTGAATGTTAAGCGGTCTCCACTTCACCCTTCCCATTGACCATCATTGTCAACACATCGACAAACCCAAGAAGAGTGACAAGAGTATGTTGGATATGCGAGCTTTCGGCAATTGAGGTGATTGGCGAATGAGAATATACCGCAGCGGACGAGGCTGCGAAGACCAGCGATGCCGCAATGGCCTGCGGTTGGCAAAAGACTGGCTATGCCTGACTTCGATGCAACTGATGTTCAATCAACTGTCCGTCTGAGCGTGAACCATATTCTCGGATAGTGTGTCGGCACCAGAAAAGAAGATGAATGAGATGGAAAGAAAAGGTATGAATCCAAAAACAGAAAAACGAACAAGTAAATTTCTTAGCCTTGTGCTGCGACACCAACCACAAACGATCGGCATCGAACTGGACGAAGCCGGGTGGGTTGATGTTGAAACGCTACTGACTGCACTTGGCAAACATGGCAAACCTATTTCACGCGATGCATTGGAACAGGTTGTTCGCAACAATGACAAACAGCGTTTTGCCTTCAGTCCTGATGGGAATCAAATCAGGGCAAACCAAGGTCACAGCGTCGAAGTCGAATTGGAATACGAGCCATCCACGCCTCCGAAATTCTTGCTGCATGGCACGCCGGCGAAGTTCGTGGCTGCGATTCGTGCTGGCGGGCTAAAAAAGATGAATCGTCATCATGTTCATTTGCATGCCAGCGATGAAGTTGCGACGACGGTCGCATCGCGCCGTGGTGCACCCGTGCTTTTGCGTGTTCGGAGCGAAGAGATGCATCGAGACGGACACGAGTTTTTTGTGTCGCCAAATGATGTTTGGTTAGTCGACCATGTGCCTGCGAATTACATCGATTTTCCCGCGTAGTCCGATTCACATCAGACTCGCTGGGACCAAACATTCCCGACCTGCTGATCGACGGAATAAATCGGTGCACGTTGTTTTACTCGCCGGTGATAATCTCACTGGCTTTACGGACCATGCGGACAAATTCAGCCCTCAGTTCGTACTTGTCCTTGCCCTTGGCGTCTTCGGCGGTACGGAGAACGTTCGCCATCGTCCATGACCCAATGTAAGGACTTTTGCGAAGCTGCATGCCGAAACCGGCAACAGCGGCGGCGAAGCGAACATCGACATTGGCTTTTGCAAAATCAACCGTTTCGTCCGTGATTCGCCGTACAATTTCTTTACTCACGGTACCACTGGGCTGTTTGTAGCGCAACTTCAAAGTCAGCAGTTCATCGCCCTTGGCTGCCTCAGTGGGCACCTTTTCTAGGTAGCGAAGTGCATCCGCTGCAGGTGGGCTGGCATCCGCTTCTTCGCCAGCAGGCACGATCTCATACAGCGCAGTGACCGCATGCCCAGCGCCAATCTCGCCAGCGTCTTTCTTGTCATCTTTGAAATCCTGCGTCGCCAAGATTCGGTTCTCGTAGCCCAGCAAACGGTACTGAGAGACTTTGTTCGGATTGAATTCCAATTGCAGCTTGACATCTTTCGCTATCGTCACCAGCGTACCAGCGGTCTGATCAACCAGCACCTTCTTAGCTTCGCTTTGTGAATCAATGAAGGCATAGTTGCCGTTGCCTTTCCCGCTGATTTGTTCCAGCATGGAATCGTTGTGGTTGTCCATTCCGAAACCAAGCACCGACAGAAAGATCCCACCCTTGGATTCTTTTTCCGCCAACCGCACGAGAGAATCGTTGCCAGTCAGTCCGACATTGAATTCCCCGTCGGTACACAGGATCACTCGATTCACGCCATCCACAATGAAATTATCACGCGCGGTTTGATACGCCAGCATGATTCCTTCGCCGCCATTGGTGCTGCCGTTGGCAGACAGTTGTGTCAGTGCGCGATTGATGTCTTTCTTCTTTTTTGCCGACGTGCTGTCCAGAATCAGACCAGCCGAACCCGCATAGACAGCAATGGCTACTTTGTCATCGCCACGGAGTTGGTCGACCAGCATTTTCATGCCTTCAATTACCAACGGCAGCTTGTTGGGCCGATTCATTGATCCGCTGGTATCCAGCAGGAATACCAAGTTGGACGGTGGTCGCTTGGATTTTTTCATCGTCTTGCCTTTCAATGCGATCCGGGCCAGTCGATGTTGTTTGTTCCAAGGGCACGTTGTCAGTACAACGTCCGTAGTGAATGGATCAGCATCCGCCTTTTCGGGAGCCTTGTAGCTGTAGTCAAAATAGTTGACCAACTCTTCGATTCGCACAGCATCCGGAGGCGGCAATTGCCCAGCCCGCAACAAGTAGTTGCGCGTCTTGCTGTAACTGGCCGTGTCGACATCGACACTAAAAGTACTGACGGACTGCTCGGAAACACGAATGAAAGGATTGTCAGTAATTCTGTCAAACTGGCCACCAGGCACACCAGCGCCTTCTTGCCCAAATTGTTGTGCACTGCTCTTGGACAGATTTACGCTGAGCTTGCTTTCCACGGTAGCCTCCGATTGCTGCCTCATCACCCCTCTGTCCTGTAGGGTAAATCCATCCTTCTTCTTGTCCGCAGCATCCTTCCCGGCTACTGCCTTATTCGCCACACTCTTTTTTTGAGGTTGTGGTTTCACTGGTCCCGGTAAGGCTTTGGGCATGGGCGCCGCACCACCACCACCACCTCTTCCTCCTCCCCCAAAACCGCCACCTCCTCCGATATCTCTTTTACCTCTTTCAATGTCTTCTCCACCACGTCCTCCTCGCCTTTGGCTAGAAGGGGCTGTTTTCCGACTAGGGGCTGCTATCCGACCAGGGGCTGCTATCCGAC
>CAYNNP010000239.1:0-4995 GCA_964398215.1 uncultured Pirellulaceae bacterium | reverse complement strand
TCCGACTAGGGGCTGCTATCCGACCAGGGGCTGCTATCCGACCAGGCGGGACTGGATTTGGCGCTGCGGGCAACGATAAACCTTTGTTTTTGGCTTGGTCCATATTTCCCCGGGATGCTCGTTCCACCAAGCCATTCTTGCCACCAGGAATCATGTCGTCCTGGCTTTCGTCTGCTGCAAAACTTTTTGCAACTTTAGGTGTCGGTTTATGTCGGGGCATTGCGTTCGGCTCAGGATCTGAAAACGGCTGCGAGGGCATAGCGCTCAGGTCGAGTGAATCACCCTCAGTCGCAGCGCTACCGGCAGGTGCTGGCTCGTTCCTAGAAGGCGCTGGCTCGTTCCTAGAAGGAGAAGAATTCTTAGGCGAAGCACTGACATTAGGCATCGGAGGGTTGGCTGAATCTGTTGGCCCCTGCATCGCAACGTTTTTCAGATTCAATAGCCAAGGCGAAATCCCAACCAACAATAACAACACAGCAGCGGCAGCGAACAAAGCAAACATTGGCTTGCGCGAACCGGTATCAGAAGTGTAGGGAGAGGCTGGTCGCGGCGCAACGTTCGTCTCGTCACCAGCAATGATGGCTTGGCGATGTTCACTTGAAAGAGACGGTGGGCTTTCCGAGTCATAGAAACCCCGAAGTTGATCTGTAACAGACCGGGCATCGGTGACAGCAGCTGCCAACTCAGAATTGCTTTGCAGCTCTTCCTCGAAAGCGGCTCGGTCCTCGTCTGACAATCCACCCAACACGTAAGCCGTGATGCGCGGATCGTCCCAAGTCGAATTTGACATTTCAATGATTCTCGAAAGAAAATAATTTGGACCGAATCCGATCCGTGTATTGGTGGGGCAGGTGTTTCAACTCACGGCGAGCGAATCGCGCAAGTTCCTGACGGCTTGATGAAGGTGAAATCCAACATTGCTGACGCTCAAACCAGTGACGTCTGCAATTTCGCGATAACTCAAATCTGCTTGCATTCGTAATCGCAAGACTTCTTGTTGTCGTGGTGACAACCGATTCACCATTCTCGCAACGATCGATTCCTCTTCTGCATTGATGATCACATCTGCTGCGTCTGGGGTCGGATCGCTGAGGACGACTTCGGAAGTGTCGACAGGCGTGGAATGTTTGGTTCGTTGCATGTCGATTACTCGGGTTCGACAAACTGAAAAAAGCCACGGCGCGATTCGCGATTCAATTTTTTGACGATCTTCGCGACACAACCGTAGGAAAGTTTCTTGCACAGCATCCTGGGCGGCTTGCCAGTCACCCCCCAGCATCTTTCCGGCATACGCCAGCAGCGGACGCTCGTACCGTTCTACGAGCTCCGTGATTACATCGGCCGGCCAAGCTGAATTGGCGGGTTCTGACATTGGTTTTTGATTCCCAGGGAAGCGTTCAGTTGGCTAACGAGCCAAGGCGGCAAATTATTAGGGATCAGATCGAATTTGTAAAAGAATTGTGAAACATGCTGTGAAACTGGCCCCACAAATCCAAATTCGCCACACGCGATCCAAGGCTTTTTGCCCAGAAATCCAGACCGCCTAGCCTCCCGTCAGAGCAACAACTGAGATCGCCGTGACACGCTAAACGCCGGGACAACGCGCGTGCGACAAAGTGTTGCGGCGGGCCGCTTGTGACGACAGATTTCTCTTTCGCTATTGACCGCTAACCAAGCCTACGGGTACTTCAATGTTAAATAATAACAACCCTGCGCTTGCAGAGACCCCGAATCCGACCATGGAAGGTTGAATACAGATGGCAGACGGCAATCCCGTACCGTTACTGGACATTAATCAAGACAATCGACCCTATCGCGAAGAATTCATCGAAGCCGTGACCGCTGTGATCGATAGCGGACGGTTTCTGTTTGGCCCTGACGTGATTGATCTCGAGCGTGAAGTGGCCGCGTATAGCCAAGCCGAAAGTGCAATTGGATGTGCGTCTGGTAGCGATGCACTGCTGCTTTCCTTGATGGTTTTGGGCGTTGGCCCTGGCGACGAAGTCATCGTGCCGAGCTTCACGTTCTTTGCCTCTGTCAGTTGCGTTACGCGGCTGGGTGCGACTCCTGTGTTTGTGGACATCTGCCCCGATACGTACAACGTTGACCCGGCTTGTGTTGAAGCGGCGGTCACACCGAACACCAAAGCAATCATTCCCGTGCATTTGTTTGGCCAGTGCTGCCAGATTGATCGCATTTGCCAAATTGCTGCACAACATGATATCCCTGTCATCGAGGACGCCGCTCAAGCCATCGGCGCGGCATACAATTCTCGACCAGCAGGCAGTTGGGGACTGATGGGTTGCTTTAGTTTTTATCCGACCAAAAATCTTGGCGGAATGGGCGATGGCGGGATGCTAACGACCAACGATGCCGCAACGGCCGATCGCTTGCGATTGTTTGCTGGCCATGGCATGCGTCCCCGCTACTACCATCAAGTCGTTGGAATCAACAGTCGACTGGATAGTTTCCAAGCAGCCATACTCCGCGTGAAAATGGCCCACTTGCCACAAACGGTTACCGATCGGCAAGTAGCCGCAGCCCGATACAAGCGAATGTTTACGGACGCAAATTTGGTCGGCGAAGATCAAGTAACACTACCAGTCGAAGATCCCGCTGCCTTCCATGTCTGGAACCAGTTTTCAATTCGTGTTGGCAACGGACGCCGCGACAACGTCCGCACTTTCATGTCCGAACGGTCTGTCGCAAGCGAAATCTATTACCCTGTGCCAGTCCATCAACAAGAATGCTATCGGCACTTGAACAGTGATTCGGCATCACTGGTCGAAACGGTGCGAGCAAGCCAAGAGATTTTGAATCTACCAATCTTTCCGTCGATCACAGAGTCTCAGCAACAGCAAGTCGTCGATACGATCAGCAACTACTATGCTGCCAACGCGAAAATCGCTGCCTAGCCATCTAACGTGCCAACAAGATCACTTCAACAAGATCTTGTGTGCAGCAAACTCGCGATTCAATGACAAACGACACAATCCGATTCGTTGGCCACTTGGCTAGGAATCAGAGTGTGTCGTTTTCTGCTTCAACTTTGGTGCAGCGATCAACTATTTGATCGATACGAGTTCAACAATGAAGTGAAGTCGCGCACGGGGTGGAATGCCGGGGCGTCCGCGTACGCCATAGGCAAGTTCGTGAGGAATATCCAGCTCGATCATTCCGCCTTCACCAATCAACTGCAAACCCTCAGTCCAACCAGCAATCACGCCCTTCAGCGGAAACGGAATTGGTTCGCCACGGCGATAGCTGCTATCGAAAATCTTCTTACTATCAAGCCATCCTTTGTAATGGGCAACAACGGTGTCGCTTGCTTTGGGCTTCGTTTTCTTGCTCTTGCGTAGAATGCGGTACTTCAAGCCTGAGTTGGTCTTCTTAAACTCCTTTGATGCATCCTTGTCGATCTTTCCAGGTGCCACGCGTTCTTGTTTGTCGACAGGCCCCGCCATGATCTTGTTCTGTACTTTGTCGGCCATTTTTTCGGCAGTACCCTGAATCCCCGAAAGGGCGGCACCCTGTGCGAATGCCGAACTTGCCAGGCTGCCTGTCAGCAGCAAGAAAGCGAAAGTAGAGACGATAGTTTTCATAGATCTATTCTGATTGTTGCGTGAAAGGGAATTGCACTGCCCAAACAATGACAGACAGCGAGTGCACATTGTACGCTAAGTGCGGACGCTACGCGTTTTTGATATGCAAATTTGATTCTACCACCCACAGGAGTGATAGCGTGAGCAACTGGGACGTTGTTGTACTGGGATTGGGCGGCGTGGGAAGCTCCGCAGCGTATCATCTGGCCAAAAGCGGGCTGCGGACTCTTGGGATTGACCGAAATCCGCCGGTCCACCCGTTCGGCAGTTCCCATGGGCAATCTCGAGCAATTCGCCAGGCCTATTTTGAGGACCCAGCGTACGTCCCAATGCTGCGCCGCGCCTACGATTTGTGGGATGAACTGGAACAAGAATCTGGTCGAAAGCTGTTTCATCGCACATCGATTGTGCAAATCGGCCCCGCCAATGGAGTGGTCGTACCAGGCGTGCTTCGAAGTGCAGCCGAGCACGGATTGGCGGTTGAAGAAATTGCAATGCCCGAAGCCTCAAAGCGTTTTCCCGTCATGCATGGCGATGTCGATTGGCGTGCTGTGATTGAAACGAATGCCGGATTTCTGTTGGTAGAAGAATGCGTGCGAACACACTTGGAACTTGCAGCAAAGCACGGTGCAGAATTGCAACACTGCAAGACGGTCAACACTTGGAAGTCGGTAGGCAACAGCATTGAAATCCAAACCGACGATCAAACTATCCGTACAGATCGGTTGGTCATTGCCGCAGGCGCATGGTCCAACCAGCTGCTCTCCGAACTTGGGATCCAATTCAAGCTACTGCGAAAGTATCAGTATTGGTTTCCAACTTCAGATCGGCGGTACAGTATCGACGAGGGGTTTCCTTGCTTTTTCTACGAAACACCCGAGGGCTATTTTTATGGCTTCCCAAAACTCGACGCGGCCGGTGTCAAAGTTGCCCGGCACAGCGGCGGACAACCGATCAATCATCCCACGACGACAGAGCAGGTGGCTGATCCAGAAGACCTGCGATTGGTGTGCGAGTTCAATGCAGCCCACCTGAGTCACCTGGAACCTGCGCCCAGCAAACAATCCAAGTGCTTCTACACTGTCACAGCAGACGAACATTTTTTGATCGACACGCACCCTGACAATTCACGGATCGTCATCGTCGCAGGACTCTCGGGTCACGGCTTTAAATTCACAAGCACACTAGGCGAACTAGCCGCGTCCATAGCTCAGGAAAAAAATGACGGTTTCGTACGCAACCTATTTCGCATCAACCGACTGTTGTCTGCCTAGTGCTGCAGACGGTAGTTGACCTTGATGAAAGGCCAAAGGGTCTGTGAGTTTTTAGGCCGGAGGTCGACACAATTTTCATTGGTTAAACCACAGGAATGTTATCGTGGTGCGCCGAAAGT
>CAYNNP010000238.1:0-10037 GCA_964398215.1 uncultured Pirellulaceae bacterium | reverse complement strand
CGCGTCCGACCCTCCCGCAAGCGGGAGGGTGAAGGAAAAAACGCAACTCCAAAACGCGTTAGCCAGGGACAACGCGAATCCTGCGTTAACGCGTTTTGGAGTTTTGCTCTTGGGGTAGGCCGGACCAAGGACGCGTGCCGGAACAGCGCAAACGCCTCCATTGTTTCGCAGAAGATTACGCTATCAACGACATTTCTGTTGCGTCCGAAGTTCCGGCAATTGCAGCGTTTGCTCGGTCCGGCCTACCTCGGAGGAGCGTAACTCCAAAACTGACGCGTTTGGTTCCGACTCCAAATAGGGTGCTGGCTTGTCGCTTGCAAAATAGATAATCGATACAATCCGATTGTGAAGCAGCTGTAGCTAAGTCAACCAAGCTGTTTGATCAGCCAATACTTCACTTGTTTGGTTCTTTGACTAGCGTCAATGAAAACCGATTTGATGCTTTGAGGGTTCACAAATGAACAGCCTAAAATTCTTTCTCGCTGGTATCGTACTGATTCCGACCGCAGCTGCATTCGCGCAGGACGACAATGTTCTGCTTACGATCGCGGAATCGCAGATAACACTGTCGCAAAACGCCACCATTGCCAGCCCGATTGATGGGGTGATTTCAACTGTGGCGGTTCGCGAAGGGGACATGATCGCAGCGGGACAAGAGCTTGTGCGATTAGATTCGCGCCAAGCACAAACAGAGTTGCAAGCGGCAAAAGCTGGCTATGCGGCAGCGGTTTTGCAAAGTAACAACGATATCGATGAGCGTTATGCTCGGAGTACTTTGGACGTCAGCCGACGCGAGTTGTGCAAAAGTGAAAATGCCAACAAGCGATTTGCCGGTGCGATCAGTGGCACCGAATTAGACAAATTACGATTGGTCGTCGAGCAGTCAGAATTGGCGATTGAGCAAGCGACGCATGAACGCGATGTAGCGGGTGCAAATTCGCAAGAGAAGCTAGCTGCGGTTGAGATTGCAAATGCACGACTCGAAAGACACCGAATTGTTTCGGGTATCAGCGGCATGGTTGCTGAAGTAGCAGTGCAACCAGGCGAGTGGGCTGAGCCTGGTAAACCAGTCGTGCGAATCATTTCGCTTGACCCAGTCCGTGTGGAGTGTTTCCTCGACGGTCGAAAATTCGGTAGCGACTTGGTCGGCAATGCAGTGAAGTTTGTATTGAAGCCCAGTGGGGTCGAGAGCGGAGAATTACCCGCACCAGTCCAGCCGATTGTCGGCGAAGTTACTTTCGTTTCACCAGAGCTTCAGCCGGTAACAGGACAAACCCGACTTTGGGCTGAACTACCAAACCCCAACAACAAGCTACGAGCAGGCATGCGAGGCAAGTTACTTGTCCTCGAAAAACCGTAGCGGAAGTCTTCAACGGCTTGTTGATTCATTTGCGTGGCATATTTCGGTGAGCCGCTGGCGCGATAGCCACGGGCCTCGACCGATTGCACTATCACTACAAGGCCCAAGGCTAGCGCAACCAAACCAGGGCTATCTCGCTATCGCCCATCGGCTCATTGCGCTGTCGACGCCGAGTTGGATGAACTGAGCGGCGAGATCACGCAGGAGATGCACTCATGATTCAGAAACCTTGAGCCGCAGGGCGATAGCCCCGGTTTCGAGCACAACCAGACCGCCAATAACCCAGCTATCGCCGGCGCCAGCGGATCAAAAAATATGCCACGTAAATAAATCAACAAGCCGTTTAGCGGTTCTTTTACGCTTTACGAATGTTGGTCCGATCATCGATTTCAGACATCGCGTTTCGCGTGTCGATTACCAGTGCAGAGTGTTTGGCGATTGCTTGGTAATCAACGGCGGTATGGTCCGTCGCGATCAACACAGCGTCTTGAGATTTCAAAAACTCTACTGTCAGCTCTTGGCTTTCCATCGCAGGCAAATCGTGGTGCCGCATCTGTGGTAACGCTGCGACATGCGGATCGCTGTAAGTCAGATCAGCGCCCAATTCCAACAATAACTCCATCAATTCAAACGATGGACTCTCGCGCGGATCGTCAACATCTTTCTTGTACGCAACGCCCAGTAAACAGATCTTGCTGCCACGAATTGGCTTTTCAAATTCGTTCAGAAACTCGGCGGTTCGAGAGATCACATAGCGGGGCATCGCCCGGTTGACTTCGCCTGCCAGTTCAATGAACCGCGCATTGTTGCCTTGTTTTCTTGCCAACCAAGAAAGATAGAATGGATCGATTGGGATGCAGTGACCGCCTAGTCCAGGGCCTGGATAAAAGGCGTGAAAGCCAAACGGTTTTGTCTTCGCCGCATCGATGACTTCCCAGACGTCGATATCCATATCATCAAACAAGGTTTTCAATTCGTTGACCAACGCGATGTTGACTGCGCGATAGATGTTCTCCAAGACCTTGGCGGCTTCCGCGACCTCGCAACTGCTGACGGGGACAACACCAGCGACCGCACACTCGTAAAGTGCACAAGCGATTGCCAAGCTGTCTTCGTCGATGGCGCCGACGACTTTAGGAATTCCGGCCGCCGAAAAATCTGGATTGCCAGGATCTTCGCGCTCAGGGCTGTAGGCGACGTGAAAGTCTTTGCCCGCAGCCAATCCGCTTTTCTCTAGAATTGGAACCATCACGTCCCGCGTTGTCGTCGGATAAGTCGTGCTTTCCAGGACCACCATCTGGCCGGGACGCAAAACTTCGCGGATGAATTCGCAGGTCCCTTCGACGTACTTTAGGTCTGGATCGCGTGCGTCATCCAATGGCGTTGGAACACAAATCAAAAGCATATCTGGCTCGCTCAGGCGTGCCATATCCGCAGTCGCTTCGAACAGATTCTTGGACAACCAGCCACTAACTTTTGCACTATCAATGTGTTTGATGTAGCTCTTGCCTTCTGACAACGAGTCGACTTTGGATTGGTCGACATCGAATCCAAGGCATCGGAATCCAGCGTTTGTAAAAGCATCGATTAATGGCAAGCCGACGTAGCCGAGCCCGATGATTCCAACGGTACAGCTACGATCTTTGATCGCTGCAAGAAGAGTTTCGCTTTGAGCCGACATGTTTGGGTCTGTTTTCGATTGAAAAAATTGGATGGATTCCAGAATATGGATCCACCAGTTTAATCAGGTGGGTTGTAAGTCAAGCGGTTGCCGCAATACGGTGCCAGATTGGCTCAATAGCGGCGGACACGGGCAATCAAAAACAGCCCAATTGACCCAAGCAGAAAGTTTGACATCCACACGCCATAAGGGGGAATGATCGAATCTTTGGCTTGTTCCAGGCCAAACATGAACAGTGGAAAGTAGATCAAAAGCGTTGGTAAAAAGCACAAGCCGAACGTCGTCCAGTAGTCGCTTGTTTTGGCAATGATCGCCAACGGAGCGCCCACCAACACGAAAAACAGACAACTAAAGCCTTCGGCCCAGCGTCGCCATGGTTCAACATGCAATCGAGTCAAGCGTTTCTTGCTCTCCTTTAGTCGCTTGGAATAAGCTTCGCCGGGAGCGTTTGCAATCTCTTGTGAATTCGAAGTTAGGATTGAGAATCCTGTGTGCGCGGCCATTTCACCGATAGCAGCGTGCGTTCGCGAATCCTGCTGAATCCGTTCGTTGCCGATGTAACGAAGTGGCAGCTCGCTGGGGCTGCGATGGCTGATTGGGCGAGCTTGCATTGCGCCAGATAGCGGGACTTTGAATTCGGTCTCTTTAGGAAAGTCCGCTCGCAGTGCTCCGCCGCTTTCGATTTGCGTCTCGATAAAACTCAGCTTCAAAGTGCTTGTTTCAGGATCGAGAGAAATCTGACCTTCCTCAGCAGAGACTTTCATTGCTCCGTTGTCACCATGATTGTGAACCGTCACAGTTGGGTGCATCAGTCGCTTGCCATCGATCTCGCGCACGTGAATCGAAAAACCGTGTTCGGATGTGTAGGAATGTTCGGCACGCAATTTTCGATACACAACGTCTTCGATCGACAACATCACGATTCGATTGACGCCGGCGCGTCCCCACGAAACTGAAACATCCGACAAGTAAACAGCAATGGGACTGAGCAGCGCCGCAAAAATCAACGCAGGTTGCATCAACCGAACCGGTGATACTCCTGATGCTTTGACCGTCGATACTTCTCCGTCCGCAGACATCCGGCCATACACGCAACAAACGGCGAACAATGCCGTTGCCGGAAACGCAAACTGCAATGACATCGGCAGCAGGTAAGGCAGTAGCTGCAGGATCGAAAGCGGTCCTAGGCCTTCACTCAGCAATTTGCGCGCGACACCGATCAACAGGATCAAAGTTGTTAGCACAAACAGTGCTACAACAAAGATCTTGAGGATTTCGGCTAAAATGTATCGCGTTAGATGAGATGGCATCGGCAGGCGAACAGACGCTCTTTCGGTAAATGGAAGGTTGCTACGACGCCATGATGGACGCCGTGCACCATCGCTATTTAGCAAACGAAAGGTTGCAGACGGTAGCCAGAAACACCATCAAGTCACGCGATCTTGCCCGAATGAAAAAATAACTCGCCCATAGTATGCTAGCATCGGGGATTGAGTGCTTTTTTCCTGTAATCCGGTGACCGCAGGCGTACGCGGATAAAGCATGCAATTGCAATTCAAAATGCCCCTCTTACATTGCACATGATCATCTTGCGATTCAAAGCTCGATTTTTGTGCAATCTCAATTCAAAGTTCCAGGCAAATCACGATGGCAGTTTCTAGCATCCTTAATCACTCCAATCACCAGTCGTACGATCTTGAACCTCAACTGGATAAGACCGCGATCCCGTGTCGACTACGCGTTGTGAAATACATCTTTGCTTGCTTGGCGTTGGTTTCGGCGCCCGCTTTCGCTCAGCAGCCCACCACCAAGCCCACGCTTGTTCCCGGTTCAAAAGTCAACCTGTCGTCCGTGATGGCAGCTGAATGGATCCAGGGCGAGGCCCCGAAATCTTTGGAACCTGGGAAAGTCTACATGTTTGAATGCTGGGCCACGTGGTGCGGCCCTTGCATCGCGTTGATCCCGCACGTGAACGAACTTCACGAACGATATTACGACAAAGGATTGCGGGTCTATGGAATGAATTGCTGGGAAGACGGCAAGGATGCGGTCGAGAAATTCGTTCAGAAAAAGGGCAAGGGAATGTCCTACCCGGTCGCCTACACAGGCGAAAAGTCAGCGTTCGCAACCGAGTGGCTGGACGCAGCTGGTGCTAACGCCATTCCATACGCATTCATTGTGCGAGACGGAAAACTACTGTTGGGAACAGAAGCTTCGCGGCTGACCAATTCCATCATCGAACAAATCCTCTCTGGAGATGAGGGTGCAAAGCAGGCGGCAGCTGTGATCCAAGCTGCCCAAGACAACTACGGAAAAACAGAAGGCTTGATCCGAAAAATCGATTCGGCGCGTCGCGCAGGCGACGAAAAAAAGATGGCAGCGAATTTGAAAGAGTTGGAAACGATCGACCCCAACCACCCCGAGCTGTCCACACTGAAACTGAAGTTGCTGGTAACTCGCAAGGATTGGCCAGCGGCACTGAAAGCGTTCAACGAAATGCCATCCAGCAACTCGAAAAATTCATACGTCTCGATGACTGGGATGCGGATGGCTGGGCGCAATCAAAACGTCTACCCAATGGACTTCATGAAAGCCGTCACTGCTCCCTATGCCAAATACGTCAACGACGGCGAAAGAAGTGTGGGGCCAAACCACTATGCATGCCTGAGCATTCTTCAATGGAGAACCGGCGAGAAAGAAGCCGCCGCCATGACTGCCGAGAAAGGCGTGGAAGTTGCCAAGAGTTTTTTACGGGCCAGTGAAGCTCGCACAAACGCCTTCAAGCGATTTGCAAAATCGGTGAAAGACGGCAAGATGCCAAAGTTCTCAGATCTGTCCAAGTGGCAACGCGAGGCTAAGTAAAAAGCAGCGCCCGACAAATAGTTCGGGTAATTCTCGATGCGCCGTAAGTCTCAACGCGGCTTCTTGTGTAAGCTGCACTGATAACTACAAGCAATTTTAATTGGCTTGGGATCCACCACTATCATTCGGCATGCAGAACATGCCATAGCTGAGAATTGATTATGAGAACTCAATTGGTCCCTTGTCTGGCCGCCGTACTGATGGCCGCATGCCTCACTTTACCTAGCGTTTTGGCGCAAACTGGGCAACTAAGCACTACCGGAAAAAAACTGGAAGCTGCCTATGAGACCCAACTCAAGAGCCTAAAGGCAGAATTGGCTGGCGCACTGTCACGCTTTGATGCCGACGTCCAGGCCGCCTACCAAAAGGCGCGTGAAGCGGAAACGAAAGCGCAGAAGGAATTCGAGCGTTACAGCAAGGGCATTGCAGGTGGTGTGAAGGGCGCCGAGACGCTGGTAAAGCATGCCAAAAATAAATGGATCGGAGGCGCGGAGCAAAACATCCGTCGCGTGCAGAAAGGTCTCAAGAATGCTAAAGACGACGGGCAACGCAAAAAGCTCCAAGCAGAACTGACCAAGTGGCAGAAGAATAAACAGGACGGAATCGAAGCGCTCGCCGAGCGCCAAAAAGCTTTGGAGCTGGCGAAAAAATCGGAAGCTGAAGGCCCGCAACTAATCAAAGAAGCGACAGCCGCGCTCGCCAAAGCGCAAGCCAACACTGCGAAGGTCTTGAAGCAAACTGGATTGAGCGAAGTTCTGATGGATGGCGCTCTCGACGGCAAGCTCGCCAAGTTTGTGATTCTTCAAGATGCGACTCCGGCTGGACTTGCCAGTTTTGCTCAAAAAGATGGCACTCACCAGGCTTTGGTCGAACAGCTGCTTGCCAATGAGAATTTGATGATTCAGATGCTGGTGCATGACGGCGCCGAGCGAACCAAAATTGGCCGCGATCAGGGACCAGCCCAATATGGCCCGGCGATGAAGATTTATACTGACATCCTGAAGGCCAGCCCCAAAGCCAAAGCTGGCGTGCTGCACGAACTCGCCCTCGCTGTGGCCCTTGAACATTCGGTTCCCAACAAACTGCGCGCCGCTGTGGCAGACTCATCGGCACCCGAATTTGTCGATCCAGTCAACCGTTACCTGACTTATGCAAAGGCCTATATGGCCGGCGAGTTGGATCCAGCCTTCAAAGATTTCAATGCTTGGGAATTGCGTTTCGTTGTCGACGGCGAAGAGCCGGACGAAGTCATCGGATGGGGTCGCAACATGATGCGAAACTTTCGCCCTGAACAAACACGTGGTGACTACGGTTGGCGCTACGTTCGCATTGTGACTTCTGACGTCAAATACGGTTCTGAAAACGTGCCTCTCGATCGGCCCGAACTGCAGTTCTTTCAAAACATCATTATGAACGGTGGGGTTTGTGGTCGACGCGCCTTCTTTGGCCGCTTCACGCTTCGTTCGTTCGGCATTCCCACCATCGCACGCCCCAGTCGTGGTCATGCCGCTCTCGCACACTGGACTCCCAAAGGCTGGGTCGTGAATCTAGGACCTGGTTGGGGCGGAGGCTTTCTCAAGGGCATCTACAAGAACGGCCGCGACTTCGTTGCCACTTCTCAAGCCCGAACCAACCGCGCTGAGTACCCCGCAGTGAAACGGGCACAGTGGATTGGTCTCGTTTTCGATGAACCGCGCATCTACGGTCCGCACCAGGAGGACACTCCCGAGTTTTGGAATGCGTTGTCGTTGCATGTTCAGCAGCGAATTGTCACGAAGTCCAATGCGCAAACCTTGACGGCGCTCGGCACGAACTTGGGCGAAGCCGATGGCTCTTCGATCAGTAGCGACTCGAATTCATCTTCGCAGAACCAGAAAGAAACAATCAGCGTTGGCAGCGACGGTTCCATCATCATTCCGGCCGCCGCATACACTTCTGCCAATCGCAGCCAAGTGCAAATCACTAAAAGCCATGGTCAGGGCATGCAGATTTTTCTTCCACGCTTTTCTCCAGCAGGCCTTACCCTCTTGCGTGGTGGAACTTGGAAAAGCAGTGCAGTTGACAGCAGTTCCGGCGCTCGACTGATCAGTTCTGGCTACGGTCGCTATGACAACTGGGGACTTCGCGCCGCGATCACACCACCCGCTGGCCGGTCCAACCTGCCTAGCGAGATTAATCTTGATTTAGGTGATGGTGTAAAAATGCAGTTCGTTCACATCAAACCCGGCACCTTCACAATGGGTGGAGAAGGAGCGAAGGCTGGTAAGTGGATTGCTGCCAACCAGCCCAAGCATGAAGTCACAATCAGCAAAGGTTTCTACCTTGGCAAATACGAGGTGACTCAAGAACAATACGAACACATCACCGGCAAAAACCCAAGCAGCAAGAAGCATCGTGATCCAAAGTTTCCCGTTGATACTGTCAGCGAAACTGATGCGGAACGATTCTGCGTTGCTCTGGCGGCCAAGACTGGTGTCAGCGCCAGACTGCCAACTGAAGCCGAATGGGAATACGCAGCACGCGCCGGCAGTTCCAGCCAGTGGTTCTTTGGTAACGACCCCGCTAACTTTGGTGACTACGGATGGTTCAAAGACAATTCTGGGCTCAAGTCCCATCCGGTTGGCCAGAAGAAACCCAACCCCTGGGGACTGCATGACATCTACGGCAA
The DNA here is from genome assembly GCA_964398215.1 of uncultured Pirellulaceae bacterium. Taxonomy (GTDB): domain Bacteria; phylum Planctomycetota; class Planctomycetia; order Pirellulales; family Pirellulaceae; genus CAYNNP01. The sequence goes on along the minus strand of CAYNNP010000238.1, from coordinate 1,466 downwards.
CGTTTGTGAGCGAGTTGCAGATCGCCATGTTGGCAATTTTTACAAGACGTCGCCCAAGGTCGATCCCGTTTCTACCGGCGTGTCCAAAACTTCCAGCGCTAAGTACTCGGTGACCGTCACAAAACCGGGCAGCTATGCATTAACCAGCAGGGTATGTACGGTCGGCTATGGTCAACACTTGATGGTTTCCATCAACGATTCGGAAGCCATCAACATCGACCTACCTTACACTTCGGGTGATTGGCAAAACAGCAAACCCGTTCGTGTCAATCTTCGCGAGGGAGCTAACACGCTGGAATTTTACCGTATTGACGCTCCGCAAAGCGGCATTGCCGTCAAGGCTCACCGACTGACTCCAGGCAGCTAAAATACTGCGAACTTTTCCACGGCGGAATACTTTGGCCTCATGCAACCACCAACCGACGATCAACCTAAGTACCAAAACGAAATCATGAAACGAAACAAATTGACGAAAGCGGCCTGTCTGTTCACAGCGATGACTCTAGGAATGGCCGCAATGGCATCTGCTGACACCGCGCCCGCCGACATGAGCAAACCGGTCCAGGTCATTCTGATCATGGGCCAGTCCAACACTCTGGAAATGGGCAAAGTCACTCCGGAACTCGGCAAGAAATATCCCTTCCTGGCAGATGACGCAGGCGCGTGGACCACGCGCAAGGACGTTCGTAACGTATCGGTGATGACTGGCAGAAAAGGCATCTACCGCAACGACTGGATGACGATCAGCAGCAACAAAATTGGTATCGAAATCGGAGTCGGCCATCAAGTCGGCGACGCTATTGAAGCTCCGGTCATGGTTCTTAAGAGTTCCATCGGCAACCGCAGTCTTGGCTGGGACCTGCTACCTCCAGGCACTCCTCGTTACTCCCACAATGGAAAAGAGGAGCCTGCCTATGGAGAAACTTTTCAGAGCAAGAAGGATAAGACGATTGTGCCCTACGTGAAGGGTGGGGATTGTCTGCAGTGGTACGCTGGCAAGCAGTACGATGATGATGTCGCGAATGCCAAAAAGATTCTTGCCGATCTGGGCAAGTACTATCCAGGAGCCAAATCGTACGAAGTCGCCGGCATCGTTTGGTGGCAAGGTGACAAGGACATGCGCAATGCTTCACACACCGCTGAATACGAAAAGAACCTCGTCAGACTGGTGAAGGCTTTGCGCAAAGATTTCAATGCTCCCAAGGCTGCATTTGTCTGCGCCTCACTGGGTCAAACCGATGCGGATGACACCAAATCCGGCCACGGCAAGATCATGCAAGCGATGAAAAATTTCGCCAGCGGCAAATACAAAAGCGAGCTCGGTGACAACATCGGCTTTGTCTATAGCAAGCCGCTGCTAGATGCCCCCAGCGGTTCAAGCGGCCACTACGGCGGCAACGCAAAGACCTACATGAATGTCGGCCTCGGCTTGGGCAAGGAAATGGCAAAGCAGTTGCAGAAGTAAA
>CAYNNP010000237.1:0-10147 GCA_964398215.1 uncultured Pirellulaceae bacterium | reverse complement strand
AAGGCTAACGCATGGGGCTATATGCTTTCGAATTACCCTGTGTCCGCGGCTGGAAAACCAAAGACGTCACCGAAGCGGTCAAACGCGGCAAACCAAACGATTCTCCAACGACGAAGCTTTCAGCTGGCGCTACTCGTTGACGTAGTTGTCACCTTGGTTGATCAGTCCAATGTTGAAGGCATTGTTTTGATAGGAGTTGCCAATTATTGCGTTGCCGCTGGTGCTGGGTGACATGTAGGCGCCGATACTGCTGTTGTTGTCAACGATGTTCGCTTGGATCACGTTGTTATTGCTGTTGCCTAAGGTATATCCCACGTCACCGTTGCCAATGAAATTGCTGTTGCAAAAGCAGCATCCGTTGACCCCGTAGGCCAGCAACCCGAAGCTAGAGTTTAACGATGACGTGTTGTTCATGAATCCAACATTTTCTGTGTTAACGAACAGGAATCCCATTGCGTCGTTGTTGTCAGAGATGTTGTTGACTAGCCCAGCGTTGGCTCCCACCATGAAAAAACCGGCTCCGGCGCGATTGTTACTCGCCCGGCAGTCGGTGATGAATCCGTTGTCAGAGATGATCTCGAAACCGGCGCCACTGTTGCCCGTCGAAGTACTGTTGGCAATGAAAAAACCATTGACGCGATTCAGGAAAACTCCGCGACCGGCACTGTTGTCGATTGTCGAATTGATGATCGCAACGTTGTGACTGTCAGTGCAGCGAATGGCATCGCCAAGCATGTCTTGGAAGTCGCAGTTGAGGATAGTTAGCCGGCTTGCTAACGAGTAAGCGTCAACGCCCGCAACTCCGTTGGCGATTTCGAGGGACTCGATGTTTACGTCATCAGAGTTGACTTGGATAATCGACACGTTCTGCTGGGCGGGCATCAGCCGAGCATTGCCTCTTCCGCGAATCGTAATCGGATTGTTGACGAATAGATTTCCGAACCAGTCTGCTGATCCGAGAAGAACGGTGTCGCCTGGGTTTGATGCGGCGACTGCTTCGTAAGGTGTGGGATATTGTTCCGGGACAAGTCGCTCTCGAGGTATGGTCAGTTTGAAGTCATCAAAGAAAGTAAACTCTTCTTTACTGCTTCTCCATGCTTCGCCACCACCAAAAAATGTGCTGAAGAACAAGCGGTCGATCTGTAGATCCGGAGTGTCTCGGTACTGAAGGTCGCGTTGGTCATGAACCAATCGACCATCAAGCCAAATTTGCAGGATGCCGTCTCGCTCCCCAGGAGTGTTCATAACGACGCGTTCACGAATGGTGTACCATCGATCGGACTCGATCACACTTTCTTGACCATCGCGCTCAAGGACAAATATCTCGTCTTCCTGTCGCCCATCCATCGCGAACCCGGAATTGACATGCTTGGCGTATGAAATCAATCCGGAAGTGGTTTGTTCTGGTTCCCCGGTCACTCCCTGAAAAGCCGTGCGCCACATCAGCCGACCGCTCCAGCCACGGATACCATCAGCAGGAGCACTTCCGCTGGGAGCCGAACCGCCGGCAAGACCAGGGAGCTTTCCGCCACGGACAAAGTCAAACCCTTCGGCGAACTTGACTCGGTAGGACAAGTAAGCTTCCTCGTAGCCCTCGTCAAATTCGACAATCCATTGAGCGCCACCCTCACCAGGGCCTTCGCCACCTTCTGGATAGCGTACGCGGATCGCCGATCCTGTTCCGCCAAAGGCTTGGTCGCCAGTAACGATCTGGACCCATCCTTCGTCGACGCCGTTAGTAAACCGAAGTTCGCCAAAGTCTTCTTCAACATCTTCTTCGGTGTAGATCGACGCGTTGCGATTATTGAAATCAACGTCAACGAGCGTTTGAGCAGTTGCTGCACGACCGAAAAACAGAGCCGCAACGAGAGCAGCAAGCATGGGAAAGCAAACGCTTAGCAAGCGGGGTTTGTTCAAAGACATCGCTGACACCAGAATCATGAGGTACTAAATATCAGAGCGATCTCCGATTTTTTGGACAGAGTATCGCGGGGTACAGTGTCATTCCAGAATCTCCGTTCGCAATCCTATAGTGCCGTTTACGAAGCTTTTCCTCCGTTTTATATGCAGCAGTTTGTGCGACCCGCCGGCGCCGGGGTGCGTGGGCCAATCGGTGGGTAGTGACTCAGCCGCAGCCTGTTTACCCAATAAAACGCGGGATTTTTGACGCTGAGCATGTAGGAAAAGAATTGCAGGATTCAGAATCTGTGCCCCAGCCAAGCCAACCTGGTCGCATGTGCAGTGCCTCAAAAGAGGGGCTCGGCGGCTGGATAAAAGGGCGATTCTGATCGCGTGAAGTTCGGGCAATTGCCGCGTTAGGCCACCAATTCGCGGATCGGTTTTCCGTCCGCAACGATTGGCGTTGGCCTGCCATTGAAGTCTTTGATGAAGATGTTTTTGTAGTCGATGCCTAAGTGTTGGTAGATCGTTGCGATAAAGTCCTCAGGACCGCTTCGGCGTTCGATCGCGTCTTCGCCTCGTTTGTCGGTCGCGCCAAAGAATCCGCCTGTGTTCAAACCGCCACCGGCCCACAAGTTGCTGAATGCGCGTGGCCAGTGGTCACGGCCTGGTTGCTTGGTGCCGGCAGGTGCACTCGCGTTGCCCTCGCCTGTGCTGGGTTGATAGTTGATCTTTGGCGTACGACCAAACTCGCCAGTCACAACAACCAGAACACGGTCATCCAGCCCACGTTGATAAATATCTTCGATTAATGCTGTGACGGCTTGGTCGTAAGCCTTTGAACGAAAACGTAGCGCATCGAAAACGTGATGATTCACTGCATGGTCATCCCAATTGCTAACTCGTCCGCACAGTGGTCCGTTAAGACTGCTTGTGATGATATCGACACCTGCTTCGACAAGTCGTCTGGCAAGCAGGAGTTGTTGTCCCCAAGTATTCCGTCCGTAACGATCACGTGTCGCTTCGTCTTCGCGACTAAGGTCAAATGCTTCTTTCGTTTTTGGATTCGTTAGCAACGTCATTGCTTGCGTCTCGAATTCATCCAATGCCCCCAATTCTCCGAACGTATCGAAAGAGCGTTCCAAGGAATCCAAGCTTTCGCGCAACGATAGCCGGCGTTGTAGTCTTTCAACTTCTTGCTGGTCATTCAGTCCGATATTGGGCACAACAAACTTAGGAGAGTTCGGATCACCGCTTACAGCAAACGGTCCATACGCCTCACCCAAGTACGCAGTCCCCGCGTACCTGGACGACGGGCCTTTGACACTGACATAGCGCGGCAACGGATTGCTACGGGTGCCTTCGAGGCTACGAACATAATTGGCAACCGACATCCAGTCCGGCAGTTTCGGCTTTGGCTTATCACGCGAATCTTTGTCGCCGGAAAACATCTGCATCGAACCGGCGGGGTGGCCGCCAGCGCGGTTGTACATGCCTCGGTGGACAATGAACTTGTCAGCAATCGCAGCTTGTTTGGGAAGCAATTCGGTGAAACGCATGCCCGGGATCTTGGTCGGGATCGTACCAAATGGGCCTCGATATTCACTGATTGCATCAGGCTTGGGATCGTAGGTATCGATGTGAGAGCATCCACCGGGTTTCCATACCATGATCACAGCTTTGCGCTGCTGTTGTTCAATCCCGGCGGCTCGCAAACGCAAAAGCCCTGGCAGGCTGAGGCTCGTGAATCCAGCGATGCCAACCTTCATGAAGCTACGACGAGAAACAGCTGGTGTTTCTGGGCCGCTGCAACGTGTCGTTCGATTTGAATCGCTCATTTTTTCTCCGTCGGTAAAACGCGAATGTTAATGGGTTCGGAAACCACAACATCGGCAATGTCTTTCTGCTTGGATAATCGTGTCGCATTTTGGACTCTTTTGCGACCCGTCGTCACGAGGCTATCGGCAGCCACTTTGTTCTTCGTCGCCGCAGCCAGCTGTTTTTGAATCTGTGCCTTCGCTGCTTTGTCGGCTGATTTTAGTTCAGTCGTCAATCGTTTGACTTCCGCATTGGCTGCAGCAGCCTGTTTCTGATTTTCTTTCAGTTCTGCTTGCGCGGCCGCGACGCCACCGGGATAGTGTTTGTACTTTGCTACGCCACCGCCGTAGAAAGCGATTGTGTATTCCCCGGGTTTGACTTTCAACGTTTTTAAATCTAACACCGCTTCTGAACTATCGGCACTGAGCGGTAACGGAAACGACTTGTTGCGAGTAAAACCGTCGCCAAAAGTCTTCATGGTGATATTTTTGCCGCTGAATTCGCCTCGACGCATGTGGATCAAAGGGATTTTGAGAGTCGTTCCCTCGACGGCTTCGAATGCGGTTTGCGTTTTGGGAGCGATCGAAATCGGCGCGCTCTCATCGGCTCCTACTGAAACAGGGATGTCCAGCAGCAATCTCGGGCCAGTGATTTCGTCTCTCGTGTTTCGGCACGGCCAAGCCATCGATGCGATTTTTCCGGCGCGAGTCACTGGTTTGCCGTTGATCGTTCCGGTGCAGTTGAACGATGCGCTTTTGAATCCTCGTGGTGCTCCTTCGGCAGCCGTGATCAACAGTGTTCCACGGTTTTGCTTAGCAGGAATCCTAAGTCCCTTTGATGTGACTCCGTCCGGAAGATTGCTGAGCGAAAGGTCGATTGGTCCATCAAAACCGTCGCGTCGCACGGCAACGATTTCGTATGCCAAAGTTGCTCCACCGCGAATCGCCATTGGCTTGGAGAGTGCGTTGCGATCGCCGTTGCGCAGCTGCATGTGGAAACACCAGCCGACAACGGCAAAGTCCGGTTGGGCTTTGCGAACCAACAGCCGATAAACATTCGTGGGATCTTTTCGAGTTCCGCCAAGCATGTCAGAAAGCTGAATTCGATACAGGCCGTCCTCTTTGATTTCTACTTTCCCCAGAAAGTCACTGGAGCCTGCGTTGTACGGTGGGCCATCGTAGGAGTATCCGTAGCTGGAGACTTTAACGGGACTGGCAATGTCATTGAGTTCCGCAATGTCAACGGTTTGTTCCTTTCCATCGACGACTTTGATCTGCTGGACGACCGCGGTCGGGTCGGTCGGCCGTCCCAGTCGCTGTGATGCAATTTCGACCCACCAAACGTCACCTTTCTTTCCATCGAACTCGAAGCGGTCGACATCGGCGGCTGGGTAAAAACTGCCAGCGATGTCACAGGGCAACGAGATTTTCTGCGAATCAGCAGCTGCGTTGTTGGGTTCAGTTTCGGTTGCTGCGGCCTTGGCTGCTAGTCCTGCGGGCGGCCAAGAATGTGCACTGACAAGCTGCGATGATGGCAGGCGCTGAACCGGCGCGTCGGTGCCCAGCATTCGTAGCGACAAACGGTAAAAGTGCATCGAGCCGCCCTCGAATGTCAAATCGTGCACCTTGATCGTGTAGCTTCCGTCACTTGGGATGGTGAAATCAATCAGGCCGCCGCGTCGTTGGACTCGCAAGTCGCGACCTTCCGCATCGCCCAGAATTAGCACAGGATTCAATTTCGAGTCGATGCCTTTGGCCGCACAATCGACCACGATCCGTTGCCCTTTCTTTGCTTCGAAACGATAATGATTCACCGCTCGAACTGGCATGACCGAGTTGCAAATCGATTCGACTTCGATTGGGAAAGCCGCAGCTAGCGTTGTCGTTGGTTTGGGCTGGCTGCATTCTTTGACATCGCTAACCGTAAAAATCCTTGACGATGAAAGTCCTAATCGGGTCATCACTCGAGCTTCGTGGATCCCTTGTGGGCAATCTTCGCCGATCGTGACCGTGTACTGAAGCGGAATTGACTTTCCCGCCGTATCCATTTTCTGCTTGGCCGTGATGGACGGGTGAGAAAACACCAATTCACGTGCCTCGTCAATCGTTTCACCGGTAATCGAAAGATCAAAGGTCGTGCCAATTTGTCCTCCCATTGGCATCGTGGTCAGCAATCGCGGCGACGGAAGGCATACGGATTGCGCCGACGCCACGGATACAAACCCCGCGAATGCAACGCAGAAAAAAGACATCAGCTTTTTGAACATGCGGTTTCCTTGTAAACCCTTCCGAGATGAAAACGGAGTCGTCCGTAGTCCTTAGTGATTGAACAAGAACTCTTTCGTATTGATCAACGCCCAAACCAGGTCTTCGATGTTTTGCTTCTTGGCCGAAGCTTGGCTAATCGGCTTGCCATCTTTTCCCATTCGAGATTCTTTCAGGTAAGCCATTGCGATCTTCATTTCTTTCTCGCTGGGTGCTCGCGAAAAGGCCGCCTTGTAAAGCTCTGTGACCGCGTTGTCGCTCGGCAAAGTCGATTTGGACAAGGCCACCGCGCGGCCACCGCCGGTCCTGATTTTGGCTTTCATGTCTCTGGCATTCATCAGGTGCAGACTTTGCGCCAAGCTCGCTGATTGTACTCGCTCGCATTCACAAACACTTGTGCTCTCAGGTCGCCCGAACACTTTCAGGAATGGCGAAGCACTGTTGTAACTGTTGTCCGGTAGCGCCACCGCACGCGTGCCCGTTGGCAAATTCGCGAAACTGGTTTTTGCTCCCGTGAACTGGTCAATCGAATCCAACATTACCTCGGCTTGCATTCGCCGTGGATAAAATCGCGAGTAGTTTTGGCGATCGGCCAGATTGTGTTCGTTGGGCTGCGAGCTCAATTGATAGGCAGCTGATTGCGTCATGACACGCACGAGTTCCTTCAAGTCATAGCCGCTGTCAATGAAGTGCGTTTCCAAGGCCGCTAACAATTCTGGGTTGGTTGGCGGATTGGTATCGCGAATATCGTCTTCGGGTTCGATAAGGCCGCGTTTAAAAAAGTGCTTCCAATATCGATTCACAACCGCTTTGGCAAAAAACGGATTTTCAGGATTCGCTAGCCAACGCACCAAACGGAGTCGTGGGTCTTCGTCTTGCGGAATCTCTCCTACAGAATCGCCCAGCGCCGAGGGCGAAATCGATTTTCCGCTCTTGATGTTTTTGGCAACCGCAAGCCCACGTTTGTGGTAGATCAAATCTTCGCCCGGTGTGCTTGTCGGTTTGCGGCCCACTTGGCTAAAGAACGCCGTGAGTCCGTAATAGTCATCTTGGCTCCACCGCTCGAATGGATGGTGGTGGCACTGGGCACATTGCATGCGGACGCCCATGAAGAGCTGGGCAACATCTTCCATCTGTGCCTTCGGTTCTTTGACTCGCTTGTACCAGGCAACCGCAGGGTTTGCGATCACGGTTCCCGTTGCAGCCAAAAGTTCAGCGACTAACTGATCGTAAGATTTGTTTTCCAAGAGGCTGTCGCGAATCCAAGCGTGGAACGCAAAGTTCGATGTGATATCGCTTTTCGCATCACGCCGATTCTTAAGAACCGAAGTCCATTTGTTTGCAAAGTAGTCTGCGTAGTCCGGACTGTTCAGCAGTCGGTCAATCAACAGGTTGCGTTTTTCGCTACTCTGATCGGCAAGGAACGATTCGGTTTCTTTGATCGTAGGCAACCGACCGCCAATGTCCAAAGTCACACGTCGAAGGAACGTGGCATCATCAATCACCGATGACGGTGGAATCCCAAGTTCTTTTAAATTCTGGAACACATGTCGATCAACAAAATTGTTTTCTTGTGGCAATTCCAAAACAGGAGCGCCCAGCGGTACCGATCCGCTGAACACAGCGGCCAGCCCTTGGTAACGAATCATCACAGAGAATTTTCCGGGGATGTCTTGGGCGGTCACTTTCCCAGACTCGTTGACGATCCCCATCGCTTCTTCGTTGGTTTCGTACAAAGCCGCAGCGGAAACGTCTCGTGTCGTCTGATCGGAATAGTGTGCGATGACTGACAACTGGACTGTCTTGTTCGGTAACAGTTTGCCTTGCGATGGTTGTACTTCGATCGATACCAAATCCGGATCATCAGCATGTTGGTACGGAGTTCCCTGAGCGATCCAGCGGCGCAGTGTCTGATAGCCTGCCGATTCAGGTGACAGACGAACGCCGCCACCATGCGGAACACGACCACTTGCCTTTCGCAATAACAGGCTCCGATCGGGAGCTGCGGGGAACAATCGACGCGACCGGCCTTCCAATGTCATGTGGTCGTAGTCTTCTTGTGGTTCGAATCCAAGCAGCGAGAGTTCGAAACCATTTTGGCCGTTGCCAGCTTTCGCATGACACACGCCTGTGTTGCATCCCGACTTGGTCAGCAATGGAACAATGTCATTGACGAAACTGACAGGGCCATCGGCGGCGCTAACGTTGCTACACAACGCGAGTGCAATGGCACAGAAGATGAGACTGATCGAGGTGATCTTTTTCATGTTGGCGGCATGCAGGAGGGGGACGCATGACATTTGGGGTGGGAGGGAGTCATTCCCTGGTGACTTATCTTAATGTCGGCACGCCGATGGGTCCACGTTGAAGCCTTGTCCACCGCAAGAATGCCGTGAAATCACGCTTTTTTAATCGATGCAGGATGTTTCCGGCGAAATCCGTTGCCGCAAAACGTTTTGCAAACCGCTCCTGCGGGCATCAAATCACCAGACTATTTCACACAACAAACATAACTCTCACAATCGGGGGACATGATAGAATCCGGCGCGGACCGGAAACTTGCTCTTCGTAGCACGGTTGTCGCTGCCGTGAATCCTCGACTCGGGTAGTCGAGCTACTATTGATGTCGCTTCGCCAAACCCACATTCAACTCTGGAAAACAGATCATGCGTTTTTGCATTTTAATGCTATGTACGTTCATGACAAACTGGGCGTCCGCCGACAAACCGAACATCATCTACATCATGTGTGATGACTTGGGCTATGGAGACCTGGGGTGCTACGGACAAAAAATCATTCAAACGCCAAACTTGGATCGAATGGCATCTCAAGGCATGCGGTTCACTGACCATTATTCGGGACACACTGTCTGCCGACCATCGCGACTTGTGCTGTGGACGGGAACGCATGTTGGCCATACCGGATTGATCGGGAATCGAGATCGTAGCCTGACCGGAATGGAAAAGACGGTGGCAAGACAACTGAAGCTGGCTGGCTATGCCACCGGTGGCGTCGGCAAATGGGCTTTGGGAAATGTCGAAGAACCATCCGAGATCAATAACGTTGGACACCCGAACAAAAACGGATTCGAATATTGGTTTGGGTATTTGAATCAAGGTCGTGCCCACAATTTTTACCCCACGTACTTGTGGGAAAACGATACAAAAGTTGTGTTGCCGGGCAATGTGATCCACGACGACCCAAAAGGTCGCGGGCGAGTTTCAAGCGAACGGGTTACTTACTCGCACGACGTCATGACCGAACGCGCATTTGACTTTGTGGAAAAACACAGCAGCGAACCGTTTTTGTTGCACATTCACTGGACCATCCCGCACGCGAACAACGAAGGCGGCCGAGTTTACAAAGACGGCATGGAAGTTCCCGACTATGGTCCCTATGCAAGTATGGATTGGCCAAATCCGGAGAAGGGTTTTGCTGCAATGATCACTCGTATGGACGCTGACGTTGGTCGACTTTTTGGATTATTGAAAGAACTGAAGCTTGACCAGAAAACGTTGGTGCTGTTCACATCCGACAACGGTCCTCACAACGAAGGCAATCACAGTCACGAGTACTTTGATTCCAACGGGCCACTGAAGGGTTTCAAGCGGTCGATGCACGAGGGCGGAATTCGTGTGCCAATGATTGCACGATGGCCAATGAAAATTTCGGCTGGATCGCTAAGTGATCATCCGTCCGCGTTTTGGGATTTTTTGCCAACGGCGTGCGAGATCGCCGGTGTTGATGCACCAGAAACGGATGGCATTTCGTACTTGCCGACCCTGTTGGGCGAAAGTGAGCGGCAGAAAAAACACGAGTACCTTTACTGGGCGAGTCAGGAAGGCGCTACATCGATCGGCGTTCGCCGTGGAAACTGGAAACTGGTGAAGTACCGTGGCAAGAAATCGAAAACTGAAAAGACAACCAAGGGCGAATGGCGACTTTATGACTTGAAGTCAGACATTGGCGAACAGAACGATGTATCAGCAAAACACCCCGACGTTGTGACTGAAATTCGTAAGCTTGTCCAGAAAGACGAACTAGTAGGCATGCAGCAGTAGAGCGGTTAACTGCGCGATAACGATCGAATAACTGAGTTCTGCAGTTGCGCTCTTGGAGTAGGCCGGACCGAGCAAACGCTGCAATTGCCGGAACTTCGGACGCAA
>CAYNNP010000236.1:0-10199 GCA_964398215.1 uncultured Pirellulaceae bacterium | reverse complement strand
GCCGTGATCAACGAGTGGGCTGAAGAGTTGCTGATCGTGTCACAGCGGCGGCTTTGCCTGGAACTCGAGGGTCGCTGACTCCGATCAATCCACCATCGCCAGAACGCTTGATCGCTTGAGTAACGCCGCTGTGGCGAATCGTTTGTACGGAGTGGCCAAGTTTTTTCAGGTGATTCATTATCCCGGCGTCCAAGGTTTCTTCGGCCAGCACGCTGTCGGGCCGCCACTGATGGTGGATTCTTGGGTCGCCAACGGCATTGGCCAGCGGTTGCTGGTAGTCCAAGGTCCGGATGATCGTGAGCAACGACTGGGTAATGATTTTTGGTCCGCCCGCCGCGCCAACAGTCATGACTGGCTGATCGTTTGCGTCAAGAACGATCGTGGGGCTCATGCTGGAAAGCGGTCGCTTGCCCGCCGCGACCGCATTGTTCTTGGCGCCGACCAATCCGAACGCGTTGGGGACTCCTGGCTGGCTAGAAAAATCATCCATTTCGTTGTTCAGTACAACGCCAGTCCCCGGCACGATGACTTTGGAGCCGAATGTTGTGTTGACGGTTTGTGTGATCGCAACCCAGTATCCTTCGCTGTCCGCTGCGGCGATGTGAGTTGTGTGTCGATTAAAGAAACGCTTGTCAAACTGCAAAGGGTTCCCGTACGATTCGACATCAGAAGCTTTCGAAGGATCGATCCGCTTAGCAAGCTTGGCTGCGTAGTCGCGGTTTAAAAGTCCACGAGGCACGTCTGCAAAATCGGCATCGCCCAGCCAATGGGCGCGGTCCGCGAAAGCCAGTTTCATCGCTTCGGCAATCAAGTGGGCTGCGGCCGCAGGGCTTCGTTTCTGCTCGGCCGCCAAGTCAAAGTGTTCCAGAATGTTCAGTATCTGTGCGACATGAACACCACCGGAGCTTGGCGGCGGGAAGCCAACGATTTTCCAATCACGATATTGGCTGACAATCGGCACACGAATTTTTGGTTGATAAAGTGCGAAGTCAGCTGCGGTCAGGATGCCATCATTTTGCTTCATCCAGTCGGAGACGGTGGTGGCGAACGGACCGCGATAGAACCAGTCGATTCCGTTCTCGGCAACCGCGCGGTACGTTTTGGCAAGGTCAGCTTGCACCAACACGTCGCCTTGCGCGTGCGGTGATCCATCGGGTTTCAGTAGGATCGCAGACGTGCCCGGGAACTTTCGGATGTCCTTGACTTTGGCTTGCAGTTTGCGCGCGTAGACTTCGTCAATCGCAAAGCCTTCCTGTGCGATCTTGGCCGCGGGCAGCATCAGTTCGCCAAGTCCTTTTCGGCCAAGCTTGCGGAGTGCTAGGTCGTAGGCTGCCAACGCGCCTGGGACTGCAACCGCCAGCGGCCCGGTCGTACTGAGTTCCGGAACAGCGTTTCCATCTCGCTGAAACATGTCGGCACTCGCGGCTTGGGGTGCCATTTCACGCCCGTCGATCGCTGTGACCGTGCCACTTGGGTCGCGGACCAGAATGAAACAGCCGCCGCCAATTCCGGAGTTGTGGTTGTCGACGACACCCAGTGTCAGTGCGGTGGCGATCGCCGCGTCCAGTGCGTTGCCGCCGTTGCGGTAGGTAGCCAAACCGGCGTCGGTTGCGAGCGGCTGGACGCTGGCAACGACACAGTGGTCATCCCCCAGAACAGGTTTGGCCAGCGGAACTGCGATCAGCAATAGGGGCAACAATAGGGTGAAACGGATTGGCATGGTGTTCTTGCGTAGCGAGTGATCAGCACGGTGCGCAAGAGCGCGCCCCACGCTGAACGAGTTTTGGGTGATTGAGTTCAACGATTGTAAGGGCTGGAATTCTCGCCGCCCAAGACAACAGTGATGATTCCGAGGAAAGTTTACAAAAAGCCCTTTCATTTTTAGCTCGCAACTGTCTTACTAAGTGCCACCTATGAGCGGCAAAGAGTGACACTTCTTCGCCATCTATCTGGAATTCGCGGTACACAGCCCGTGTCTAATCCTCCTGCTCATCGCGACAACTGTTCAGTTTTTTGTTCCCAGCGTTTAGATACGTTTGGGAGACATCGGGCCATCAAATGAGCAACGTCGCTAATTGTGTTTTTACATTAAGTGATGCTCATTGACCCGTAACGCCGCGATCTGTTTCGTAGGTTGTTGCGCAGAGCGACCAACCTGACGCAATCATGTCCAATCAAATTTTGGCGAACGACGAAACCGAACCAGACGCAAATGCAAACGTGGGCCAAACGCCCGCCGAATCCGTAGAAACCACGGTTGATACGGAGTCGGTTCTGATCAATGCAGAACCAATTGTCATCCAAGCGGATCCAGTTGTTTTTCAAGCTGACACGTTTGTCATTCAATCCGATCCTTTTGTTCCTCCAGTAGAACCCACCGCTACCGAACCAGAACCAGTCGCTGTATCCGAACCGGTTGTCGCGGAAGCGGAGCCAGTTGTTGAAGCGGAGCCAGTTGTCGCTGAAACCGAACCAGTCGTTGCTGAAACCGAACCAGTCGTCGCTGAAACAGAGTCGACGGTTCCGGTAGCCGAGCCAGCCGTGGCCGAGCAAGCCGATTACTCGATGCCAGCTGGCGCAAAACCCAAGAAGAAAAAGAAAGGCAAGGCTATTGAAGCCTTGAATGCTGATCAGTTGGCTGCAACTACTGTTGTGGATCCGTCGGAAACCGAAAACGAAGCCGAAAAAATCCGATTCGCTGACTTACCGCTGAACGAGCGAGTCATTGCAGGCGTCAATCAAGCTGGCTACGAATTTCCGACACCAGTGCAGGCTCAGATCATTCCCTACATGGCCGAGGGACGCGACGTGTTGGCTCAGTCGCAAACCGGCAGTGGAAAGACGGCGGCATTTGCGTTGCCAATCTTGTCCAAGGTGCGATCCAACGGAAAAGGAAAGGCGCCACAGGCGCTAGTACTGGCACCGACGCGCGAACTGGCAATGCAAGTCGCAGAAGCCTTCAAACGCTATGCCGCCGCGATGCCAAAATTCTTCGTTGCAGCGATCTACGGTGGACAAGATTACGAAATCCAGCTTCGTCAACTGCGCCGCGGCGTCCAAGTCGTTGTGGGGACGCCTGGCCGTGTCATTGATCATGTGAAACGCGGTTCGTTGGACCTGAGCGAAGTCAAATGCATGATTTTGGACGAAGCCGATGAAATGCTAAACATGGGCTTTCTGGATGACGTTCAATTCATTTTGGATCAAACGCCAAGCGATCGACAAACGGCCTTGTTCTCAGCGACAATGCCCGGGCCAATTCGCGATATTTCTCGCGAGTACTTGGACGATCCCGCAAAGATTACGATCAAGAAAAAACGGTTGACCGCCGATTCGATTCGCCAACGTGCTCTCTTTGTCAACAACCGCGATAAGGTGCAGTTGCTGAGCAGGATTTTGGAAGCCGAAGAAACCGATGGCGTTATCGTATTTACCAAAACAAAGGAATCGACGCTAACGGTTGCCGAGCAATTGAATCGTCATGGGTTTTCGGCGATCGCCCTGAACGGTGACATGCCACAGAAAGTTCGTGAGCGGGCAATTGAACAACTGAAGTCGGGTCGATTGAACATTTTGGTTGCGACCGACGTTGCTGCTCGCGGCTTGGACGTTCAACGGATCAGCCATGTGATCAATTTTGATTTGCCGCATGATGGCGAATCTTATGTGCACCGTGTGGGCCGGACGGGACGAGCTGGCCGCAAGGGCGAAGCGATTTTGTTCTTGACGAACGCTCAGCGACGTCGGCTGGGCGCGATCGAAAGATTGACGAAACAAAAGATCGAGGTCGTGGATCCACCGACCGCTGACCAAATCAATTCGTTTCGTGTCTCGCAATTCAAGCAACAGATCACCGATATGATTGGTGACCAAGATTTGACAATGTTCAAACAATTGATTGCTCAGTACGTTGAAGAAACAGGCAAGCCTGTTGAAATGGTCGCAGCCGCATTGGCGCAGCTCAGACAAGATGGTCGCCCGTTCTTTGTCAAGGAATTGCCAAAGACTAAACAGCGTTCAAAATCGGATCGCTACGATCGATCGGACGATGATGGTTTTCGAGGCAAGCGTCGCGGCAAACCCAGAGACTTTGATCACGCTCGCAAACGCTATCGAATCGAAGTTGGACGACGTGATAACGCGACTCCACGCAATATCGTTGGTGCGATTGCCAACGAAGCGGGAATCGAAGGCGAGTTCATCGGACCGATCAAGATCTTTGATAACTTCTCGTTGGTCGATTTGCCTGATCGCTTGCCCGATGATGTTTTCCAAAAACTGCAAGGCGTTCGAGTTTCCGGCAAACCAATGCGTTTGCAGCCAGACCGTGGCGGATTCAAAGGCGGACGAGACGGTGGACGCGGTGGCAGAGGCCCTCGCTCTGAAGGCTCGTTCAGCGGCGGCGGTGGTGGCGGAAAATTCAAAAAGAAGGGCAAGTTCAACAAGAAGAAGCGTAAATAGCAAACGTCTTTTTGGCTTCAGGAAACGCGGCGCTCATCGCGTTTTCTGGCAGTCGATTTGCTTCCACACTTTTTTAAAAAACGATGACTTCAGAAACTGCCCGCATCGGAATCGTGACAGTATCGGATCGCGCCAGCCGAGGCGAATACCAAGACCTTGGTGGGCCCGCGATTCACGATTACTTGAACGAAGTCTTGACCAATGCATGGGAGCCTTTTGCCAAGGTGATTTCGGACGACCAGGATTTGATCCAATCGACGCTTGCTGAATTGGTCGACGTCGAACGATGTTGTCTTGTGATCACGACCGGCGGAACAGGCCCGTCGCAGCGGGATGTGACGCCGGAAGCAACGGAGGCTGTTTGCGATCGAATGATGCCAGGTTTTGGCGAACTGATGAGAAAAGTATCGCTGGAAAAAGTTGCCACTGCGATTCTTTCTCGTCAAACAGCTGGTTTGCGGGGACAATCTCTGATCGTGAATCTACCGGGCAAACCCAAGGCGATTGCGGAGTGCTTGGATGCAGTGTTTCCCGCAATTCCGTATTGCATTGACTTGATGAACGGCCCTTTTTTGACGACCGATCCGGAGCGGTTGGTGGCGTTTCGGCCGAAAAAGAAGTAGACGGTCTGGGATTCGTCTTTCTGCCATGACGCCAAGAGTGAAAATTTATTTGACCTTTTCGGCGGGATTTGCAATGCTGTTTGTTGGGCTCAAGAAGAACTTGGCCTCTTTTCAAACTAAGTGATCACTGGCTAACCCATTTCGGTGTTTGGTCTGAGGAATTACTGCGAGCTGGATGCCAGCAATGGGTTCACAGAGTTCTGTCATCGGTGATAAAGATTCACCCAGCCCTTGGCGCGGTGCTGTTCCGCCACCGGTGCCTTCCCAGTATCGCAATCAGGCTGCGTCATCTGATTTGCCCAAAGATGCGCCTCCTGTCGTTGCCAAAGCGAAACCACTGCCGCGCCGCGTTGATCGCCCACGCAAACGCCGCAGCACACCAGCAATTGAGCTTGAGGTTGAAAGTCGCAATCGCAGCAAGTCTTCGGAGTCCAAGGGTTGGATGAGTTCGTTTGTGATTCATCTTTTGATTTTGGCTCTGATCGCGCTGATCGTTGCTCCCGCAAACCTAGGTCGTGGCGACAAGCATGAGATTGTGATGTCGCTGGGTGAGGGCAGCAGCGTAGGACTTGAAAGTACTTTCGAGATCGACGTGGCGCCTGATCAGGGAGAAGATTCAGTCATGGCAACCGGTGGCGATCAAGTTGTCGCGGTCTCGGTGATGAAGCCGATCCAAATTGGTGGCGGCCAGAGTGGACAGGAAGCGCCGAAGGGATCGTTTTTCGGAATCGAAGCGTCCGGTCATACGTTCGTCTACATCCTTGATATGTCAGGAAGTATGAAAGGCAGACGTTACGAAAATGCCTGCCGTGAATTGGTACGTTCAGTCGAAGGACTGGATCCAGCACAAAATTTCTATGTGTTGCTATTCAGCTCCGGCGTGACGCAAATGTTCAACGCATCTGATTTCCGACCTTCGCCGATCGCAGCGAACGAAGCGAATCGTCGTCGCCTATCGACTTGGTTGTCGGGGTCGTTCAAGGGTGGTTGGACGGATCCGCGCGAAGCATTGAAGGTTGCTATGCGAATGGACCCAAGCGCGATATTCATGCTGTCCGATGGAGAATTCAAATACAAGGCGAAGGTGGCTGGTTTGCCAGCTAACGCGCTAGGTGTTGTCAATGCGTCGCGGTCTCAAGCACAAATTCACGCAATCGCTTTCGAAGACCCCAGGAGTTGCCAGAATATGCGACAACTCGCACGCGTCACCGGCGGCAAGTATCGGTTTGTCGGGAAAGCTGGTAGCACCGACGAATCGGACCAGGCAAAACGCTTTTTGCATACCGCAAAACAAACCGTTTCCAAAGGCGATTTCGCACTGGCCAAACTACAGTTCGCAAAGATTATCGACGAGCTCGGTCACACCAATGCCGGATGGGACGCACGAGTCGAATACGCGAACATGTTGAATGCGAATGCAGATCAGACGGACTTGGATTCAGTGATCGAAGCATTGATGGCAATACGCAGATTCGATTCCAAGGCGGTTGTGACAACTGACCTGCAGCAAACAATGACTGTTCAAGCTCTTGAACTCGCTTCTTCAAAACCGCCAGTTGTTGCCAGCAAGACTGTCCAGCAATTGGCAGACAGTTTCGCCAGTTCAGGCGTTCCCCCGCAAGTATGTGAGCCGGTTGCAGAAAATCTGGTCGTGAAATCGATGGACTACATTGAGCAAAATGACCTGCCTAAGGCAATGTTGCAACTGGCAGCAGTTATCAATCGTTTCCCGTCCGCGCGCGTGACTCGAAAAGCTAAAGCCGAGATGGAGAAACTGGCGTCTTCGTTTTTGAAAAGGGCTCAGCAAATACGCAGGTCCAAGGGCAATGTGGCTTACGCACGGCACTTGCGGGGGCTGGCTCAGCAGTTTCCAAAGACAGATTTAAGTACATCGGCGAACACCGAACTGCAAAAATTGAAACAAGACTTGACGGACCAAATCAAGGCGAAGAGAGCAGAGGGTGACAATGCAGCGGCGGCCGCTCTGTCGGACGAATTTGTGCTGGCTTTCAATTCCGGAGTTACGTCCGGAAAAATTTCCCTTTCGTCCAAGCAGGAGGACCGAGCGCAGCGAGCGTTGAACCTAGTTGAAAAGAGGTTGAAGACAAGAAAGTTGTCAGACACAAGGATGGTCATTTCCTACGAAGCGATCGTAAAACGCTATCCAGGAACCAAGGCCGCGCTAGCCGCCGAAAAGAAGATCGAAGCAATCGAAGCAGATTCGAGCGGCGCTGAAATGACAATGGAAATGTTGTTGGAGTAGCGAGCGGGAACCGGACGGCAGAGCGTTAGTAATCTACCCAAGTCCCATTTTTCACGCGGCTTCGGCCCACGGTCTTTCGATACTCAGGCTTGAATACTCGTGGCGGTATTGAAACGCGGCGAAAATACTCTGGATCGGCAATTTCATACTGCTTGACTGCGTCCTGTAGTTTTTCACCCGGTTTGATCCTCACGATAAAGGGAACCATATTCTGAGTGCTTCGCTGCCAAAGCGTCGTTGCACCACGAACAACACGTAGACTTGCGCGATACGGCCGAAGCGTCACCACTTCCGTTTCACCGTAAATCGATGATCCAAGGCTCCGGAAGTTCAGGCTCTGCTTTTCGCCTCGCTTGATTTCGGCGATCACGATGACATCGCTCTGTGGATCAACTTTCCAACCAGCCTTGCGGACTGCTGCGTCCAAAGCTTGCTCCATCGCATTTTCGTCAACACCAGCAACCGCATCGATCCTAAGTTGCACTGAGCTACCAGGGCCCAGTAGCAATTTGTCCTTCGTCGCACGATCCAGTTTCAGCTTGCTGACCGCTGCGTGCGGCATCGGCAAACTGGCCACCAGTGTTGGCCGCGAGTTCTTGTTGACCGTGACAAACCCGCCTTCAATCGTGACGTCTTTTGCGGACGATGGCAAATTGTACTGCCAAATAGCTTGAGCCAAATCCAAGTCGATCAAACCGAACTGAGTCAGCAGGCGGTTATTGCCAACCCAGCCGACCAACCGCCCCGTATGCGTCTGGATCGTTTCCGACATTTCCATCCCAGCGTTTTCCAAATTCCAAACAGCGACTTGGTTACCGACCGCCATTCCCAGTCGTCGCCCATCCGGCGAAAACCGAATTTCCGGCGTCAGGCGACTAGGAAACGGAATCTTGCCCATCGACTCCGATTTTTCAGCGTCAATTATCTGCACGCCACCAGAAACGGCGATCGCCAAGTACCGGCCGCTTCCACTGGTTGCGATTTTTCCAGTCGCTGGAACTCGATCAATCTTCAACCAGTTCTGGCCTGTATCCAGCGACCAGCCGTAAACCGTATCGTTGACTTTTACCAACGCACGTGTGGCATCCAACATCTTGGCAAATTCGACTTTTGGTTTAAAGCCGCGGCGATCCCAGTCCGGCAAATGCCAGCGAGCGATCGGTTTGGCCTTCCCCGTCGAAAGCTTGTCCAGCAAAACGAGGTCACCGCCTCGGTCCGATGGCGAATTGACGCCCGCGACTCCCAGCGAACGATCGTACTTCATATTGTGATCGAACAAACGAAACGTTTCCGGTGATGAATAACCCAGCTTTGCCGTCCGACTTTTCGGGCCAACCAAGACAACGTTTCCATAGTTTTCAGGGCCGGACGCGTTTTTATTGCGATGCGCAGAAACAGCAAAGATCGGTTCGCGAGCGTTCACCAAAATCGGTTCTGATACTCGGGTGTATGCATCCATCTCACCGATCGGAACAGCAAACGGCGCAAACTTGGCATCAGCAAAATTCGGGTCCGGCGCAATCGCTGAAGCCGGGTAATCGATGTTCAAGTAAACGGGTTTGCCATCGGTAGGCAGCTCTGCGACATCATCCGGACCTTGGGTTGATGGAACAGAAGCCGCCGGCGCCGCGGACGGATCTTCCATTTCGCCACCAGCAAACGGGTTGTCATTTTTTTCCTTCTTCAGCTCTTTCAGATACCGCAGATCCGGGGCACTCAACTGATCCAGTGGTACCGTCACCACACGTCGATCATCCTTTCGTAACCGAACTGCCTTGTCGGTCTGTTCAACCAACGTAGCGCGTATCTCGAACTTGCCCGAAGCGTCTCGCCAAGTGCGGATTTTGTCCTGGGCCAAAGCGGTTGCGGAGACGAATACCGCCAACACCAATGTGAAGGTCAGGATGTATCGTTTCATTGTCATTTGAATGTCCCTGTGAGTAACAACTGTTGTTACCAGATAAAACTTGAAGTTCAAAAAACGGGCGGGCGGTCAATCGCCCAAGACTTCTAAGAACGCGCGCATCCAAGCCGGGTGTGCTGGCCAAGCCGGAGCGGTGACCAAGTTGCCATCGACGTGTGCGTTGTCGAAACCTTCGCTGGCAGCAACGTAGCATCCACCGGTCATTTCGACCTCTGGCTGCAGCGCTGGGTACGCACTGCATTTCCTGTCCTTCAACAATCCGGCGGCGGCTAGAATTTGCGGCCCATGGCAAATCGCTGCAATCGGTTTCTTTGCCGAATCAAAGTGTTTGGCTAACTCAATCACACGAGCGTCAAGCCGCAAGTATTCCGGTGCGCGGCCACCGGGAATGACCAACGCGTCATAGCTAGCCGCATCAACATCGGCAAAGGTAGCGTTGAGCCGAAAATTGTGACCACGCTTTTCGCTATAAGTCTGCTCGCCTTCAAAATCGTGAATGGCCGTGGCGACAGTGTCTCCCTCCGCTTTGTCTGGGCAAACCGCATCGACAACATGGCCAACCGTCAACAACGTCTGGAAAGGAACCATGACCTCGTAGTCTTCCACAAAGTCACCCACCAACAACAAAATCCGCTTCGCCATCGCGACACCGCTCCGAAAATGAAACCGTAAAAAATCAGCCTGACAATATAGCGAGAAACCAACCGAGTGCTTCATGTAGTCCAGATTATTGATGAGTACTTTAAAGTGGCCATCGATCTCCGAGCGACGCAGCCCGACCGAAACGGCTTCCAATTGTAGTGATTTGGATCGTACAGGAATGTCCGCCAATGGCATGATCGAACCTGCGATCCGAATTCCCAGAAACTGGACGACACAAAGTCGGGCTTCAAAGTGGCCGTCGATCTCCGAGCGACGCAGCCCGACC
>CAYNNP010000235.1:0-10260 GCA_964398215.1 uncultured Pirellulaceae bacterium | reverse complement strand
GGCTCTGCTCAGAGAGTGGCCAAGCTACGTACGCGGCCGCTAGAGGCGTTTTTTTTTGTAAAGTTTTACCGCCCACGCCAGGGAAACTTGGGGCCTGATTATAACGATTATGCGTGTTTTGGCCCCTGAAACCCCTTGATATGAGGGATTTGGATCTCGGACGCCACAATTGCTTTTTCCGGTTACGTGACTTGCGTAAACTGTAAGTTAGGAACGCTTCTCTTTTCACTCGCGAATTTACAATCGCACACTTGTCTGATTCAGGCCGATGAGCGGCCATTGCAACATGTTTTTCGTGGATCCTAGTCAACGAACTCCCACAAAGCCGCGCTGGTTCTGCGCGTTGCTGATGGTGTGCTTTTGCTGGAACGCATGTGCTGCGATCGCGCAACCTCCGGGAACATTCCCCAACTCAAAGGCACTGGATTCGACTGACAGCGGATTTGGTGGCATTCGTTTCCAAGGCTACATGTTCTTGGACGAAAACGGGAACCATGTATTGATGCCGTTGATGCGATACGAACGCATGCTCGAATTGTGGGACGGCGGCAAGACGCCCAGTCGCTTGTTTGAATTCAAACCTTTGAAAGTCGTTGGCCGTGTATCGGCGGAGCGCGCGGAACTGGATGTGGAGTTACGACTGGCGGTAGACCCTACTGGCGGACAGTGGGTCACGGTACCGCTAAAGATGGGAAACTTTCGGTTGATGGCATGGCCGGAATTCACCAGTTCGCCTGCGGCGCAAAAAGACGATAGCGAGAAATTCTCGGTAGCACCGGACCAGAGCGGGTACGTCTTGTATGTCCGATCGGAAAAGGCTCGTGAGATCACCATCAAAATGCAAGTTCAGGCGGCTGTAAAATCCGCGTCCGTGAACGTCTTGGATTTTCAGCTTCCGACGGTTTCGTCGACGGTTCAGTTGCGGACGACGCCACGGATCGCATCTGCCGAAGTTTTTGGGATTGGTAACGAAATCCTAACGACACCGAACAAGTCAGAAAGCGGCGACTTTGAAATCGTCAGTAGCGGAGGTTCGTTTCAGTTTCGTTGGGGGCCAAAACGATCAGCCGAACAATTGGTCACGACCTACGAAGTCGACCAGGATCTGAATTTCACTTGGAATACGCCTGAGGACGAACCCAGTCTTTCGGCAAGATGGACCATCCGCAGTTCCAGAGATTCGGAGTCTGTATCTTCGTTTGATGTGCGTTTGCCTGCTGGCGCGCAGTGGAAAGAAGATTTACTGCTGATTTCCAGTGGCCAAAAAATCGCGCCTTTAGAAAAGGGCAAGGATGTTTACACATTCACGATTCCAGAAGAAGAACGAAGTAGCGAAATCAACGTATCGTTCAAAGTGCAATTGAATGGTCGCAAACGTGACAAAACAGGTTGGTACGACCTGCGAATTCCACAGGTCATGGGAGCGATTCGCCAACAGGGCGAATTGACGATCAAGACGATTGACGATTATCGGCTCCGCTGGCGTTCGCGGCGCGGCGTGCAACGTGTGCTTGGGGATACTGATACGACGGGAGACCGTTCGTACAAGTTCAGCTTCAACCGAGGATCGGTTCTTTTGCCAATCAATCTCTCGGCGCAACAACAGCAGCTGCGAGTCGCAAGTAGCTCGATTGTTCAGATCAGGGACCAAGCTGCGAGTCTTGAAATGTCGATTCGCTCTCGAGGTGAAGCGGCGGATAGTCGACAGTTGCAAATCGATTTCGGTCCGTGGCAGTTCCAAGGAATCGTCGATGCTGCAACCGGCGAGAGTCTTTTGATAGGGCAAGACGGAAACGTCGCAACGATTTCATTGACTTCGGATATCGGTGACCCACCTAGCATGATTCAGGTCAACGCGATTCATCCTGCTTTCGCTTCTGAGAGAGATCTGCAATTTCAACTTCCGCAGCTGAAGTCAACAGATCCGACGGTCGTGATCGAAAGTTCTGATGTCACGATTGGAACGGGCGGGCGATCGTATTTTGTGGTTGAATTGCCCGAATCTAAATCGATGGTTAAAAGCCAGCCAGTTCCGGGCGAAGATGCAAGTATTTTGGCAAGCCGCTTTCGGATCCAGCCGCCCGATGCAAAAGCGACGGTTGTTGGTTCGCTGGAAGCACAGCCACCTCAAGTCACTCTGGAAAGCACCACGAAGATTGAATTGAGTGGCGAGACCATGACCACGACAATGGAATGGGATCTGTGGGCGAAAACAGACCTCGAAGGAAAATTGGACATTGCGTTTCCTGATGTCGTCAGCAGAGCAAAAGGAACCGCGGACGAATCTGGCGAAACCGTTTCGAGTTCTAAGCAAACCGATTGGCGAGATTGGACAGTCAATGTTAATGGCCGGGCTGCAAGGCTCAAGCTACTTGGTAACGGTTCACTGGAGTTGATTTCGGAGCGTTTGGCGGATGGGAAATACAATATCAAATGGACGAATTTGCGAACGGTAGACGACACAACGACGCAATCGGTTGCGCTGCCAGTTCCTCGCAATACTGACGTCGAGGTCTTGGGCGATATCCTTGTCACAGTCCAAGGCAGGGCGACGATGGATCTGCAGTTCGTCGATAGTCCTTCGGAGACGTCGTTGACTTTCGACGAACCACCGCGAGAACCAATTCGGGTTCGTGCTTATGCCAAGTCCGCGACCGAACGAGATTTGAGCATCGAGAAAGCGATTATCCGCTCGGCTATCGGCCAAACGCAACGACAAGAACAAGTGCTGGCCTTGGTCAGAGGCGGCGATAGCTTTCGAGTTCGGTTGTTGGATGTGATGGACAAACCGAAAGTAGAAGCGTTCATGGACCAACGTCGCGTTGCTGTCCGGCGCGATAACGATGAATTGATAATCGATTTGCCAAGTGATGCAGAACCGCATTTGATCGATCTTCGGATTTGGACTCAGCGAGAACAGAAAGGCTGGTTCACTGCAGCGAAACCAACGGTCCGTCTACCTTATGGAGCCGGTCGCGTGTATTGGCAAGTCATCCTGCCCGACAATGCTCATGTCGTATGGGCGACGCCCACGATTCGCCGCGCGATGACGTGGCGAATCGACCGATGGTGCTTGACCCGCCAGCCGATCCAATCCGAAATGTCGTTGATCGATTGGGTTGGAAAAACGGATCAATCGGTCATGCCAAGCGGCAACAAGTACTTGTATCTTGGATCTGATATTTCGTCGTTCAAAGTACGTTTCGCTAGCCGCGCTTTACTGTGGATGTTGATCGGGTCATGCGTGATGGCCTTGGCTGCCATGCTGACCTATCTGCCCAAAACTCGTAGTCCAGCCACGGTCGTCGTCGGCGCACTGTGTTACACAGGGCTATTGTCGATCGCGCCGGATGCGGCAGTGATGGCGGGGCAGATCGCGTTCATATCTCTGGTTTTGGTCGTCGTGATGTTGGTCGTCAGGGTCTTGTACAAACCTGAAAGAACAGGGCAACCAGCTCCAGTGGCTCCCGAACCAGCGCCTTACCGTTCACCATCAACACGTTCACTCGCTACGCCTTCTGAAGACGATGATCAGGACGAACCGCATTCAACAGAAAATGCGGCCAGTGGGGCAGCGATTTGATGGCCATCAGTTTTTCTCGAGTACTGACTGTCGCGCAGTTGGGACTCTTTGGGTTGTTGCTGTCGCCGTTCATGGTGCAATCCGGATATGCGCAGGATGAACCAGATCCCGATCCGGATGTGGCGCCCAATGTGGAAAGCGAGCGGGTGATCGAACTGCCGCCTACTTTGGCAGACGGCCGCGAGATTTGGGGATTCAAAGTCTTCCAAGGTCAATTGATTGACTTGATTCCCAGTGACTATCGCCCGGTTGATGTCGAACGACTTTCAAACGCGATCAATGAACGAATCGAATCGACACCCGGTGAGCAAGATGTTCGTTTGAGATCAGCGATCTACGAAGCCAAACTGGTTGACCAAGCACTTGTCTGCCAACGAGAGCAGTCAAAATTGATTTTGGAAATCCAGCATGATGACATTACCAAATTGAATTTGGGGCCCTGCAATCTTGCGATAACTCCCGCTACCAACGACCCAGCGACACGCTTGGAATCCGATGGCAAGGGCAATACGATTGCAGTCGTTGCAGCAGCTGCGATCGAATCGAAGTTAGCTGAGATTGATTTTAGTTGGAGCAAACGGGGCAAGCCCAACGGTATACGAACGGATTTCCTGCTGCGCGTACCTCGCGCTACTCGCGCAAGGATGGTTTTGACGGTTCCAGAGGACGTCGTTGTTGAAACCGACAATGGTGTCTTGCGTGGGCCTAGCGAGACGAATGAATCAGAGCGAATTTACGAAATCGATTTTGGCGGACTTTCGCAGTTGCGCATCAGTGTCTTCCGAAAATCGGATCTCGAAAAAGCAGATACGATTGCTGTTTGCGATTCTAACCTGCGTTACCAAATCGATTCGGCGGGAATTCGCTGGGTACACCAGATGACGGTCCAATCTCGTGGCGGCGAACGTTTGCCCGAGTTGGTTGTTTCCGGTGGAACGGTTTCATCCATCACGATTGATCAAGTCGGGGCAAAATTTGAATCCACCAAAAGAAACGATGGGCTGACCGAAATTCAACTTGCGAATCCACTGGGCGGTTCGCCATCGACAACGCATACATCCAATGTTGTTGTTCGCGGCGAAGCGATACTTCAAACAGATGATAACTGGAATAGCTTGCCCCGTTTTTTTTGGTCTGGCAGAGTTGATTCATTACCCACTCACGCGTCTAGCGGTGCCGAACTGATTGTCCAGCCACCAATGCGAGTGGTTGATTGGCAATTGCCAGAGGGCTGGAAGCAACAGCTAGCAGATGACCAAACCATTCTCGCGATCGGTCCTCCCGACGACTTTAGTGAACCAGACGTCGAGAACAATCCGGATTGGAAAGCTTGGTCACACGTAAGACTGATCGAGCAAACGGCGGTTTCGCCTGTTGACGTTCTGCTGGAGATCAAGCCGACTACGAAGGTGGCAGGAGAATTGGCAACGCTGGATGTTAAAGCACTGATATCGATTCCGATTGACCCGCAACGCGTGCAGCCCGTGCAAATCGAAATCGAAAAAGGCTGGGACGACGTGTCACTGACACTCCAGAGCTCGCAGCGTGTGATACCAGTCAACAACGTCCGGCCTCAGCGCATTGTCAGTATTTGGCCCGACACGGAAGATATCGTCGATGGCAATCTGCTGGTTCAGGCCACCGCGTCGCGCTCCATCCCAACGAATAAAAAACGGACTGCCATTCCAAGCCTGTGGGCGATCCGTGTTCGTGGTGTACCGAATGCGTTGACTGCCGCAATCACTCCGCCCGAAGACCTGAACTGGTACAGCGATACGGTATTGAAAAGCAGCCAGATAGCCAAAGACAGCTTGAGCGAACTACAGGCGGATTTCTTTGGCGAACTGCCTGACGAATCACTCTTGTTTCAGCCTTCATTTGGTCGATTGCCAACACTTGCTTTGCAGCCACCCGATATTTCTTTTGACGTTCAGACGTCTTTGCAAGTATCACGTGAAGGCAATGAAATCAATGAACAGATTTCTGTTGAGGCGCGTTCGGCCAGCCAGCGAATTCGTGACGTTGTGGGCATCAACATTGGCGTTGGCGAACAGCAGTCGCAGTATCGCTGGAGTCTACGTGGTGAAGCAGATACGTTGCCGTTAAACCTTCCATCGCGAGTTGTCGAGTTTGATTCGCAAACTGGCACCTACCAAGTTGACTTGAGAGAACGAAATCTGCGCGGCAAGCGATTGGTGGGGCGTCGTAAATACCAAATCGAAGGCAACGAGTTTGAACTGCGGCTTCCTATTGTAGCGCAATCGGCCAGCCAAGCAGCCGAGGTTTTGATTGGACCAGGCTTGATGATTTCCAGCACCAGCGGTCGAGTTGACCGCGTGCCATCGGACCGCAAGGAACTCCAGGCCAATAGTCAGCAAGTTCGCCTGCGTTACGACCCCGGCGGAAGTCCACAGGTACGACTGCGCACCAACGATGCCGACCCAAATGTAACGATCATTTGGCATCAAGACGTGAATGTAACCGCATCCAGTCGTGGTGGCGACATTGTCACAGCGCTTTTAAAAGTATCATCCTCGCGGCCGATTCGGATCGGTTGCGACGCTGATTTGCGACTCGTTTCATTGACGAAAAATAGCCGAGCGATCAACACGGACTCCGTACCACGCCGGCCGATCATCCTGCTGCCCGACCCAGGTGTGAACGTGATTCGGCTCGCATGGAGCCGAAGCGTTATCCAAGGTGATTGGATTCGCAGTTGCAGAATTCCGACAATTCGTGTTGATGGTGTTAGCGTCCAGTCCAAGACACAACTAACAGCCGCTCACGATACATTCGCGCCGATTTCTGTTTTTCAGCCTACCACCGGTGCATCTGCTGAAGGCCAGTTGATGGATGTGTCAGCGTCAGGCGAGGTTCTGCTGATCCATCGAAATTTGGCGATCGCAATTGGATGGCTTTTTAGCATCCTGGTGTTCGCGCTAACATGGATAATTGCAAGACGATCCCTGCTGCTTGTCCTAGTGGCCGTTGGCGTATCATCGACTCTTGCAGTGATGTGGTGGCCATGGCAACTGGCAATTGTTGGTTGGCTAATCGTTCCAGCTGTAACTGCAGCTCTTTTGGTAACCATTCAAAGATTTCGAAATCAGATCGCCAAGCCAAGTGACGAAGAATTGCCAGTCGTCGAAGCCGGTGATACTGCATTGGAATTCTCCTACAACACAGGTGCGTTGCTTTTCTTAGTGGCGTCAGCAATGACATCGACGAGCTTTGCTCAGGAACCAATCGACTCTGCATCACCTAAACCGGTTCATGTCCTGGTTCCTACCGACGCTGACGGTCAACAAGTCGGCGACAAGGTCTATGTGCCCAACGATCTTTACACGGAACTATTCGGCAGCAAAAAGAATGAAGTCGTTGCTGATGCCAACATCGAAAACGCTCAGTATCGAGTCCAAATTCCCAACAGCGTTACGTCTCAACCAGAAGTCCAAGTGGACTTGGGCATTCGTGTTCCCAAAGACCGTGCGTTGCAAGTTCGGTTGCCATTCGAATCACAATTAGTTCGGCGCGTCGAGCTTCGGCAAGGCGACCAGACGCGAATCATCAGCTCCAGGCCCGCGCCCGGTGGCGGTGTCTTTGTGCCCATTCCGCCTGGACAAAAATTCGACTTGCGTTTGACACTATTCACGTTGGTTCAACAGACTGGGCCAGTGATGCGGATGCAGCTTGCTGTTCCGCCACTTGCTAATGCGAAACTAGCGATTGGTGCCGACCGCGGCGTAGACAATGTCAACATCCTAACCGCCGAAGGCAAGATTGACGCTGAACCAGCCATCCGCCAATGGCAGGTGGATTTAGGAAAAATTGATGAGCTGATCGTGGAGTATCAATTTGAGGATGACAATACAGTTCAGCAGAACGTCGTCGTCAATAAAAACTTTTGGGTGCGGATCAGTGAGTCCACGACGATCGTAGAAGGCGAACTGGACCCTGGTCCGATGGTTCGCTTAGGCCAACGTGTGAATTTTGAAGTCATTGGTTTGCCGCCAAAAATCATTTCACCCGGTTGGCAATTGCAGCGTCAAAGCATGCTTGGGGTCTCTCGACATTTGTTGACGGTTGTCAAACAAACCGAGTCCAATGAACCGATCAGGATCGCGTGGAATTTCCCAACGGTCGTGAATGATCCAACATCACCGGTCGATAGCGTGCCGATGAGCATGCCGCTGGTGTCCGTATCGCAGTTTGAGGACGTGGGCCAAACTTCCTATGCGATACAGTTCGAGGATGGGTTGGTGGTCAATGAAACCGGTGCTGGCAAAGAACTAGAGATCAGCCAGTTTCTGGAGCAGTGGAAAGGGTTCGGACTGCCTGCTTTGATCAAAATCTGCTTTGAAGCCGCCGAGGATGCACCGTCGCTAACTGTCTTGAAGGCCACCGCTGCTAACCCTCGCTGTACCCAAACCCACATTGTGAAAGTCGATAGCGAACGTTTGCTGGTTCGCTATTCTGCAATGATCACGGGACAAGAAAACAACGTGACCCGCCGAACGTTGTTGGTTCCCAAGGACATTTTGATTCACTCGTTGCTCGTAGACGGGCTGCCCGTGCCGATTGATGAATTGAATGCCGATAACAGACGCGAAGTCGTGTTGGGGATGGCACCCAAATCGATACTCCTGGAAGGCGAGATCACGCAGGCACGGGCCACTTCCAAATTTTCGACACCGCACCTAAAGGTCCTACCGCCACTAGAAACCGAAGAGACTTACCGGGTTAACCGCGCACCGTTTACAAATCTCAGTTTCAATAATCAGCGGAGTGACATTCAGCCAATCGTTCCGCTAATTCAAGAAGACGATTTAAAACGTTCGCAGATTCCAGTGGCGTTGTGGGCAGGTCCGTTGGCCGTTTCCGATCAACCCACCAGCACGTTTGCAAAGTGTGTGGCAAAGCCGCTGGACCGAAAATTCGGTTGCTCGGAAATACTGGGAATAACCTATGAAGACGGTGTTTGGAAACTAAAGGCGGAGTTAACGTTCACTTCAAAGAACGTGCCTGAGTTGGTTTTCGTTAGCATGCCAAGGCGCTGGTGCCAGTCAATCAGCTTGCCGCCCGACGTGGTTTGGCTCCAGTCAGAAAGCACCGATCCGGCCAAGTCGCTGCTCAGAATAGCGACGTCTTCGTTGACTTCAAATCGTGTTCAGATCAACAGCGAATTAGAAAACTCAGAACAAGGCGGCATCAGTGTTCCTCAGGTCTTGGTGCTAGACAACCCAGACCAACTAGCGGACACAAAACGCAACTTCGGCAGTCGAAGGATCTCCGTATCGGTTCCAGCCAACCAATGGAAGCTGGTCAATGTGCAAGCGACAGAACTACCACAGGAAGCTCGTGATCGATTGAACCTTCCGGCAAATCAACAAGAGTTTGCGGTGCGACCTGCATCGGTCCGCGAGCAATGGTTGCTGGAGCTATTGCCAACACAAGATGTTCAGACAAATATCTTGACCTCAGATACTCAGGTGTTTTTGCAAGAAGACGATGCTTTGGTGCTGTGCCGATGGGACATTGTTCCCGGTTCGATGGATAGCGTCGGGGTATTGTTGCCGCAACAAGCAAAGTGCTTGGGCGCCTGGTCGGCGCATCGCTCGGTCACATTCGATACATTGCCTGTCGATATTGATGGCGGGCAGCAAGAACTGGTGCGCGTTCCACTATCGCTTAGCAAGCTATCGCAGGCCGTCGAACTGTTCGTCAGCATTCCCGTGCAAACGTCTACAACAACCGAATATGTTCCTCGGCTCGCGCGGCCGGAGCTCGACAACGAAAAGAATGTCGTTTTTCTGGACAGCGATCAATCATGGCTTTCGATCCATCGTCCCGAAGGAGCCGAGAGTGATCGTAGTGAACGCAATGTTTCAAAATCTGAGGCAAATACGCAGTATCAACAAGACGTTGCTCGCAAGGCACGTGCTTATTCCCTTGCCAACTCCATCGTGTTGTCGATCGACAGTTCGCTGGACACGCTGACGGAAATGCCCAAGGCCGAAGTCTCTGCATGGTTGGCACCCTGGTCTGATCAATACGACTCGCTGGCTCTGTCAGTCGGTCATCAAGTGCATTGGGACGATTCCCAAGACGACGACGCGGCAAGCAACACGCCTGGCGATTTCAAGTTGACTTCCGTCAAATGGAATGACCTTGATCGACGAATGGGGATGTATCGAAAACGATTTCTAAAGGACAAGTACACAGCTTCAGTACCGCTCTTTTCGCCGACCAGGTTCAGTGGATACAAACTGCAATATGTCGGCGAGATCCAACCGGGAATCCAAGCCGAACCGATCAAGGGGGTGTCTGCTGAGATGCGTGCCTTGCGAAGCATCCTGCGTCGATCGCTCACGATTCTGATGACATGCGGATTGATGATGATACTGTGGCCGTTCCGCCGGCACGCGACTCCCATCGTTTCGCATCCCGCATTCTGGCTTGGCGTGCTAGCAGTTGCTTGTCTGTTCGTCGCACCAATCTCTGTGGCAATCGCACTGATCGGTCTTGCAGTAGTCACCACGATCGCCAACCGAGCCTTTGGGTTGATTCGCTAGGAATCGAAATCTGGATCTTTTGGAGTTGCGCTTTTTTGGTAACCCGACGCGTGAGCGAGGGAACCAGCTGCGAAGCAGCGACAGCATATAGCCCCATGCGTTAGC
>CAYNNP010000234.1:0-10309 GCA_964398215.1 uncultured Pirellulaceae bacterium | reverse complement strand
GGGTTACCAGGAAACAATTAGCTGGTGGCTTTCTGGAGCCGGCGTTTTGAGCGACGGTATGAACGCCAGGCTGCTTTGCGGAGTTCTTCGTCTGCGCTTTCGTTTTCGCCAATCTTCTTTAGTTGCTTGAGCGAATCGTCGCTTGCGATGCGTCCCAAACCCTCGATCGCGCCCAAGCGGGTGTTGTCCGTTAGATCATCATCGTTCGCCGTTGCCGATAACAATTCAGTTTGTTCACTGGCGACCGCACGCCGTAGGACAATCGCTTGCTGATGCGGGCCCTTTAATCCTGATTCGATCAAGTCCTGTGTTTCTCCCGCAACGCCAACCACTGCACGGAAGACTTCGCGGTCTTTCAATGCCGCCTCGGAAACCAAGTCGACGCTGGGGTCGCTGGCGACGAACAAACCAGCCGCACTGCGACGAATCGAAACGTCATCGTCACTGACCAGTGGTTTCAGTTTTCCATAATCCGTCTTGGTAAGTTTCACTTCTGCTAGAGCTTCGATCGCGGCAGCGCGAACCATGCGGAATTCGGCCTCGGCGGGATGCGAGAGCGCGATGGTGATCAAATCTGACTTCGCCGATCCCGTACGACTTGCAGCCCAACATAAGATGACAAGTGCATCATTGATCGGCTCAACCTCTTCTCCAAACTCACCTCGCAATAGCCACTGATCGTAGGCCTTGTCCCAGCGTCCAATCATCCTGTCCAAAGCTTCTTTGATCGACTTGCCGCTCGATTCCTGGCCATGGCGTCCGATGATCTGTGCCGCAGTTGCAACGGTTTCCGGAAAAGGACTCTCGAGTGCCGCAGCAGCTTCCGCTGTCGGTAACGGGTCGCGTTGCAGAAGATTCGCCGCCAAAATCGGCAAGATCTCTTCACTACACTTTGGCAACACTTCCAGAATTCTGGCAGGTTCGCCACGTTCACACAGTCGCTGGCAGGACAGATCATCTAGCCCGAAGGCTGAAGAGTACCCGGTGTCCGAACAAATGATCGCGTAGTCAGGCTCCAGCGATTCTGGGCCAAACAATCGGCGTGCCGCATCAACCACATCGTGCGTGAACTCTTCGCCGGCCAACGTTTCCAAAAACATGTCTCGGTGGGCAGGATCATCTTTATAGGAAAGTTGAACCAATGCGTTCATGCCGCTCCAGTTCTTTTGCCTCGCATGCTGACGCAACAATTCCCAGGCTTCCGCGCTGCCGAAATGCCTCAGGCCAATCAAAGCGTTTTGGGTCGACGTGCATTCTGTTTTTACCAGACGTTCTAAGATTTCAAAAATCTCGTCCGCGCGATCAGATTCCTTTAAATAGCCGATCGCGATTGCAGCCACGTTTTGCAGTGCGTGCAGATCGTCCGCGGCAATCTTTAGCAACAAGTCAATCGCTTGTGGATTGGCAAGTTCCCCGAGCGCCCGGACCGCTCGCGATCGATAGGAATGCTCGCTCATCAGTTCAACAGCAGACATCAGAATCGCAATTCCATCGCTGTGGCCAGATCGCGCCAGGCCTTCAGCGGCCAAGAATTTGGTGACAACGTCTTTATGCTGCAGCGAGTCGATCAGGCCAGCCGTCGAGGCCCCGCGATACTTTACACGCCAGCCAATCGAATACACCGTCGCCTGCCGCAATCGGTCATCGGGATGCGAAATCAAACGCGAAAGCACATCGTCCACTTCCGAGGACTGCGACCATCGTGCTGAACTTTCTACATGTTCAACAAAGTTATTGGAGCTAGAGTCCAAATCTACGTGCCGCTGGATCAACTGCGCCAGCACTTGGTCGCGTCGTTCATGTTGCGTTTCAAGCCAGCTTTTGTCGACGTGTTCGTCATAGGGATCGTCGATGAACTGATCGAATCCGCTGATCACCAAAATCGCGGCCGCGGCATTCGATCTCCAGTCCTTGTTTTCCATCATCGACAACAAACGATCGACGTTTTCCGGGTTACGAAACTGGCCCACTAGGCGAAACAGTTCTTCGACTCGCGCCGTCTGTTCCGGGTCATTCTCGATCCGGTCCAAAGCCACATCTGCGGCCCGCGGATCGCCCAAGTTGGCGAGAGCGAGTTCTAATTCGTTGCGTTCGTAATACCCCAGCGCGTCGTCTTTCGCCAGCAGTTTCACCAGCGCGTCAAACGCCTTGCCATCTTTCTTGTCCGCCAAGCAAACCGCGGCTCGAAACCGAACCGTCAAGTACTTTGAATCAAGCGATGCATGCAACAACTTCTTAGCCTTGGCAGACTCGTTGTAGTCCTGAGCCAACCATCGAACGGCTTGTTCCCGTAAGAGTTGTCTTGGCGATTCCAGTGAAACCTCGGCCGCTTCAACCCGATCGGTCTTATCCGCCAAAAGCTTGGCCGCTTCGTCTGCCAGTTGATCGGTTCGCGACGTGATCACATCAGTCAAAACTCGGCGAATCGTTGCGATCTTGGCGTCCCCGGTCAGCAAGTGCATGCCTTTGACGGCCAAATCCACATACCCCGATTCGATCGCTGCGAACGCTCGCGTCTCGTCTTCAACGCCCAGACTTGGCAATTGTTCAAAGGCAAGATTTCGTACCGCTTGACTAGGATCGCCAAGTGCCTGTAGCAATACGGGACGCGCGGAAGCCTGGCGGGTCGCATCATCTGCCACGATCTGGACCAGCCGACGAATCGCAGTTTCGCGAATCGCAGTGATCGTCGTCCCAAAGCTAGAAAAGGTGGATTGGTAGTAATAGTTGCGTTGCTCGCGAACCAGCCCAACGTAGGTTCCAAACGCAATCTGAGTCTGCTGCTCAGAGTTCGCATCGATCTTTTTGCTGCCAGACGTTGCTGACTTCATCGCCGCTTGGATTTCCGATTCAAATCGATTGCGGAACGATGACCATTGTTGGTCCCAGGCGTTTTGCTCTGTTTTGTCCAGTGACTGTAGACTTAATATTAAACGCTGGCGAACGGGCGACGACGCATAGACCAACGTGGCAGCGACCTCCTGTACCGTTTCGTTGCTCACATTCCAATCGTCTTCCGCACCGCGCGAATTGACCAAACGCAATAGAACCTGTTCCGACAGCGCCTGATCACCGAACGCTTCGACCGCTCGAGAGGCAATCAAACGCACGCGCGGCGGTTGAGCCGAAAGGCACGCGATACAGCGCCGTGGTGTTCCATCATGGGCATACAAATCGCGAGCCAATAAGGTCATCAGGGCGACGTTGGACACCCAGTCATCGTTGCTGTCCAGCAAGCTAATCAGTCTTAGTTCTGCAGCTTCGTCATACACAACCGCAGCCACGATCGGCGCCAGTGTGTTTACTTCCAAAGACAGTGTTTCGAATACCAGTGGCATCGCGCTGCTGTCACCGCAAACCGCCAATCCGTTTGCTGCCGCAATTTGCACGCCCGGATCCGAGTCTCGCATCATCGAACTCAGTGTTTCAGCTGCCGATTGGTCAAAGAAACCTGCAAAAACACCAGTCGCTTTCGCGCGGACGGTGGGGTCGTCGTGCGACAATAGTGGACGCACCTGTTCAGCGACTGACGAATCTCCCAAGTCAGCTAAACCGCCAAGCGCACGATTCACGGTCTGTCGCCAAACGGCGCGATCGTCATCGTTCTGAGGTTCAGCAGCTGTGACAAACCCCAACAGCACATCACGACTGGCTTGGTCACCGTGCGTGGCTGCCAGAACACAGGCGACGCGCAGACGAACGTCGTCATGTTCGTTGGTCAACGAATCGGTTAACGCGGAAGCCACGTCCTGATCGATGATCGCGCCCAGTGCCTTTTGCCGAACCTCTTTGTTTTTATCGCCAACCGCCGACACCAAGCATTCTTGTGATTCCGGCGTGGCCAATTCAATCAAATAGTTGATCGCAGCGAGCCGAATGTTGGAATACTTGCTGCCCAAGCCAGATTGCATCGGTGCAATCTCGCGTTTTTTGGTTTTTTCAATCGCGTGCTCAAACGCTTCGCTTCGAATATCCGATGCGGGATCAGAGAACAACTCGAACAGCAAAGTTTGAGCCCACTCTTTCTTTTCATTCGCAATGACCTCCGTCAGAACCTCTCTGCGAATGTCACTATGCACACTGGCAAGTGCAAATCGGAGCGTATCGTCATCACCTCCGCCAATCCCCAAATTCAAAACGGCTTTAAAGCACTCGTTGCGAACCGAATCATCCGAATCGTTCAACGCTCGAACCAGCAATTCCAATGCCTGAGCATTCTTCTTGTTCTTCGCGGACTTACGCACGAATTTGACCAGCGACTCCAAGGCTCGCCGGCGCACATCCTCATGCGAACTCGATAACCCCGATTCAGCGGCTTCCAAAGGATCTTTTGCGGTCAAGACGTCGAACGACGTGTAAGCGGCATCGCGCACCGACGCCGCACTGTCGTTGAGCATTGTTTTCAATCGATCGGTTGCACGCGAGTCACCCAGTTCCGCGAGCGCACCGCAGACCTCGCCGCGCATCTTTTCGTCGTCCACACAACTCAGCTGCAACAGCGTTCCTAGTGACCGGGGATCCCCCAGCGACGCCAAGCCTTTCGCCCCACGCAAAGACGTGTCCGATGCGCGACTGGCCATCGCTGTCAGCAGCGCGTCCAGTTGTTCAACCGGCACATCGGCCGACGCCTTCTTTGCTTTCGGAGCATCCTTCGCTTTGTCTTTTCCGATCGTCTCAAGAGCATGGTACTTGCGATGCAGATCTTGATCTCGGAAACGCAGCGCCGCAGAAAGCTCTTTGTGCGGCAATGTCGCGACGAGGTACGCGTGCATTCGCACATTGGCATCGCCGTCATCGAGCGCGCGGCGCAGAGCGGCTTTGACGCGTGGCAAGTCCATCATTTCGCGTTGGAACAAACGCACAAGCCCCAACGTTCGCGCATCCGGTTGCCCAGACGCCAAACCCAGCAAGTTCGCCTCGGGGCTGTCTGATTTGCCGATCGTTTCCAAATTAAGCTGAGCGGACGTGCGCACTTCATGCAATTGGTGTTGCAGTGCATCAACGATCATCCGATTCGCAATCTCGTCGCCCTTGGCAAGCTTTGTCAGCCGCTTGATCGCATCGGTCGCAATATTGTCGTGACCCGAATCCAAGGCCAATTCCATTGGCGAAAAATCACCGTCGGCAGCGCGGCTGCACAAACCATCAAACGCGGTTTGCCGTACGACCATGTCGTCGACTTGCAGAAATGGCTCCAGCAGTTTGCCGGCCAGCGGGCTATCAGACTTGCACAACAATTCTGTGGTCCGGACGCGCAACTTGTGATCGCTTTCGTTGCCCACATGCTGAGCAAGCATTTTTACGCTGCGGTTATCGGCGTAATCAGCGAGCGACGAAAGCGCCTCGCCGCGCTGCGCCGGATCGCTATGAGCCAACATGTCCTTGGCACGCGAATAAGCATCATTGACGCGCTGCGTTGCATTGCCGAATCGCCCTGCGGCATCAATCACAAAAAACCGAATCGAATTATCGGAGCATGCGATCGCAATTTGCGTTCGGCCATGAACCTCGCACATCGCCATGTCAACAACCGCCGACACGCCTTCATTTTGCGTTGCCGGTTTCGCGGCACCAACACGCGCCCACGTCTTGCATGATTTGTCCCGACTACCGGTGATGAACCGTTCGCCTGGCGCCAACACCATCGCCGTGACTCGATCACCATGCTGATTGCTGCGCCCGCGATCTTCTGGTTCAAGCCGTCCGCGCGCGTGCGTCAACAACAACTTTTGATCGGCTCCTGCAGTGAAAAACCGCAGTTCTTCGGGTTCGAACAACATCGACGTCACCGCACCGTTATGCAGTTTCTCAGTCTCGCTTGGCTGAAACGTGTCCTTGTCTTCGCATTCAAAAACAGAAACCGAACCGTCGTTCAATCCAACCGCCAACCATTCGCCGGTGGGATCCGCGGCCAGCGCGGTACCCGCGTCGGCCAAACCTATCTGCTGCAACAATTCGCCTTTCGCCGAATCGACAACCACCAATGTTGATTCACACAACGCCGCCAAACGCTTGTCCGACAACTGAGCTAAACAAGTCGCTGGGGCCGGAAGTTCCGCAATCTGTTTTGGCTTCTTGGCTTTCGGCGTCAATTGGTACAGCAACGCATTATCGCCGCTGACCCAGAATCCTTTCTTGTCCGCCAAAATCGCAAGGCCACCACAAGGCAAATTCGCGGTTTCCAAGTCCAGTGATTCGGCATCCAGACGATAAACCGCCGTGGGAATTTTCTCCGGATGCTCGGTAACCCAGGCAACCATTTTTCCCGTTGCGGCGATCGCTCGAATATCGCCGCGGTATTCCAATCCCTTTGCGTCACTCACGATACCACCTCCTGGATCTCGGCCTGCTGTTCCAGTAACCCGTGTGCCGATTTGATTCTTGTAACCGCGACGATACACGCCGCTTGCTCGCTCTTGCCGCGTGAATCCATGAACTCAATGAGCACTGGCAAAACGACTTCCGCAAAATCCTTGTCTTCGATCGCCAAGTCACGAACGGTTTCCACAAGGTTTAGTTTTGATTTCCGTGCCGGCAACGGTTTTAGTTTCACCATATCGTCCGTTGCAGACTTCGCAGATTTCGGCGGCGGCCCAGGCGGCAGCTGAAACAAAACACGCCGCAGCAATTCTTGAATCTCCGCAAAATGCGCGGGCAATTCATCAGGCCTTTCAGGTGCTCCGGAACCTGTTTTCGCCAAAACCTCTTCCTCGGTCATGGCCTTCTTTTTTGTACCCACAGTGGATTTGCGTTGGTGAAACTTCGGACGCCAACCGCTGGTGATATGGCGATCACGATACAAACTCCACAGGGTCCGGATAACAAAGCCACGCACCCGACCATCAGGACTCTCCGTCAAGCGGAACAGGGCGTCGGGCAGTTGCAAGCGCCGATGCCTACCGATCAACATCATGCCAAGCGATCGCGTTTTTGCGTCGCGTGATTCGCAAAAGCTGTAGACCGCATCCACCGTCAATACATCCGGGTTCAACCGATACTTTCGATGCTCGGGCAAATCCTCACAAGTCAACGACTTGATCACAAAATCACGGACTTCGGGAAACGGTGTCTCGCACATCGCCACGATACCGTCAATCGATGGTTGCCATCTCGCGAATTCGTAGCTCGCCAGCTCCAACGCCAAACTTCGCAACGTCACTCGGTCATCCGAAAACAACGGCGCCACAACCTCGAACGTCAAAAAAGAATCCGGTATCTCCGCGCCAGGATCAACCGGGCGATCAGTTTCCTTCAAGCATATCTCTGGGTGGTGTTGGCGGATGTACGCATGAGCGAACCGCGCCAACGGCTCGTCTTCCACCTCAGCTTCCGTCATCATCTGCCACAATCGCGTGCAACCCGCATGCACATCGTCTTCGCTGAACTCGCGCGTCTCGCCTGCCAACATTTGCAGAAACGCTGTTTCAGACATGATCCGCAGCGACGCCCCTTCCTCCATCAACTGTTCGCCCTTGAGCTGTTTGCTACCCTTGCGTCCTTCTCCGTACAGCGGCGACCCCTCATCACCGATCACCAAGTAATCCAGTTTCTTGCCAACCGTGCCAGAGTTCGTACCGCCCGCGTCGGTGACTTTTTTCTTCGCCTCTGCTCGCGTCATCGTCGCCAATTTGCCGGTGAACACAAACGACGCACCATCCAAATCAACATCGACCTCGCCATCATCAGCGTCCGCCGCCGGCGCCAAATCGCCACCACTCTGGGGAGCAAAATCGGCCGGCAAAAACCCCTTGGACATCGTCGCCACAGCAAAATCGTGATACTCGACTTCGCTTCGTGCAACCAATCCCATCAACCACTCAAACCCAAGATCCTCGGGCGAGAACTGTCGCACGTCGGCCAGCCACGCAAAGTACGTTGACGCAAACAACGGATCGTATTGGTAACAATCCGAGTACTCGCCCGCATGTGCTTCGACAACCAGCGGCTCGGTATCGTAAGTCGGTTTGAATACCACTCGTTTCAAGAACTCTGCGCCAAAACGTTTTGGTTCCACCAATCCTTGCTGGCCCCATTTTGACGCCGTGTAGTGGGTTGCTGGATGCAAAAGCAACCGTTGCAGGGTTTCAGTTTCGACCGAATCCAAACCCAGCTTCTGCAGCGAATCGCTACCAAGCCGAATGACCCCGTGATGCTGACGATTGGTCGGATCGGTTTTCAACATCAAATCAGTAAAGAACTGTGCACCCAGCTTTTCCGGTTTATGCAACCGTGGCAAATTCTCGACCGCAAATTTTTGAGCGTTCTGCTGACCGTGCAACAAACGTTCTGCGAACCACTCCGGCGTCAGATCTTTGCCCGTAAAGTGTTTCTGCAGCATGTCCGCTGCCACTTTGCTGCCCGAATCATTCTCCAGCAACCGCCCCCAAGCATCCAGGCCAACATCTTTGCGAGGGTCCAGTGCCTTTAGTAAGTCGGTTGCAAGTTTTGAAACCACATCATTGTGATTGCTAACCAGACGAATCAAATGATCGACCGACAAATCGCGTGCATGCGTCCTTGCGTATTCCGCTGCAAACTTAGCCGCTTTGGGCGAACCAGAATCGAACAACATCAACACAGCATCATGCAGTCCCAATTCACGGAACTTTGATTGTTCAAACTTTGGCACATTATCCAAAATCCAAATCACGAAGTCGTCAATCGTCGAACTGCGAACGGAAACCAACCGCGCCACCCAGTCCGGCTCGATCTCACGTAGCGTCGCGCGAAAATCAGACTTCAGCGCCGCCGCCGCATACTCGCGAATCGGATCACACTGAGCCTCCAGCAGCAACGCAAACAGTGGCCGGGGCGATCGTTTCCAAGCCTCCTCGAACGCACGATGCTTCAGCCGACTGTTAGGTTTTTGCTGATAACCTCGTCCGGACACATAACGACCGAATCTAAACTTGGTCGCTGAGTAGCAACGCGTTTGGTGAAAGAAAATGTGATTCAACACCCAGGCTTCATTCAGCTGCCAATCGTAGGTCAAGTCATCAGGTAAATAGTGGATCAAAAAATCCGCTGCCACATCTGGGTACACGCTTGGTAGCGTTTCACCGATGCGGCGCAAGTAACGCCACGCGCGACGGCACAAATAACCCAGCGTTAATCTGCTCACACCGTTGTGATACTTATTTGCAAACGCAACATCGAAGCGGGCCCCCAAAGCACCAAAGATCTGCGTATCGTCTGCCGCCTCGGCTTCCTTGAAAATCTGCTTCAATGCTTTGAAAGGACCGTACACCAACGGCACATCCCGAATGATGCCCAGCAAGCACTTGCGGCTAAACGCATCATTGGTTTCCCAGAGTTTCAAGATGATTTCGTGCGACCGAAAGCGGACAGGCGAAACCGTTTCTGCTTCGGACGCTTCCAGCTGCGCGATTCGTTGTTTTCGAAAGTCCCACTGTTCTTGCAGCGACTTGCGGCGAAAGTTTCGCGACTGAATTTCGTCAAAGAACTTTGGAAACGTAAATTCGTTTTCGTTCCCAGGAGTATCTTGGACTATTTGCCTAAGATCTTGCTCGATCATTTGGATCAGCAAGGAAACCATCGACGGGTCGCGTGCATCAAGAGCGTGCTGCACATCATCAAGTTGAACAAGAGTCGCCACGAATCAAACTCACTTCCAGCAGAGGCACAAGAGCGATTGGATTTGAAAAGCGACTCGCTGCGGAAACGAACCTACGCCGAGGAACGTTTCCGCAAAAAACTTGGAGAAGCGAAGTCTACTTCAAGACCTGGAACATGGAAGACTCACTGGAACGCCGACCGTCGACACCCCTAGTTGTTGGCGGAACCACGAATGGCGAGGTTGATCCAGACCCGCCAACAACTAGGGGTGTCGACGGTCGATAGCGGGCCTGAAACAGTCTTCCTTGTGATGCAATGAAAGGCAGGATGCTCGGACGGCGCAACGCCGCCCACGGTGTAAACACCAAGCTAGACCTGAACTCATTTCTCCAAGTTGCGAATCACAGTTAACAGTTTGTAACACACCCTTGCGCGAGGTTCAACGAGCCCCAAAACCCTCAGAGCGGCAAATCAGATTTTGATTCGGGTGATTTTGGTAACCCGACGCGTAAGCGAGGGACATTGAATCTCCACCGGTCCCTCGCTCACGCGTCGGGTTACCAAAAAAGTTGTAGGCCGGACCGAGCAAACGCTGCAATTGCCGGAACTTCGGACGCAAGTAGAAACGTCATTGATAGCGTAAGCTCTGCGACACAATGGAGGCGTTTGCGCTGTTCCGGCACGTATCGCGTCCTTGGTCCGGCCTACAACCAAACACCACATCTGAAAGCGC
>CAYNNP010000233.1:6831-10361 GCA_964398215.1 uncultured Pirellulaceae bacterium | reverse complement strand
TCGAACACCTTCGGCGTTCATCGACAATCCACCACCAAACCCCGGGTGCGCTGCGCGACCCGAGGCTTTGTTGTTGATCCTTCGGACTTGGTTTCACGCCGCAAAAATCGAAAACGTTGCGCGTCAAAGTCGTGGGTAAAGACAGGGGCTAATGCCCGAAACTATATGCTCCCGCTACTTCCCAACTGGTTTTCTGGTTGTTGAACAAGCGGTTCTTCAAAATCCACTTTGTGTGCTGGATACGGTATACTACCGATTCAAGATAAATCAAAAATCGAAAACAAAGTGGGGACACGCGATGTTGAATCGACGATTTTCGTTTGTGGATGTGTTTGCGGTATTGGTCGGCACGGCCGTCATCGCATCAATTGGCCTGATTGGCATCAGCAGGCAAAGAGAAGCTCAACGGTTTTCGCATTGCTCGAACAACATGAAGCAGCTTGGGCTAGCAATCCATAACTACCACTCGGCTTTCAAACGGCTACCGGCTGGATGCGGTGGCAGTTCTGCTCGTGAAGGAGCAACCGATGAACAAAACAATGCGGGGCGTCTCAGCCCATTCGTTGCGATTCTTCCGTTCATGGAAGAACAGCGACTCTGGCAAATGGTTTCCAACAGGTTTCAGTCCAAAGGAAAAGTCTTTCCTACCATGGGCCCCGTTCCCTGGTACGACCCAGCCGTTTACAAACCGTGGTCGATGCGCCCCAAGACACTCGTTTGTCCAACCGATCAGGACGCTGCCAAGTTTCCTTTGGTTTCCAGCTACGTGATCAACTACGGCGACGCAGTTGATTTGGTTGGATAC
Organism: uncultured Pirellulaceae bacterium; assembly: GCA_964398215.1. Taxonomy (GTDB): domain Bacteria; phylum Planctomycetota; class Planctomycetia; order Pirellulales; family Pirellulaceae; genus CAYNNP01. Next base: position 9,556 of record CAYNNP010000233.1, on the reverse strand, counting down.
CCGTTGGGCGAAAAGCCAGATGCACGCACGGTACAAGCGGCTCGGGCTTCAAACCGTGGTCCTTTTACCAGTAGCCAGCTTCGCTTTCGCGACATACTGGACGGACTGTCAAACACATTGATGTTTTCAGAGGCAAAGATCGCTGGCCCGAAAGTCGCCAAGTCCGTCAGCGATCTCGCAAAACGACCATCCGCCGCACTTCGCGCCGCAAGCGATCCCAACACTCAGTATTGGCCAGATGGACGCAATTCATGCTGGGCAGACGGCACGCTGCGATCAGTTGGGTTTCAAACGATCTTGCCGCCCAATAAATCGTCGGCCACTTCGGATGAAGTGGAACTGGAAGGAGTCATGACGCCGTCCAGTCACCATGCTGCTGGCGGCGTCCACATCGGATTGATGGACGGAGCCGTCCTGTTCGCACTCGATTCCATTGATACGGGAGACTCCAGTCGCCCTACCGTTGCCTTCAAACCCGAAGAGCCGAACGTGTATACGGCTCCAGGAAGCAAAAGTCCTTACGGATTGTGGGGAGCATTGGGTACACGTGCTAATAAAGAAGTCATCGCAGGTCAAGATAGTCCTAGCGTGATTCCGCCCCCGCGAGACTTGACGCAGTTTGAAAAAGAACGACTTTCCCAAAAGCCACTTCAGCAGTGGACTTCTCGCGATGGCAAGCGAAAAATTTCGGGGCGGCAAATCGAAATTCAGCGTGAATCGAATCTAATGTTGTTGACCGACGCTGGTGAAATGAAACGCGTCCCCCTGTCAGCACTCACGAGTGAAGATGCATTCCGCGCCGTGGAGAATCATTTTGCCAAACGTACTGAGGCACAAAATTCCTTGGAGGAACAATTGACGGCAGGATTGAAGTTACTGGAAAATAAACAGTACGCTGAATTCGCCAAAAATTATCTTCCTGGCGGCCATCTTGACCCTCAAGGCATGGGCAAACGGGTAGCGGCCGAACGAGGTCTTTTGATCTACCGATTCGACACAGGACTCAGGGCACTGAAAGAGCCTGGCAGTGCGTTCGGAACCAGTCGGTCTGGCGTATTGATGGTCAAATTTGACGAGCGGTACCGTCCAATATTTGCGGGTCTGGATCTGATCTACAAAGATGATCACTGGCAGTTCGCCCCACCTCGATAATTTGATTTTCAAAATTTTTGCGTGCCGACACGGGGACTCGTTCGGCGCCGCATTTCTGTCTCAGCCGAAATCGATACCACCTAAGGGTTTAGCCGTGAATCAAAAGCACCTTTCGCCAGTCAATGCAATCGTCTTTTCATTATGCATGTTGATGATCGCTGCGTTGATGCTGACATCGCTTGCACGTCAAAGAGCGGCAGCACGTTCAATTCAGTGCTCCAATAATCTGAAACAAATTGGGCTCGCTATCCATAACTATCATTCGGCGTACAGACGCCTGCCGTATACCTGCCAAGGGACGGACGGAGATGATGACGCAACCAGCAACCGCGGCAGAATGGGGTTTCTAGTTGGGCTGACGCCATTCATAGAGCAGCAACAACTATGGGAGCAAATTGCAAATCCCTACCAATCGCCTAGTGGAAAAACGTTTCCAGCGATGGGGCCAGCACCCTGGTACGATGCGAAAGAATATTTGCCGTGGGGAAAAGGTCCTGCGGTCTATCGATGTCCCGACCGTCCCACTGCCTCAGTCGCTGATCAGCCGAAAGTAGTTTTCACTTTAGAATCGTCACCAGACAACGCCATCGGCACACAGACAAATTATGTTGCCTGCTTCGGTGACGGCACGCACATGATCGGACGACGTCTTGCCGATCAAAACAAGGACCCAGAGTTGTACCGCAATCAACTTCAGCACTCGCGATGCTCTCAACGTGGTTTCTTCGTACCTGGCCAAGGCATGCGTTTTCGAGACATCCTGGATGGGCTCTCCAACACGATCATGGTGTCTGAAACTCAGTCATCCGTGAAAGGCAAAAAAGGTTTGAGCGGCATCGCAACAAACATCAACGGGCTCAGCAACAATCCTTCATTGTGCACAAATGTTCTGCAGGCGCCGGATATGAAATGGTGGTCCAGAGGACGAGGTTCCCGCTGGAACGATGGGGCAATGTGGATAACTGGATTCCAAACAGTTTTGCCACCGAACTCGCCATCCTGCGCATCGGAAAAGGGAATCGAAGATTCTGTCGTCGCCGCGTCCAGCTACCACGATGGCGGCGTCCATGTGTTGATGGGCGATGGCAGCGTGACATTCATTACCAATTCCATCGACGTTGGCGACTCCACCAGCCCTGGCGTACACCTGGAAGGAGTCGGTACAACGGCACCTGGCAGCGAAAGTCCCTTCGGTTTGTGGGGCGCTCTCGGAACGCGCGCTTCAAAGGAAGCGATCGAGCAGGAGTTGGATGCTCTAGAACGCCCGATCTGGGACTCTGAAGATTATCGTAGAAAGAAAAACTCCTCCAAACACGATTTCAGAGGCTGGACCGACCACACCGGCAAAATCACCTTGTCGGCCCGCTTTCTAAAAATCATTGACAAGAAAACGATCGAACTTGAAGACCACCTGGGAGTCATCCATCGGGTTCCCTTGAACACTCTAAGTGACAGAGACATTTTTCTCGCTGTGCAACTTGCTCTCAAGATCGCACCCACAACGAATGAAGGAGGACGCGGCAGTGCACTCGAAATCCTGGATGTCAGAGCCTACGAGAGAGCAATGTCACGG
>CAYNNP010000233.1:0-6731 GCA_964398215.1 uncultured Pirellulaceae bacterium | reverse complement strand
CTGCTAAATGAATCCATGACTGTTGCTTGTTCTAACTCGCACACAGAATTCAAACGCCGCTGGACCAAATCGCGACTGGTCCAGATTTGATCAAGCGCTCCCGCCGACTTGTCGTTTGGCGATTCAGCAAAGTATTTTGGCCATCGTCGATAACTGCACTGCGAATACTCTCCGAATAACTAACGAACCCAATCAAAACGAGCCATCAAAAAGATGTCGATTCTGATCAACTGTGAGTGTGGACAAACTCTGTCAGCCAAACCGGAATACGCCGGCAAGCGACTTCGCTGCCCTGGTTGCGGTGACGCCGTGCAGGTCCCAGTCAATGGTCCTGTTCCCACACTGGCCGCACAGCCAACTATCCAACAGCAAGGTATCGATCACAGCACGTCAGACGACGACAACCGCTACTCGATCGGCCAATTCATCGAAAAAAGTCGCCAGAGGGATCGTGGCCAAGGCCTGTTCGAAATGGAAAGCGCTCGAATGTTGGAGGTCAACCTTGATGGCGACATCATGATCAAAACCGGCGCGATGGTCGCCCATGTGGGCAACATTAAATACAAACGCGAAGGCATGCTGGACAAGGGCCTGGGCAAGTTGTTGAAAAAGGCGGTCACCGGCGAAGGGACACGGCTGACCAAAGCCGAAGGCAGAGGGCGGATGTACCTTGCGGATTCCGGCAAGAAAATTCAAATCCTGTATCTCGACAACGAAGCAATATTCGTCAATGGCAATGATCTGCTTTGTCTGGAAAACGGGATCGAGTGGGACATCAAAATGATGCGAAAGATCACGGCAATGATGGCCGGTGGTCTATTCAATGTGAAACTTGAAGGGACCGGCATGGTCGCGATCACATCGCACTACGAGCCGATGACTTTGATTGTTACCCCAGACCAACCCGTCATCACCGACCCGAACGCAACGATCGCCTGGTCCGGAAATCTAACACCGAACTTCAAGACAGACGTGTCATTCAAGACGTTTGTCGGACGCGGCAGCGGCGAGTCCATTCAGATGGAATTCGTCGGCGAAGGTTTCGTCGTAATCCAGCCATTCGAAGAAGTAACATTCCAAGCCGGCTAATCAAACCCAGCAACACAGTAAGTAGGCCGGACCGAGCAAACGCTGCAATTGCCGGAACATCGGGCGCAAGTAGAAACGTCATTGATAGTGTGGTCTCTGCGACATAGTGGAGGCGTTTGCGCTGTTCCGGCACATTGGAGTTGTTTGTATTGCGATTCGTTTCGCGGTCGCGAGACTCTTTACTTGTCAGCGCCACCACAAAATTCCATCGAGTACCGCGAGATCAACCGCCGCGCCAACTGGCCCTGCTTTTTCAAGATGCTGTTTCTTCCATCGATAAAGCAAATTGGTTCCAGAGATTCCCAGACGCTCAACAATCGATTGCGCTGAGTGTCCATCAAGTAGCATCTGTACGGCCTCAGCCTTGAAATTGTCATCATAGGTGCGACGTGCGGTAGGCTTCGGCTGGTTCTTCCTTGGCATCTTACGGTTCCTTGGGGATCACCCATTTTAAGCATCCGCGTGGCCCCCTAAAACGGCACCACCTCAGACGCACTGATCCAATGCACAGAGAACCTCAAGCACCGAACCTTTCTGATGACGCTCTACGCTTGCGGGATGAGGTTCTCCGAAGCTGCCAACCTTCGGATCCAAGACATCGGTGCGTTAGCCAAGAAATGGCGTCAGCATATATCCTCGGGCATTAGCCTGAGGTTTTGGGCGCCATGAATCAAACGGTCATGCGCGGATCATGATTCCAATAGCGTCCAAGTACTTTTGTACGGTTTCGGCGTCAACGTCGCGCCAGCCGCCCGTCTTGTGCCGTAGCAATGAAAGCTTGAAAGACTCCATGGCTTCGCTCAAGTCTTCTGGCAATTCCGGCAATCCTACGAATGGCTGTACCGGCACCTCAGGCTCTTCGGCCGTCGACGCACTATTCGCTTTCGCGCTTTTCGATTCGCCCGTTCCACCCAGCGGTTCTTCTTCGCCAAAATCCGGTCCTTCGTAAACCGGGCCTGATGCAACACCACTTGGATCGTCACCATATTCCTTTGTCTTGCCGCCACCCTGGGCAGGCATCACGACATCTTCGTCCGTGTCGACTTCGACAACCTGGCCAGGCTGAGGACGATTTGACTCCACGGCCCCATGCGCCTCCCAGCGCTTGTCTCGCATATTAGAAACGCTCCACGTCTCCTTGGACGCACCCTCCAGCCAAAGCGGAGCGTCGTCCCAATCCAATGCCGCCAGAAAATGACTCCAGTACAGTCCTTCATAGGATTCAAAGCTGGTCTCGAACCGGTCGTATACTCGGCGCAATCTACCAACATGAGGTGCAGTCACCCCACCGACTTTGCGAGACCACGCTTCGTCGGAATACTCTGTCGCATCCGAGCCAGATTCCATCAGGGCCGATCGCCACTCGCTGATGATCTTTCCTTTCTCCCAGTTGGTCGTGCTGATCAAACTGTTCCACTGGCCAACGAACGGCTGGGTCAGTTCGATGGACTCAGGGCTCTCAGCGATTGCATCGGGTTTTTCTTCGGAGATTTCGGTGATTTGGGAGTCAGTTTCGAAAGGTACTTGGAATGAATCTTCGGGCGACATGCGGCGTTGTAATCCGTTCGGCGAGCAGCGTAATTGAGTGTTCAACAAGAACCAATACGCTAACGAAGAGATCCGTCGCCGCGAAGCGCTAAGCAGGCATTTGCATCGAATGCAAACGAATGTCATTGTCGCACGAACGTTTTAGGTAAGCTGTGCCGTGTGGAAAAGCTGTTCGCAATCCAATGCACCGGTCGCGCAGCTGGATTTCAGGGGCAAAAACAGGTTTTGCTGCTTTAGAATTGCACAGTCAGATCCAGCGTTCTGCGTCTGCACGCGGCCAAGAACCACGGGCATTGGTTTTTCGCTAATCCGAACATCCGACGAATTTTAACCGCAAGAATTCAGGCTGGTTTGCAGGTGCTGTTGACCCAATTCTCGCTTAAAAAAGACGTCATACAATTCTGCTAGCGTCATGACTCGGACCATCTCCGCGACGGTCTGAACATCAAGCTTCTTGTAGGCGTCTTTGCGAATACGTTCGATCGTCTTGATGTGGACATCCAGCTTCGAAGCGATTTGTTTGTTCAATGCTCCGTGGATCGCCAGCTGCAGAACGGATTCCTCACGTTTATCCAGGTTGCTCTTTCGCAAATAGCTTCGTTCCACTTGAAATCGATGCCGAACGATCTGCTGAGAACTGAGGCCGTGGCGGATCAAGTCAGCAGTGGTTTTTTGCGATGCAGGAAGCATCAATATTTGGTCCGCACGCAACTCCGTTACTGCATTTAGACTTTTTGGATCCATCGTGCCAGTGACTGCGATCACCGAACAATCAATTTGATGATCGCGAATTTGATCGTGAATCTCGCGATAGTCCGCATTGGTTTGCGTGTCAATAAACAACACTTGGTCCGACGAGATCGCGCTAGCGGTTGTCAAAAAATGAAGCACGGATTGAACACGAACAAAATTAACGTTCATGTCATAGGCCGCGTTCTCCGCAACATCCAGCCACTCACCGGTACCCAACGCATAGACGTATTGATACTGTTTTTGAAAGTTTGTCATCACTGCCCTGACTCAAACTTGGAATGAAATTCGATTGAATTTGTTAAATCAAAGCTGGCTGTATTCGGTCAACCCTAATCAGGAAAACTAGGTGTACGGGTTTTCCCTCAGCTAAGTTTTGCTTGCATAGCAGCGTCTGGAAAACACCAGTGTTTCTTAGGGTTTTTGCACCCTGATCGAGTCCGTAGGTGGACGGATTACCACAGTTTTTTTGTTCAGTCCAAAGTCGACATAGCGACAGTTTGCGACGGAACAAGAGCGCGAGTTATCGAAAACGATTCCCGATTCACATGACGAAAAGATCAGATTGGCAATCACAAATTCGCTGCATCGCATGATCTGCACAGCGCCATTCTCGTCCGCAAGTTTATGCAGTGTTGAATTACTAAGCACACAAGATCGGCACTGGTCGAAAACGATGGTACCAGGCCGGACGAAATTCCGTGGATTGAACGTGTTGCCGACCACGTTGACTCGCTCGCTGTGCCCGACCCGCAAGTTTTGGTCTCCCGGTGCGAAGAAGTTATTGTTGGCGATAATGATGTCGTGGCAGTGCATCAAATCCACGTTCGTGGTCGTATCGCTCAACACGTTGCCACTGATTGTCACAGAGTTGATCGGGTAGATCTCCTTTCCCGCCAACCTAATATTGGCTCCACCTAGCGCAACCCCCTTCGTTTTGCCAGCACCGTAGTTTGCAGCGTGCTGAATCGTGCATCCAGTAATCGATATTTCCGCGATCGATTTTGATTTGTCGCCCGGCGAACCAGAAACGTCGATCAAGACATTCGCAGTTTTAGTAGGTGTCTGATCCGCTGGCATATTGCCTTCGATGTCACAGCCTACAATTTGTAGATTACGAACGTTTCCATCACGCACGACAATGCCACCGCCGCGATTGTAGGAAACATGTGTTCCCTTGACATTGATTTGGTGAAGGTTCACGTCATCCAAGAAAATTCCGATCCCAGAATTATCGTACAGGTGGCAATCTGAAATGATCACGTTGCGGTTCCGGTTCGCAAGATGAATTCCGTGTCGGCACCAACGTACGCTGACTCCCGACACGATCGCCGCAACGGTCCCATCCAATTGGATACCATCTGCCTTTGGGTTTGCACCCAAGATCTCCAGCCCGCGAATCGTCGGCATTCGCTGGTTCCATGTTTTCGGTTTGAAAGTTTTTGGCGACGCAGTGCCTTGATGAGTCCCGACGATTCGCAGCGCAGGGCCCGCGCCATCCATGATCAGAGTGCTGCCAACACTGGCGTCTATCAAAGCCGCTCCGTGCTTGGCCAAATCAACATGCAGTGTTTTCGTGATTCGATAGTGCTTCTTTTTCAGATTCAGGTTACCGGATTGATCCAATTCATTTTGCAACGTCGCTGTGGAGTCTGCCAAAGATCGCAATTCCGCAATTTGCTCCTCCGCACGATCCCATTGAGCATCGGATGACGAGGTCGCCAAAAGTAGAATCAAAAAAACGAATAGGCTACGCATCAAAATTGGCTCTCACGGAAAGGACTCAAAGGGTTTTGCTGCTGGTCGCATCTGCCTGAACCACCAACCGGGCCGGTTATTTGGCGATTCGCGTGTCTGTGGATCGCTTGTTGAATCACAACACTGTATCGTGACGCGTTTTACATTAAGATAGTCTGCTCTCCCCATCCACGTGTTGTACTCATCAAGGAAACTTGGAATGACCGACAAAACGCCCGCTTCAGATACTGATCAAACCCCAACGCGACGCAATTTTATCAAGGCAGGGACCGCTGCGACCGTTGCAACGGGGCTAGCTGGATCGACTCGACCAATTCGCGGTGACGAACCAGCACCGTCCCAAGATCTAGTACGAATCGGATTGGTTGGTGCGGGCGGGCGCGGTGGCGGCGCGGCGAATGATACTTTGACGGCCAACGAGAATGTCAAACTTACAGCGATCGCGGACCTTGATCCAGAAAAGCCACCACGTCTACTCAAGGGCTTGGAGAAATATGAATCGAAAGTCGAAGTCGAAGCGGGAAGTGTTTACAGCGGAATCGATGGATACAAACGAATCTTGGATGACAAGAACATTGACATTGTAATGTTCGCGACGCCTCCTGGTTTTCGGCCGCAGTACATCGCCGAAGCCGTCGATGCGGGCAAGCATGTGTTTGCGGAAAAACCAACTTGCGTGGATCCAGCTGGCTTCAAGGTTTGCATGTGGGCAGACGCCAAGGCCCGCGCCAACAAGACAGCGATCGTGACGGGAACTCAATACCGACGCCAAACCAATTACATGGAAGCCATCAAGCGTATTCATGGTGGCGAGATTGGCGATATCATCAGCGCGACGACTCGCTACTGCGCAACAGGAATCTGGTATCGCAATCGCAAGCCAGGGATGACCGATACTGAGTACCAGATTTATAACTGGATGCACTTTGTCTGGATGTCCGGTGATCAAATCGCCGAACAAGCTGTTCACAACATTGATACGATGAATTGGATCATGGGTGGACCGCCCGAGTCAGCATACGGCGCTGGCGGAAGATTCACGCGTCCAGATGACAGTGAGATGTGGGACAACGTCGAAGTCGACTATCTTTACTCTGGCAACCGCGTGCTGTCATTCATGTGCCGTCAAATTCCAGGCACGAAAGGTGATAACAGCAACGTGATCTACGGAACCAAAGGCATCTGTACGATTTTCGGCAGCAATAAAGGCGCGTCGATCACCGATCGCAGTGGCAAGGAAAGCTGGGCGATGAAAGGCAACATTGGCGCCGCGTACAAACAGGAACACAAAGACCTTGTGGATTCAGTTCGCAGTGGCAATCCAATCGTTGAACTAAAGAATACCGCCGAGAGTTCATTGACCGCTGTGCTTGGTCGTACTGCCGCCTACACCGGCCAGAAAGTGACCTGGGATTTCCTAACGAACAAATCAGAGCAATCTCTGTTCCCCCAAGAGTTCGACATCAAAGCACCGCGCGAGAAGATCGGCTTCGCCATCCCAGGAAAAACCGAGCTCATTTAGTCAGTCCCTATTATTCCTGACCAAGGCTCGTCCGGTTTCGTCTTAAAGTAGCCATCTCTGTCCC
>CAYNNP010000232.1:4602-10386 GCA_964398215.1 uncultured Pirellulaceae bacterium | reverse complement strand
GCCCAAAGGGAGAGTCATTTAGTCACACCTGTATCGCAACGCTAAAACCGAATCTTGTCGTTCGCGACTTTTATCGGGCACGTCTTTCTTGCCTGAGTCAAAGCGTTTTTAAATTCAGTTGGGCAGGAATGCCCAACGTACTTTGAAAAAGTGATTTGCCCTGGGGCTATATGCTGTCGCCAATTCGCTACGTAGGAACCAACTTTTCGCGTTCGGCTGGAACGTTAAAAACCACCTGGGGCGCTGAATTCTGCGTAGTCGTCGAACTCGCCGTGTCGTTCGGCGGCGCGTGTTGAAAAGCGTGTGTAATCGGCTTCCCAAGTCAGCTTCACATCGCCAACCGGCCCGTTCCGTTGTTTCGCAATGATGATTTCTGCTTGACCTGCAAACTGTGCACGATCTTCGCCGCGATGATAGTACTCCTCGCGGTGGACAAACATCACAACATCCGCATCCTGCTCGATCGCACCCGATTCACGTAAGTGACTGAGTTTTGGTCTGTGGTCCTTGCTATCTTCCGCTTGACGATTCAACTGCGAAAGACAAAGCATCGGCACCTCAAGCTCACGAGCCATCCCTTTCAAACGACGTGCGATCTTGGCCACCTGCTCTTGCCTTGGATCACGCGAGTTATCAGGCTCGATCAGTTGCAAGTAGTCGATCACAATCATGCCAAGGTTTCCTTCGCGTCGTTTGATACGACGAGCCGCTGCAGCAATCTCACTGACCGTTCGGCTTGGCGAATCGTCCACAAACAACGGAGCTTCGCTGATCTCATTGGCTTTGGATACCAAACGATTCTGATCATCCGAACTGATCGTTCCGTTCCGCAATCGGTGACCATTGACTCGTGCCAGTGAGCAGAGCATCCGGTCGGCAAGCTCGATCCCAGACATTTCCAAGCTCACAAACAAAACGGGAGCCCGATCCTCAATCGCGGCGTGTTCCGCAATGTTCATCGCGAGTGCGGTTTTTCCCATCGAAGGACGAGCGGCCAAGATGATCAACTCGCCATTGTGCATTCCGCCAGACATGTCGTCGAAATCGCTGAAACCGGTCATCACTGTACCGTCGGAGTGCTCGCCGCGCATTCGAGCTTCCATGCGGTCCATCGCAGCGTGCAAAACATCACTCATGCTGTGCAGCGACTGAGTCGTCCGACCGTCCATGATCGAAAATACTTTTTGCTCAGCCTGCGCACACAGTTCACGTGAATCTGCCGCTTGATCATAGGCATCGCGCAAGATCTCGGTGCTGGATTCGATCAACTTTCGATACACCGCTTTGTCCGACACGATGTCAGCGTAATACATCGCGTGTGCGGCGTTCGAAACGCTGCCAGAAATCCGTGCTAGGTACGGAGCACCTCCAATCTTGTCATACTCGCCAGAGGTTCGTAGTCGTGAGACAAGCAACGTGATGTCGATCTTCTTGCCATCATCGTGCATCGCGCGCACGTGTTCATACAAGATACGATTTGCATCATCATAAAAGTCATCGCTGCGTAACGATGCTATTTCATCAAGTACTTCGGGCATCAAAAGGATGCTGCCCAGCACTCCCATCTCGGCTTCGAGCTCAAACGGTGGTTGTCGTTGAAGAATTTCCGCTGCTGAAGACTTGCGTTTCTTCTTTCCCCGACGGTTGTCGGTATCATCGGCGATCAAAGTGTTGGTCCATTCCGTGGATGCGAATTTTTGCGAACCCGATCATAACGCATTGTCAATCAATCGATAATCCGCTTTTCAGGTTTCGTGGCAATTCAAATTTCATCCCACCAAACGCCCCTATTCTGTGGCCAAATTAGCCATTCTGACATCTACATTTCATCGTCGGAGGTATATTCAAGGACGATAACAGACCACCCTGGCTGGTGGAGGCCCTTTCTGGGCCGGCAGTGCCAATGCTTTGTCAAAGCGGAAGACGCGAATAGCCTACTGAGGATCGTACCCATAGTAGCTCGACTCTCCGAGTCGAGGATTCACGGCTGGCACTACTAGGGCTGAGAGTGCTACCACATGCTCCCTTGTTGATTCCTTCTTTCGGGTATTTCGTGATCAGCGTTGGGTCGCACCAGCTGAAAAGCCTGCTTCAGTGGATTCTTGGTCAACGCAAGATGGTGGCAGGGCACGACTAAACGCATCCTGTTCAGCTTTCATCCAAGACTAAAGCAAACAGCATTTCGATTCGGTTGTTGATAGGCGTCGCCAACAATTTCTGAACGTTCATTCTGGTTTCGTCGTGTCCCTTATCCGTTCTGACATAGTCCAGGATCGTTTGCCAGATCTGTGCGTGGGCCAGGTCCTCGCCCAACTTTTGTTGAAATGCTGCTGGTGGTGCGTTCACATCGCGTCCCCAATTGGACATGCTCTTGGATGCAAGCAGCAAGTCGCGAGCGGTATCTGGTAGAGCATTCGATTTACATGCTCGCGCGATGACCAGCAATTCAACAGCCGGGCTGACTTTGACGCTTCTGGAATGTCAATCAAATGGCCCCTCTTTGTGAATCCGATCCAATGAATTTTCGGCAAACGTTTTCAAGTCAAGTTTCGCGAAACCAATTTTTTTGTATTCCGGTGTGCCGCTGGCCGTTTGCGTCAATATGCGCTGCTCCAATCCAAGCGTCATGATCGTAAACTGTTCATTCTTAGGCATCCGTCAAATGAGCTAAAACACCTCGCCGGCCTGGCAGGACTTGCGTTTCGCGATCCTACGGTTTGGTTGGAACGTATTGATCTAATTTTGTCATGTAGAGACCGAGTTCTTTGCAGGGAAGGCCTGTGATGGTTGTCCAGTGGTTGGCGTAGGTGCTTAGTTGGTCTTGGTAGTACGTGACTGCGGAATCGATTTGCTCTTTGGTGATGTCGTCGGTCTTGTAGTCGACGATTACCCAGTGGCCGGACTCTTCAAAGACCAAATCGATGACGCCTCGGATCAATTGTGGTTGCCCGTTGGCGTCTGTGATCGTGGTTTCAAACGGTAGTTCGCTGTAGCAGCGAGTTGCCGCTTGAGCGCGTTTCCAAATGTCCGATTGGGTGACCGCTTGGGCCGTGGTGACTAACTCGTCGATTCGGTCGATGCCGATGTTGTAGTCGGCTGCTAGTCGTACCGCGGTGGGGCGCAAGTTCGCGGCGGAGGATTTGTAACACAGTTCCAATAATTCGTGGACCGCTGATCCCCAGTGATGCCCGTAATCGCCGGACGCTTCCCAGTTGGGCCGCGATTTGCCTTTCAACCCAAGCTTCTTGGCCGTCGTGATCGTGTAGCTGGGCGAAAGCGATCGAGTCCACTTTGCCGCGATCTGCTGCGCGGTGTTCGCGTCGGACTTGATCGTGCCAATGGACGCGTCCAATGCAGAAGAAACGCTTGCAGGGATTTGAAGTTCAGAAGCGTCGTTCAAGTACCCATACAAATCAGCCCACTTGGCATCCCGTTTGCCAACGCTGATGATCGTTGCGCAGGCGGCGCGTGTGGTCGCGACGTATAACAATCGGTCATTTTCGGCCTCCACGAATCGCTTTTCTTCGGCTTGATAGTCCGACCAGTTTTCGGGCGTGGCGACGTCGATGGTTTTCCATTCACCTTGCTTGGCGGTGATCCCCATGTAACCTGCTGGTGCTGACGAACTGCGATCGATGTGGCAACTGGGTTCACCGCGAAATTTCCCAACCGTGTCGGCCAGGAAGACGATTGGTGCCTCCAGCCCTTTTGCTTTGTGCAAATTCATCAGACGTACGACGTTGCCCGATGACGGCAAGGCTGGGCAAGCATCGGTGTCGTCGGATTCCAGAACTTCGTCTAAGAATTGGATCAAGTCGGTTGCGCTGTCAAAGTCCCAGCTTTGGTTTCGCAACCATTCAATCGCTTTCAACAGCCCGCCAGCCTGCATGTCGCCTTGCGATGATGAAGCGGCGGCAGACAATACGCCTAGGTCGGTCGCAATCTTGGTAACGGCCACCGCGTAAGGTAACGTCCGCATCCATGCCTGGTATTTTCGCAGCCGATCGACAACGGAGCGGTATCGATCCTGCAGGGCGTCGTCCAGCGTTTCGGGAATCGGTGCGTTGTAATTGAAGCTGCCGCCAGAATGTTTCAACTGGTACAGATCGTGATCGCTGAACCCCAAGAACTTTCGCAGAACGGCCAAGTAGTGAACGGGGTTGGTTGGGTCATCAATGGCGCGAAGGCAATCGATCAGAACCGTCAGTTGCGGATTCGTGCCGAGCGGATTGCCACCAGAAACTTGATAGGGAATCCCGTGGCGTTCCAAGGCTTCGGTGTAGGCATGCATGCCTTTTTTGCCGCGCGGGATGACTAGGAAGTCGCGTGGCTGGACGGCTGGCAATCGCCCGCGATCCAGTTCCGTTTGTGTTCGGGCGACTTGCATGCCGGAATCGATGGCGTGCCGAATGAACTTGGCAATCGAATCGGCTTCGTAGTCGCGAGCATCTTCGATCCGCCCGTCGGTGGGCAGCATCAAACGATAGGTGCCGCACAATGACTGGACGGCAGTGTTGCCATCGCCGGGGACAAAGGCATCTTCACGACCTTGAATCATGTCTTCGGCGGCTGGCGAATAGGCGGTCGATTGTTGGCCAAATTTGTCGCTATAGACAGTGTTGTTCCACTGAATCAATTGTGCTTGCGAACGAAAGTTCTTGACCAACGGTAGGACTTCGCCGTCGTTGTTGCAGATGATCTGTTTGACTTTGTTGTACGTGATGATATCGCCACGGCGGAATCGATAGATCGACTGTTTGGGGTCGCCAACCAAGAACAGCGAACCGGGATTCGGTACGCACTGTGTCCAATCGGTTTGCGATGGATCGGACGACGTGAAGTACAGCATCATCTGAGCTTGCAGGGGATCGGTGTCTTGAAATTCGTCGACCAACAAACTGCGGTAGCGGCCTTGGAAATAGGTTCGTAGCTCTGGCTGGTCTTTCAATCCACTGGCGACCGACAACAGTAAGTCTTGGAAACCCAAACCGCCATGAGCCAACTTCAGGTGCTCGTAGGTCTGGACCGCGCGTCGCAAAAAATCGACCACGAAACTGTACCGATAACGGCTCCAGTAAATCATGCCTGGGCCAGCGTGATTGGTTCTGAATTCTTTCCAACGATCGCGTTCACGGCCGCCCAGCTTTTTGATTCCCAGTTCTTTGGCTGGCCAAAACTTCTGGGTCTCGCCAGCCGAAGTATCGAAGTTCTGCAGCAAGTCAAAGAATCGGCCTAAGCTGGAAAATCCTCGTCGTGATGCTCGCACCATGCGTTCATAACGATCCATCAGTTTGTCGGTGCCACGATCATCGGGAAAAGATGGCACGAGCGTTGCCATGTGGTCGATGTAGTCCTTGGTTGCTTGCTGCAGCGCGTCGATGTCGATACCAGTTGGCAAACTGACGGGCCAATTTTGAATGTCGCGGTATTCAACGAACCGATCAAAGCAGTGTTTCAGTTCAGCCCGGTTGATGTTGACGTCGCGAAGTTTGTCTAGCAGCGGGTCGGCTGTGGCGATCAAACAGGAGATGTTTTCATGCCAAGCCTGTTCTTTCAGCAGGTAGTCTTCGCTCTCGTCAAGTTCGCGGAATGCCGGGTCGACAGCGAATTCGATCGGGCGTTCACGTAGCAATCGAGCACAGAAACTGTGGATCGTACCAACAAACGCTTGGTTGACTCGATCGGCTGCGTCTGACAAAAGCACCTGCCGGCTGGTATCGTTTGTGTCGCTGGAAGTTGCTGAACACTCGGCCGCGCGCTCGCGCAGCCTTGCCTGGAATCGTT
>CAYNNP010000232.1:0-4502 GCA_964398215.1 uncultured Pirellulaceae bacterium | reverse complement strand
CTGGAAGTTGCTGAACACTCGGCCGCGCGCTCGCGCAGCCTTGCCTGGAATCGTTCTTTCAGCTCCGCGGCCGCTTTTCGAGTAAACGTGACTGCGGCCAACTGATCGATTCGGCACGCGCGCGTTTCGACCAATGCGACCATTCGGTTGACCAAGCTGGTTGTCTTGCCCGTGCCAGCCGCGGCTTCGACAATGAAATTTTTGTCCAGCTCCTGTGCGATTCGATCGCGAGTGATCTTGTCTTGTTGTTCGGTAATCATTGTTTTGCCCCCGAATTTAGATTTGACGCTGGTGGGCTTAACTGCCGAAGCTGACTCCACTTGCCGAGTGTTTCCTGGTTCTTGTCTTCGGTTGCTTTGCGAATCGAATCAGCGGCAATCGATTCCGCGTCGCCGCACACTGTATTGAAGTCACAGAATTTGCAGTCACCCTTGTTGGTCGTAGCGGGAAACGATCCGGTTTGAATCAGGTCGCAGATGTGTTGCAAGATCTGGTCGCCTTGTTTCAGTTCGCTGGACGTCCACTGTAAACGTAGGCCCTGTGTTTTGGTGTTCGGAAAGAAGTACCCGAAGCTGGTTGCGACGTCGGTGCCGCTTCCGATTGCCGCCAGTCGGTGCCGGAGGATTCCGACGTACAAGAACGATTGCAGTTTGCGACCTTGTTTGAACGGATCTTCTTGACTGAATCCGTAGGAGGAACCCGATTTGTAATCCCAGATCGCGTAGCTCTCGCTGCCGTTCTGATTCAGGCGATCGACGCGATCGATTCGCCCGCCCAACTGCAGGACTCGTCCGTCTCGCAAACCGAACGCTACCGGCTGGCGACAATCCAGTGGCGATGCCGGTTCGTCGTCCAACCCAATCGCGGCTTCCAACACCCATGGACGGGCGCCGGTCTGTTGGCAATAAGCCTGTTCTTTCTCGAGGAAGATTTCGCAGGCGTCGATCAACCATTCGTGCTGCCGCTGCAACGCGTCTTCGTTGGGGCTCGGAAAACTGCGTAAGTATTTGTCAATCTCGTTTTGAAGCAGTTCAAGCAACCTTGGCAAATCGCGATCGAGATTCGGAATGCGTTCCTTCGCGGTTAGCTCGCGCAAGAAAGTTTCAAACAACCCATGGACCAGATTCCCAAGTGTGATTGGTTCCAGCCAGCGCTGCGGATCGATGTCCCATTGATCTGGCTGATAGACGCCCAACCCATACTTGAAAAAGAATCGACGCGGGCAGGTTCCAAATGTCTCCAGCCGACTCGGCGAAACACGCCGCTTGGAATTGGTTGGTGAAAGTTCCGGTCCAGCAGCGGGCACGAACCCGTCGTATTCGTTGAACACAGATTCATCGCGTTTTTCCTGCGCGATGCGTTGATGCCGAAAGTGCTCGAACTGCGATTCCAACTTTGACCAACAGGCTGCTTCGTCCTGTGTCGTGGCTAGCTGGGCCAACTCGCCATCGCTGGGACAAAGCCAGTGCTCAGGATCGGCGATCGCGAACGACACCGGCGTGCCGACATGGGCCAGCAAGTCGTCCAGGTGAGCTGCCGGTTGGTTCATCACAGTGCGGTAGATTTCGACCAGCGTTGGGCTCGGCGATTGGTCGCGATCTTCGGTCAGATTGCGAGTTGAGAATGAAAAATGGATCTTGGCGTCTTCGAGTTCCGCGATGCGAGCCAAGACGTTCAGCAGTTCGCGCTGGCTGCGATCGGCGATTTCAGTCGACGTTTCCAGGGCATCGGAAAGTAGGCTTCGCTCGGCATCAAGCAATAGTGGATCGACTCGGGCCGACTTGGGAAACCGGTTCGCATCCAGGCCGATTGCGAACACATGCTTTCGCCCCGAATGACAAGCGTTGCGAATCGGCGAAACGTGAACGCAGCCTGGCTGAGGGCCACTTTGCAAAATGCGACTTTCGACGGGCAATTCTTGGAGCCATGCGACTACGCTCACGACGCTTGCATCGGCAAACTCCAGGGCGGCAAGTTTGCCATCGATTGCGTCCAGCAGTTTGTTGCGGGCAACCCGATCAAGCTTGCTGTCGCAACGAGCGGACCCGAGCAAGAAACGTTTGGCTTTTTGCAAAGCGGATTTGGCTGTGTCATCGTTGCCCGGTGCAAGATCAACCAGAGGCTGAAAGATCGCAAGGATCGTTCTTAATACGGGCAACCCATAATCGCGTGGAACGTCATCGCCATGACGGCCCGGCGGTTCGTTCTCGTCACCGTCGTTACTGTCGCGGCGATCAATGAACTCTTGCCTGAAATGTTCGGCTTGATCGATAGCCGATTGAATCGCCGTGACGTATCGATCCAGCTTGAACCCGATACTGATGCGGCGCAGGTTAGAAGCCAACCGTGAATAGCCGATTTGCCGATCGTCTGCTTTGGCGTCGCTGGTTTCTGCCGGGCGGCTCAAGACACCTTCACGCAACAATTGCACTGCTTTGGATTGCAACGCGTCACCTTCGATCCAGCGCAACCAAGCACGCAGGGCTCGGCCAGGACGAGTGTAAACGGCAGCGATGCCGTCGGAAAAAGTAACCGGCGGATCGGCGGGCAGATACTCGGTGTCACTTTCCTGGCCTGCCAGTTCTGCGAATCGTTCATACAACAGGGGGATATAAGAATCCGCGTCGGTATAAACGATCTCGACCTCGTCCATCGGAACCGAGTTCGCAGCGCTGGTGCCAAGCACACGTTGAACCACTCCACGCACCTCGTTGACTTCGCCGTAACCGCTAAAGAATTTGCAATCGACATTGTCAGGCAGGATCGAAGTGCTGGTTGGGACATCAGTCGTTGAATCGTCAGGCCGCACCAACGTCGATTTGAGTGCAAGCTCATCCAGAAATCGGCTTTCCTTTTGCGACAGAGTCAATTCCGAAGACAGCAGCACGATCAGATCCGGCGGAAATCGAATTGAATCGTCACCCAATTTCATCAACGCCAAATCCAGGCAACCGGCGTAGTCGACCAGTTTCCGCTTGCCCAACGTTTCGATGTAACCTGAGTACAACGAGCGAAGGTCCGAAGCTTTTACCGGCGACTCAAAATGATCATCGACCAGCGAATCGACTGCGACATCGGCCAAGCGTAAATCGCGAATCGACCTTGTCAGCAAACTGGCCAGCCCATCGACATGAGTCACTTGGCCAAAGTAATCCAGTTGGTTGTCGGCCAAGGCGGACGTGACCAATTCATGAATCAATGATTCGGTCGCAGAGTTATCCAAATAAGTCAGTTTCGATGCTGCAAGATGTTCGCTTAGCAAAGTCAGCACAACTGAGCGGAGCGTTTTGGAATGCAGATTGATCGTCGGCGTTCCCGCCAAATTGATGCGATCTTTCAACGTTTGACCGGTTCGCAAATCAGCACACAGCAACCACTTTTCAGCCATCAAGTTGTCTGTGCATTGCCCTCGCAACCAATTCATCAGTGCATTCTTCAAGTTGAAATCCCCAAATACAGTCTGTTGTCCCACCTATAATTCGCCCAGCCAAAAGTGTACCGATTACCCTTCGCACGCGTTCGCTTTGACGCTGCACTTTTGATCAAAGCATCACTGTTTTTTTCATACCTGCGGCGACATGGCTAACTTTCACGATCCCCGATTCAGAGGGAGTAGATCCTTGGATGCGGTTCGGTCACGACCTTCAAAGTTCCTGGGATTGACTGGCCACGGTGGAATGCGATCACACCACAATTGCTTCAGCGCTCTCAGAGCCATCTCAATCCATGATGGTCAAGTATCTCGGCGAATCCAGCGCAGGCAAAGTAGGCCTGTTTGGTTTTGGAGGTAGATGCTAATCTGCCTAGTGTTAACGCAGAGTTTGCCGAAAAATTCCATGCATTCGATTCATAGAAAAGAGGAGTCACAACGTTGCAGGTTAAAGAAGTCAAACCAGGAACGGTCGTAGTCTACGAAGGTAATCCTGTCTTAATCTTGTCATTGCACGTCCAGTCGCCATCAGCCCGCGGAGCAGCGACGCTGTACGTTTTTCGCGGCCGAAATGTGCTGACCAAAAACAAGGTCGATATCAAACTCAAAGGCACGGAGTCACTGGAAGAAGCCGATTTCGTCAAACGACCTGTGCAAATGATGTACATCGATGCGACGCACATCCATTTGATGGACCAAGAAAATTATCAACAGTATGAACTGACGTTGGACGACGTCGCTGACCAAATGCCCTACATCACAGAAGGCTTGGAAGGCATGAAGGCGTTGATCTACAACGACGGCCCAATTGGATTAGAAGTCCCCGCATCCGTTGAACTTGCCATTACCGAAACAGACCCAGCCGTCAAAGGCAACTCGGCTACTTCGCGTACCAAACCTGCCACACTAGAAACCGGCTTGGTCGTACAGATTCCGGAATACATCAAAGATGGTGAGCGGTTGAAAATTGACACGCGGACGGGCGAGTATTTGTCACGGGCGTAATCGATATCAGTTTTGATTCTGGGTCATTTTGGTAACCCGACGCGTGAGTTTTGAAGATGCGTTTTTT
>CAYNNP010000231.1:0-10394 GCA_964398215.1 uncultured Pirellulaceae bacterium | reverse complement strand
AAGAAATTCCGCTTCGATCACCTGCGTGCCACCAGCAGGCATTTGCTGATCCGCTACACATACAGACGTAGCGGCGATCAAAATAACGGCCAAACAGAAATTTAGTTTTGCAAAAAACACAGCAGGGGCTCAACTTCCAGGGTCGCAACAAGCAATAGCACAGCAAGTTACTTACTTTATCATCCAGGAAGCGCAACTGGCAGAGATTTCGCGTTTGACTCGCAATTTACTTGCCAATACAAAAGCGACTGAAGACGCGATCGAGTATGTCGTCGTTGTAGACTGCTCCGGTGACTTCACCCAATGACTGCACTGCGATTCGTAGTTCTGCGGATACGAATTCTTGGCCTTCTAGATTCTGGGTCAGCAAGATCGCTTGTGATACCGCGTCGCGCGCTGCAATCAGTGAGCCTTGGCAGCGAATCGCTGTGCTGGTTGTAGAACCAGTTTCGCTGCTGTCTCGTGCTTGCAACCGTTCTTTGATCTGTGCTTTAAGATCACATAGGCCTGCGCCCGTCTGTGCGCTGGTCACGCACCATTTTTCAGGGAGTGACCGTTCCAACAAGTCGGATTTTGTAGCAACCCAAACGTCGACCGCTGATTGGCGTCGTTGCTGGGATAGTTGCTCAAGTTGTTCGGCCGCCTGGTCAAAATCCGCTCGGCTAGAATCCACGCACCACAAACGAAAATCAGCACGATGAGTTGCCTGGTCTGCAAGTTGTTGCGCGTGGTCAATGATCTGACCAGACTGATCATCGGACTGAGCGGATTCGATACCTGCTGTATCCACGATCGTGATCAGTTGGCCATCGATCTCAATCTCAGCCGTAACGACGTCGCGGGTTGTTCCGGCAACGTCGGCGACGATAGCGGCTTCGTGCCCGACCAAGGCATTCAGCAGATTGCTCTTGCCAGCGTTGGGCTCGCCCCGCAGTGTGATCAGGATTCGTGAAGCCGTGTTTTGCCGACTCCTCAATTGTTCAACCGTTTGATCCAACTCGGTAGCGATTGTCTGTAACCTTTCGATCAGCACGTCGTCGTCAATGAACGTGATGTCTTCATCGACAAAGTCCAGGCCGGCTTCGACGTCTGCGAGCAGATCGAGCATTGCGCCACGCATCGTTTCTAGTGGTCGTGACAAATTCCCGGCCAACTGCTGAAGCGAATGATCAAGAGCTCCGCGGTGCTCGGCGTCGATGACGCCCAGGACAGCTTCGGCCTGCGTCAAATCCAGCCGCCCGTTTAGAAAAGCGCGCATCGTGAATTCACCCGGTCTGGCCGCCCGCGCCTTGCAGTGGACCAAGGATTCCACCAGCGCAGTCAGAATCGGCATCGAACCAAACGTGTGAATTTCGGCCGAAGGCTGGCCAGTGTAACTGCGGCCGGTTGGCCAGATCAAAACGCGTGCCGGGACAGCGCCAATCGGCTGTCCCAAGTCGATACTCGAATCAATTGCCACAGCGCGCGTTGTCACCGGGATGTCGATGCCAACCTGCCGGAGGATTTCCACCGACCCTGGGCCACTTAGGCGAACGATTCCACGAATCGCGGGCGAACTAGGCGACGCGATCGCAACAATCGTGTCTTCCAAGTCAAGCACAACTACGGCGCCATGACGGCGACGTTCGATGGTGTACTTGCTGTATTGGAAGCAGCAGCTTGTGCTTCGCTGACACTGGGGCCAGCTTGCTTCAGTGCGTCTAGCACCGTTCCTTGGGAAACCAAGTCGCGAAGCACGATTGGATTGTCGGGGTCGGAACCTGGGTAGATCACCAACAGTGGTATCGAACGGCTATTCAACTCCGTGAGTTTGCTTTTGATCAGGTCGTTCTTGTCAGTCCAGTCAGCCAGCATCGGCACGGCGTCCAGTTCATCCAAGACTTCTTTCGTGGAAGTTGTATTGATCGCTAGCTTCAAGTTAACCTTGCAGTTCACGCACCAATCTGCCGTGAAATCGACCAGCACAGTCTTGCCTTGTTTCTGAAGCTCTGCCAACCGAACGGGGCTGTACGGCTCGAATGGCACGATCTCTTTAGCGGGGCCTAAGTACTGGAAGGTCGCCAGTATGATTACGGCGGCTGACGCGATACCGCCCAGCCAATACTTTGCTTTTACCTTAACCGTTTCGAAGACAGGTCCCTTGCCGAACAACCAGCATCCGAACCATACGGCGATGAGAGAAACAAAGACCAACAGTTTGTAGTCGGCTTTGAATTGATTGAAGAAGAACGCCACAGTTCCCAAGAACAGGAACGCCAAAAATTCTTTCAGTGTCACCATCCAGTCACCTGGTTTGGGTAACCAGCTGACCAATGAGGGCCGAGCACCAATGATCAAGTACGGGAACGCCATACCAAGGCCAACGACCATGATCACAGTAAACGTTTGGATGGGCTGCAAGCCGATGGTTAGTCCCAAGACACCGCCCAGCAACGGACCACTGCAAGGCGTGGAAAGGATCGTTGCAAAAACGCCTTTGAAGAACGCACCGGTGTAACCTTCTTTGCTCTGCAAGTCTTGGCTGCCACTCATTCCAGGTGCTGGGATTTCCCAAACGCCCAAGTAGCTGAGGGCCATCGCGAACAACAACAGCGTCAACGAGTATCGGACCCAGAAGTTTTGGAAGTGTTCGCCCCAAGAAAGCGATAGACCAATCGCCAAACCGGCAAGCAACGCGAACACAGCAAAAATGCCAGCTGCGTAAACCAGGTTCAACGCAAAAATACGCTTGCGATCTTCGCCCGCCTGCTGCACAAAGCTCATGACTTTGATACCGACAACTGGCAAAACACACGGCATAACATTGAGAATGATGCCGCCAATGAAAGCGAACAGCAACATCAATGGAAAACCCATTTGCTCTTTCGAATCAACCGGCGGCACGACCGACTTGCCCTTTTCCTTGGACTGGATCGGCTTGACTTTATCAGGCCATTCACCATTGGCAGCATCCATCGCTGCGCCGCGGCTTCCTTTCTGAAGGGCCATTGCCATCATATCGTTGCTCGCTTTGTCAGCCACGTTCACAATCGCGGTGAACTTCAGGGCTTTTGGCTGCAAGCAAGATTTATCATCACACGCTTGATAGGCGATTGATCCTTCGATTTTGTGTTCGCCAGGCTTTGCGTCTTTGGGAACGTCAAACGGCAAGTACCAAGTCACATCACTCTTGTGATAACGAGTCATCATGCCAGGCAAAATTTCCTTCTCGATCACTTTCTCCGACGTCTGTGGAGCGCCGATCAGGAAACCACCTTTCTGTGTGATGCCGAAGTTTGTCCGCGAGTCTTCGTCTTTGGCAGAGGCAGTGTAAACATGATAATTTTTGTTGGGCTTTGCTGTGAATGCGAGGACACCTCGCGACCCAGGCTTGAGCGTTTTGTGATGACTGCCACTCCAAAGCACGGCATAGTTGTCTTCGCGGAAAGTCGTAGCCTTGGTGGTGGTGTTGTTAGCTGCCTGTTGGTCTTGCGGCGCTGGCGGTCCGGGGGCTGCTGCAACTGCAGGCGTTGAATCGACTGGGGCGCCGATCAGTTTTGCTACAGGAGTCTGGTCAACGGGCGAACATTTTCCATTCAATTCTTCGCAGACCAGTCCGGAGAAAACCAAATTGATATCCCCATTGAAGCCAGCTGGTACCGCGATTGGCGCTGTCCAAACAACGATCCCTACATGCTCCTCTACGGTCAATCCATCGTAGACAGGCGACTTGCTCTTTTTGGGAGCTAGGTCGGGAGTGAACGGCCCAGTGATTTTGACACCATCGGGTGACTGAACTTGGATCTGAGTCTTCGTTGGACCACCGGGAGCTTGCGTCACGGAGTAGACATGCCAATGCTGTCCCATTTCGGCCGTGACCATCAATTGGCCAGCCGATTCACTATTGAGTTTGTATTCCGCCGAAATCGTGATTGGTTCTTTCTCGACATCGCCAAACCCATTTAGATTCAGATCCAGCGGATTGAAGTCTTGGGCAATCGTTCGATTTGCACCTGCCGTGACAAAGACCAGCACTGCGAGGATCCCGCAAAGCTGAGTTGTGCAACGTTGAATAAGTGATCGTTTCTCTATCATGATTCCAGCGCCTAGAAGAGTTCCAGGGATTTTAGTTCGGCAAAGTTTGTGCAGTCAATGCAAACGTATAGGGACGCAGTAATGTTTCACAGACTCGCTACGGCGGTTTGGCACAATCGGTCGATTCTTGCCGCAATGATTTCGTCGCCCAAAGAAAAGTTTCGACGTTCCAGGGCAAGCCAAACAGCCCAATTTCCTATGCTAATCCATGTTGTGCCGTAATGCAGGTCCAACAGCAAAAAGTGGGCGTCATCACCACTGTTTCGAAATGGCGAGTCGCTGAAAAAATCCGACGCAATCTGTCGCCAAATCTCTGTTCTTCCCTTACCGAGGGCAAAACTACCCACCCAACGAACATAGTCGGTCGCCAAAGTATCCACTCGAAGGGCATCAAAATCGATCAGGCCAGCGGGTTCGTTGTCGTGAAACAGAATGTGCTCGCGATGGACATCACGCAAAACGTACTGAATCGGAAGCGGAATGCCAGCATGCCTTTTCATGCTCCGTATGATCTGTGCGCTGGCGCTGGCCCAGTGAAGCCTGAGTAGATCGATCGCTTGATTGACCGACTTGCGAATCAGCGGAGAGCCTGCCGAGACACTCGCGCTGAAGACTTGAGGCAAGATCGTGTTCAGTTCTTTTGCGCGGCGCAATCGGTTGTTGATCGCGGGGA
This sequence comes from uncultured Pirellulaceae bacterium, assembly GCA_964398215.1. Taxonomy (GTDB): domain Bacteria; phylum Planctomycetota; class Planctomycetia; order Pirellulales; family Pirellulaceae; genus CAYNNP01. The sequence goes on along the minus strand of CAYNNP010000231.1, from coordinate 5,647 downwards.
CTTCTGTTGAAAGTGATGTGCCCGCGACGGATGAGAATCGATGAAAGTTGGCAATGGCACGCGCGCCTTTCAAGATTGAGTCTGCGTCGGCATCAAACGATAAAGGCTCACCCGGCAACCACGTGCATGCGTCCCAGATTCGATTGCGATTAGTAAACCAAGTTTGCTGTGTTGACTGGGTTGACCGCTGGGTTGACCGCTGGGTTGACCGCTGGGTTGATAGACGCAGTAGTTTCGGCACGTAGACGCATCCGTTGTCGGCAACCAACTTCTGGACTCGGTGTACTTCTGCAATACGCGACGAAGTCGTTCCCTCGGGCCAGCACTTCAAAGCGATGTCATGCTGGTCACGGTTGGTCTTGCAGCGAAACACAGACGCGCCACTAAAGCCACTGGGCATTGCCTGGACTGCACTGACATTCAGTGGATGCAGTTTGGCGAGAAGCGGTTCAGGAATCTTCAAGCGATGACTTTCAATGCGAGGTGTTTACGATTGAAATTTGCCAGCGATCAACTTGAGTTGCTCGTCGTTTTGCGAACTGTCAATGGTTACCCGTCGATGGCTTTCGGATTCGATCTCGATCGTCAGCCAGAGAGTTTCCAGCGGCATCACGGCTTCGACACGATCAGCCCATTCAACGATCGTCCATGCATCGGCTTGCTCAAAGAGTTCTTCTACACCTAGCTCCAGGAATTCGTCTTCGTCAGCTAGCCGATAAGCATCCAGGTGGTGAATCGTGAACTGTCCGACGTGCGTTTGTTGTAGCGTGAACGTGGGACTTGTCACATCCGCAGCATCAATCCCAGCCGCGCGCGTGATCGCCTGTGTCAAGCTGGTTTTTCCGGCTCCCAAAGTACCAATCATGCCGATCGTCAACGGTTGCCCCAGGTGTTGAACCAGCAAATCGGCAAGCCGCTGGATCCCGTCCAAATCAATTCGTTCAAAAGTGACTTTCATGGTTATGGTTGTCGTTTGCTGCACAAATGGGTTCTGATCAGATGCCGCAGTTGGATCGTGACGAACGAAAAATCGAACGTAAGTAAAATACTGGGCGACCGGCTTTTTGTGACCTACAGTTGGTAAAATCTATTGTCTGTCAAAGGTAATCAATTGATGTCCCAATCAGAATATTTAAACTATCCTGAACCGGTTACTCTTTACTACGGATCGTTTCGCTCGATAGCGGCATTCAAAGCCGCAATTAAAGCCAGTAATTCTCCGGTGCTTGTTCTGGCGGATTCCCAATCCGTCTCGACAATTATCCCAATGCTTCGCCCCATCGATGACATTTGCTTGAGCAGTTCGCCGGATGCTTTGATTCGGTACCGAACGCAACAATTGGCTCAGCGACAACTGGAATCTTCAATCTAGTGTTCTGTTTCAACTAATAGTTCGGGTTGTCGCCTTTCGTAGCACGGCTGTCCCAGCCGTGAATCCTCGACTCGGAGAGTCGAGCTACTATTTGTGCGATCCTAAATTTCGAACGATTCATTTTTTAGCGATTAAGTTTGCTTGGTTTTCACGGCACCAACAAAATCCACGAAGCCGCGCGATTGTGAGTTCAGACGCTCCGTCAGTTCATCGTCTTTTAGTTTCCCGTCAACAAATTGTTTGAAACTATCGCCAATAAAAAGGCGACGGGGGTACACAAAAGCGTTGCGGTAACTGGCCACTTGCTGGAAATGCTCGACCGATCGCAGTGCTTTGAATTGTCCTGCCGCAAGTCCCACGAAGGCACACGGCCGACTATCCAGTCCTTCTGGGAATGGCAACATGTCAATGAACAGCTTCAGGACGCCAGGGTAACTGCCGTTGTACTCTGGAATCACAAACACAACCCCGTCGGACTTCATGAATCGGTCCACAAGTGCTTGGACCGCAGGCGGTTTGGTTTCGTAAACCGAGCTCGAAAGCGTTTCCTGCGGTAGCTCGTTCATATCCAGCAAGTCAACGGAATCGACCAGCGGTTTGTACGTCTGGACAGCTTCGGTAGCCAGCAAGCGTGAAAGAGATCCGTCGCGATTGGTACCGCAAACAACAACAATATGCATGTCTAAAAATTCCTGAAAAGATCTTATTTCGTTTCGGTATCCATCTCCGAATTGCCCTGTTTATCCGGTCATCGGATTGCGGTAACAATGGGTGTACGAGTACTGTAGCCAATTGGATTATCCAATCGTATCAACCTTAGCGAAAAAACCAATCTCATGACTGACGACCGCTCCGATGTAGGACTGGCCCCCAGTGTGGCTCCAACGCTGACGCTTTCGCGCGGGGGATTGTTGCTCAGTATGCTGGGGATGATAGCGGTTGGTTTGGGAGTTTACGCGATCTTTCCAGAATCGGTCGGGGGCCCACCGCTACCCGTAACGGTCCAACTAGACAAACAGCCGGTCGAAGTCCCTGGTGGCGGCGGGGCGGTCATGACGGAAGTTGTCATCCTGCGAAACGACTCTGACCATGCGATCCCTCGGATCACTTTGGATATCAATGGCCAGTATCTACTGTTTCGCGAAGCGGCACTGGCAAAGGGCGAATCGTTGACGTTGCCGCAGCGTGTTTTCACTGACAAACGCAGCAGTGCACGGTTTGATCCCGATAATTATGAGGTAGAAGAAATCGTGGTCACGGGACAGTTGCCCACTGGTGCCCGTGGTATTTCGAAGTTTGAGTTCGCAGCGAAACCGAACGATGAATCGAGTTCAGAAAGCGAGTAGAATCGGAACGCAGATGCTTTGCAGAATTGTTGCAAGAATCCGGATCTAGAAATTACCGCTCCTGTCCAACGAGAATTGAATCATGCGTTTCTTGTCAGCATGTTTGACGTTTTGCATTCTCGTTTTCTGTTGTGGCAAGTCACGGGCTGACGATCAGACGCTGTCGTATGAAGTCATCTGTTTAGAAAAAGATGTTGATTTCTGTGGCCAGCTACTCGTCACCGCGCAGTTGACGAACGACGGTAAAGCGCCGGTCAAAGTTTTTTGGGGAAACGCTGCCTACTGCAACATGTTCCGTTTCAACATCACGCAAGTTGATTCAAAACAGACGATCGAAGTCCGCTCTACCATCAAGGCACCCGGCGAAGACCCGCCCACGGCTGCGACAGAGAAGCTTTTTCGTACCATCCAGCCGGGCGGAAATATTCAGTACCGAATTAGCCTGGGGACAATACCTGGTGCAGGTAGGCAGTATGCGTTTTTTCGACGGCCTGGAAAAATTCGGATCGCGCCGAGCTTGAATATCGTGGCTGACGAAATTGTCGACCCTGTCACAGGCAAGAGGATACCGTTTCCAGAGGCTTGGACGGGACAACTGAATGCCAAGCCATTTGAAATCACAGTGAACGCACATACCGATGGTTTTCGTGGCGTCAATGTTCGCGGGGTCGTGCGTGATCCGAATGGACAACCCGCCCAAGACGTACTGGTTCGTTTCACTGCTTCCAATATCCGGCAATTCCAGCCGCTGGGGATCATTGACACTGTCCGCACAGATCGGAACGGCCAATTCGAACTATTCAATGCTCCGGCTGAAAGTCGCCAGGTCATTGTGGCAACTTTCCACCCTGACTATGCCTCGGACGTTCAACTGCTAGACCGATTTGAGATCAACCAAGACATTCGGCTCGATTTGCCGACATCTGTATTGGTCAAAGGTCAGGTCGTTAACCATCTTGGCGAGTCTGTCTCAAATGCACGGGTCAACTCCAAAGTGCTGACGGACAAAGACGGACGTTTTTCAATGATGGGCGTTGCCGATGAAAAACAACACGAGTTGTACGTTTGGCATGAGGATTACGAGAGCAAACAGCAAGCAGTGAGTGCAAAAGCGGCAACCAGCGGCGACCTCAAAATTGTTCTTTATGATAAACAAAGCCTGACAGTCATCGGTCGAGCTAGGTTTGCAGACGGTCGGCTGATCTCCAGGGCGAACGTTAGCATCCAACTCAATCCACTGGATCCAAAATCAGCCAACGATCCTGGCGAGAAAAACGTTCACTGCAGAACAGACGATCGTGGCGAATTTCGTTTGGTGTTGCCAGACGCGATCGCGTATTCGGCTGACGTGCATGTCTGGCGGGAAACGGCCGGCGAATGGCACACCCGTGTCGATCGTGTTGCTCCTGGCAAGAACATCGGGTACTTGCTGCTGGATAATCAGCGAAGCATCACAGCAAAAATCAAATACGCCAGTACAATCCCAGAATCCTGCACTCGAGTCCTGCGCATTTCGGTTGGTAAATCAGGGCGACTTGCAAAAGAAGTTGTCGTTGCAAAAGGGCAAACCGAGATCACGGTCGGTGGTCTTTCACCAAACACCTACAAAGTGGAATTGACGATCCAAGGCACGGACTATCGGCAACAACACGCGGTAGAAATCCCAATCGGCGAGGATGAAAATGCAGCCGTGGTTGATTTTGATGTTCCCAAACGATCATTTGGAGGTGCGGAAATCAAAATCCTGCTTCCAGATGGTGAAACCCCAGCAGCCTCCACGGCGTTCTGGGTGAGTTCTTCGGGCAACAATTTTACTGCAAACACGGACTCCAAGGGTGTGCTGAATTTGAAAGACGTGCAATCGGGACCGATCTCACTTTCGATCAGCAGAGTGGAGGGAATTTCGCCAAGAGCGGCCCACTACAAAATCCCTCGTGACCAGATTGCCGATTGGGGAACCCTGAGGTTGCGCCGAATCGAAGAAGACTTTGGCTGGTTCAAGGGCAAGCTGGTGGATCGCTCGGGCAAGGCAGTGTTTGGGCACGTCACGGGGCAATATGCGGGAGCAAATCTAACGATGTGGAGCGATGGATTCATCCACGACCGTGACGCGAAAGCCAGTGGATTTGGCGGCCCTGGGCAACCGACAACTGCAAAGTCTGAATTTAACGTCCAAGCCCCAATTGGAAAGAAGGAAATCGTGTTTGGTTTTGGTCGGTCGACGATTTCCAGCGGCGCATGGCACATGGGCAATCAAGAAGCCTTAGTTGTTCCTGTGGAAATCAAAGCAGGCGAAACCATCAATCGGGACATTGTGGTTCCGCCACTTGTGGTTGCAACCGCACAGCTGGACTATCACGGCAGTGACAATGTTAGCGTCCATGTAATTGTAGAACTTGACAATCAAATGCGGTGGGAAAAACCGATCACCCGACTGGATCGCAAAGTCTACCTTCCGGCAGGCAAGTGTCATTTTCTATTGCGTGACCGCGACTACTTGGCTTGTCAAACGATCGATTTAACGAAGCAAAAAGAGGCTGTCGTTGACTTCAATAACAAACCTGGAAGTTTGGCAGTTTCGTTGAATCAAGGCGACCATGCAGTCGAGGACTTTGGGTTCACAGTCTTAGCCAAGAATGATCAACGCACCTTTTTGTTAAGTCATAGCGAGGGAGCCGAATTCCCATCGAATCATGCGTTGTTAAAACGCAGTCAGGGTTTGACCACCGTCACCGGTCTGGCGCCAGGAGAGTATTTGATCCAAATCAACAAGGGTGAATTTAAAGCGATCAAGCCAGCCAGCATCGTCACAGGAAAAGAAACAAAGCTCGAATTCGAATTGAAATTGGAAAAGTAAGGTCGGCGGCTAGCGCCGGTTTCGAGCACAGCCAGACCGTCAATAACCGGGGCTATCGCCCATCGGCTCATT
>CAYNNP010000230.1:0-10396 GCA_964398215.1 uncultured Pirellulaceae bacterium | reverse complement strand
TAAGGTGAAAGGGGGATCAACAAAGGATCGTACATAGGGGCACGCAGCAAGAATTCATTTTCTGAAGCCTGATCGTACTCTGAAAGACTGCCCTTTCTTCTCTTAACGAACTCTCCAACGACTTTTAGTTGCTGGTCCCATGTTTCCGTACCATCGCTCGCATCTCCGCGGGAAATCGCGAAATAGACCCATTGATCCCTCTTCTCGTCTGCAGGATATCTTGCAAAAATAGTTGCAGTTGCTGCAAACTGAACACGTTCGATGTTCGTGTTCTCAACAAACCAATCTGTCTCAATCCAGCAAGCGCAATCCTCGCGAATTGAACCTGCATGGTCAAAGTAGTCGAGGATTTTTTGTCCGACGAGATCTTCAAATGTCCCGTCCGCCTCCAAGTAACTCTGTGAAACTAGAATGCATATTACGGCAAACAAAACTCGTTTCATCGACTATCTCCGTTACAAAATCGATCGAACTAAACCTGTTTAGGGTAGCAATGGGTCTAAGATGCTGACCGGCGGAACGTCGGTCACACCCGAAAGCAGTTGGCCGATACCATCGTAGGCAAAGCCGCTTTGGACAACGGAATTGCCATCACTTTGCCAGTTTATGCAATCTTAGTGTTCCGTCTTCGCAACCAGTTGCGATTTCATTCGATTCTAAAAAGAGAACGCTGTGGAGGCCGTGCGTTAGCGGTTTTACACCTGGAACCAAATCGCCAGTCTTTGTGTTCCAAATCGAAACCACTCCGTTCCAGTCCCCGGCAGCGAGCAAACTCCCGTCTGGCGAAAATGCCAATGACAACGTCCAGCTCCGTTTGGAGCCGAGCGGAGAAACAAACGATCGAATTAGCTTCTTCGAGTTTAGATCCATCAAATCTACACGACCCTGCGTCTTCTCAGATGCGAGATCAGCAGAGACCAACGCCAACCACTTTCCATCAGGGCTGAAGGTCGCACGCGAACCGCTAGCAAACGAATACTCCAATTCGGCGTTCTTTGCGTTGTACAACTTGGTGGTGTCGGAAGAACTGACGATCAGCATTTCTTCAGTCGGGGAAAATTGAATTGCGTCGACTCGATCGAGACCAACAATATGATGCTCAAGCTTGCCAGTCTCGACATTCCAGATTTCAACACCACCGGTCGGTGGATCTGCCCATCGGATGTATCCATGAGCCAGTCGGGTGCCATCACGATTGAATGCTACCGTGCCCAGCAAGTTGTCACTCTCCCAAGCCTTGATTGCCTGGCCAGTCGCTAGGTTTCGCACTTGAATTTCTTGGCCTTCGACAACTGCCAGAAGATCCTTTGACTCGCAAATCGCCAACTCACTGGCACCGCCCACGACTTGCTTCCATCGCAATTTTCCCGTCGGCAGCTCCCATTGGCGTAATTCATTAGGAAGTCGCATCGACGAACGATTGTTTTCAGGTTCTCTAACCAAAGCGGTCAGCAATCTTTTTTCACGATCGATCTCAATCCGACTTGGAACACGACCTGAGAAAAGCACGCCTGCCGCGACGTCTTGTGAGTAATCTGGTACTGCTGGTTTTCCATTCTTTTCATCAAGATCTTGGACGATCAACGCCGGTTTGTAATCGCTGGGGACATTCATCGAAAACAAATCATCTGGAAACTGTTCGTTCCATCGAAACGCATCAAAAGTTACTTTCATTTTGCGTTTTGGGTCGTTGTCTTGCATTTCAATCTTGGCAGGTAGCTGCGTTTCGGCATCGACCCAGAGAGTCATCTCAGCTTCCGAATCCCATCCAAGAACGCGCAGGCCTTTGACTCGATAGATATCGACAGGTTTCTTGTTTAGCCAATCGCGGCCAAGTGATTTGACAGACTTCTCTTTTGCAGCGACAAGTTCTGCAAGCGGATTCACAAACTCATGCTTCTTATGTTCTACGGCTGAACGTTGTTGCGCAAGTTTTCTGGCTGTATCCAAAAACAGTGTTTTTCGAGTCTTTGAATTTACCAAAGAAACAAGTCGATGCTCTGGTGAACCTTGCTCGAATCGAACCACGTCACCTTGAATCATGACTGTTCCTTTTCGAGCATCGCTGTCGTGGAATTGCAACGCGGACGAAAACTGAACCGAGCGAATCTGAATCACATGCTCGACCACTTGCGCAAACGAAGGGGATGCAGAGTAGTAAAACAGCCAGACAACCAGCAAGAACGAAGCTGCAATCAAAGCCACGAAACCGCCTAGTCGCGACCAGTAAGAACTCGACTTTGAAATGGTGATTGATTCAGGGGTTGCTCCATGAATACGGGACGCCCGTTCTTGGATCCGTGCGATCGCGGACTCATCCAAAGGTTCTCGCATAACGGCGGCAATTGCTTCGTTCAACCCCGACTCTTCTTGATTCGATTGATTCATCAGTCATTCTCCTGACGTGAAAGCGGTAGTTCTTCCGATAGTCTTTGACGAGCTTTGTAGAGAGCGGATGAGACAGATTCGGGCGACACACCTAAACAGCTTGCGATTTCTTCGCGTGGCATCTGTTCGTAATGTGACATCACGAACACTGTGGCCTGTTGATCTGGAAGCTTTCCAATTGCAGTGCGCAACATCTGTGCCAACTCCTTACGGATCATGTCACTGGCTGGATCCGAACTGAACTGCGCGTCTTGGTCGTTCAACATTTCAGTCGGCCGCTTTCGGCGACTGGCATTTAGCGAACGGAGAGTCGCGAGTCGGACCAGCAAACCAACCCAGCTTTGCACTGGGTTCGCTAGTTGGAATCGATATGCCGCCAGGAAAACTTCCTGACAAACATCTTCAGCATCTGGAACAGATCCCAGAATGCGCATTGCCACGCTAAAAACACGGCGGCTATGAGTCTGAACAATCTGATTCCAGTCATGGGCCTCATACTCGCTCACATAACCACTCCACACGATGTCTTTCCAAACAAAATCAAAGCACGACATTCAACTAGTCACACAAATGACCGCTGCATGACCGAGTATTTTGCAAAAACAGATCGAATTCCAAGTCAGTATTAACCAGCCAGCGTCCCGGAAAGCCGCAACAAGGAGCTGCCGCCAGACCGGTCTTGTTGTGTGTTTCGCCGATTTGTTACTTCCAGTTAACTGCTACTTGAAGGGGCTCGCCGATGCGCCAATCGACTTTTGTTTTGATGCTACTCGCATATGTTGCTTTGTTTTCTGGCTGCGCAGGGTTCGCGGAATACCACAAGCAACAGCGCCAACGCCGGCAAGCCAAGAAACAGCTTAGTGTCGTGGATTCGAACTGGAAGCAAGGCTATGGCTTCAATAACCCGAACCACGAGCGGATTGAGCAGGGGCTCGAACCAGTCAACTTTAACGGAAAAACAGATTCCGAAAACAAAAGTAACTTTGTCAACGACCTGATTGGCAACTTGGTCGGTGACATGATTGGCTTCGGAATCAAGTCAACGTTCACAACGGTTGTGGACGCCTTCAAACGATAGGTGGCTGGGCCACGCAGCTACCGATGGAAAAATTGATCGATCGGTTGCGTTTGCCTGCGCGAAATTCTTGCGCCAAAGTTAGGCGATAGCCGCGGTTTTTGACGGTCTGGTTGCCCTCGAAACCGGCGCTAGCCACGGGCCTCGAAGGGTTGCTCGCCACAAGGCCGTCGGCTCAGTAAATGCAATATCAGCGGTTTCGCAGTTGCTTACGCAGCGGAGCGATGATCTCGGGCGGTACGAATTTTTCTAGCTGCGCGTCATCGTCGCTCAATGAAGCAATCTGTTTGAGCAGTGAACTGCTGACATGGGCAAACCTCTCGTCAGCCATCAAGAACACCGTCTCGATCGTGGGATCCAGTTGGTGATTCGCCATCATCATCGTGAATTCGCCAGCGATGTCGGTCAACGGCCGAATGCCACGAACCATCACTTTGGATCCGAGGCTAGCGACGAAATCGACCGCCAAGCCCTCGAAGACTGTGATTCGCACATTGCTGATTTCAGCTGTCACCGTTTTCAGTAACTCCCGACGTTCGCTTGGCTCAAACAACGCTCGCTTGTCAGCGTTGATGCCGATTCCAATGATAAGATTGTCAAATAGTTTGGCCGCACGCTCAATGATATGCATGTGGCCGAGAGTAACAGGGTCAAAGGATCCGGTGTACACCGCGGTTCGACTGTCAGACATTTGCGCAAGCCTCAGCTAGGATTGAAACTGGCCTTCAAAGCGTTCGTTGGCCATCAACAGCTTGCCGTACAACCTGTACCAGTCGCTGCAAGTCATCTTCATTATTGTACGCGTGGACGCTGGCCCGGACTCCGCCGTCGCGGCAGCTCAATACGATATTTTCTTTCAATGCTCGCTCGCGAAATTCGGCAGGCTGGCAACCTGGAACTTGAAAATTCAGGATACCGCTACGGTGATCTTCGTCTTCTGCCAGTCGCGTTTCGATTCCCAGTGACCGGAGCTGCGCATCAAGGCTTGATACAAGACCAACGATCCTTTCGCCGATCGCATCAGGCCCATGAGCTTGGCGTACCGCTAAAAAGATCTTTACACTTGCCAACAGTGCTGCGGTACCGCCCATATTGGCCGAACCGGGCTCGAATCGTGCGGCGGTGGACTTTAGAGTCATCTCGGGTTTCGCATAGTTGAAAGAACTCGCGACGCTCGCCCAGCCAATGTTCCCGCAACGAATTCGATCCAAGTGCTCCTGGCGAATCATCGCCATCCCCATTCCTTCGGGACCTAGCAACCATTTGTGGCCATCAGCGGCCAGAAAGTCGACCGGTGTTTTTCTCAGATCCAGGTCAAACACGCCAAGACCTTGAATCGCATCTAAAAACACCAAAACCCCTCTTTCGTGTGCCAAGCGAACAACGGAATCCAGATCGACTCGGTATCCACTGCCGTACCCGACCCAGCTGAGCGCGATCAGACGTGTTTTGTTGTCCACTTGCTCCATCAAGTCATCGACGTGGACTTGATCACCACGCCTAGCAACGACACGTACTTCGACTCCCTTGGATGCTTGATTTTTCCAAGGAAACAGATTGCTGGGGAATTCACCGTCGGGCACGATAATGTTGTCGCCAGCCTGCCAGGGCCACCCCTCCGCGACCAAGTTGATCCCTGTACTTGTGTTCGGTACCAAGCAGACCTCGGATTCCTGGGCGTTCAAAAGACTCGCAAAACTGGACCTCAATTCATCCAGACGCTTGGACCATTTTGGCCACTGGGTGTCACCCTGCGTGGCCGCTTCGTTGGCGTAGTCTGCGATCGCTTGGTTGGCCGCCTGGGTCAACGGGCCCACGGCTGCATGGTCAAAATAGACCCACTGGTCGCAAATCGGCATTTGGTTTCGCCACCAAAGCCAAGGAGAATTGCTGAGATCGGGCACAAGTAACTCGGGGAACGATGACGAATTGTCCCAGTGCGGACCGTGAGGGACGAAAATCAGACAGAATCCTCGGACAAATCCCTACAAACGGAATTATCTCGGACATTCACCAAGTTAGCGGTTGGACCTATCCTTGGGAAACCAGTGGTACGGCAACTATACTGCTGGCTTCTGTAATTGTTTGATCCTCCTAGCTTCTCTTCCTTGTCTCACGTCGTCTCTCGAGGTTTTTTGATGCCCAAGGCTCTCTGCCTTATCAGCCTTGTCGCTTCGATCCTGGTTGTCGTGCTATTTCTAGCCGATTTCCTCTTAGGGTTGGTCGGAAGCGACTTCGGGAATACATTGGCGCCGCTGAAATACGCGAGCCCGATGATGGATATTACATTCATCATCTTGGGGGCCATCTTGATCTTCATGAGCTGGACGACGTTCAAAGAACAACGTTAGCATCGGCAAACGGCGAAATACGCAATTCAAAAAGCGTCAGCGAGGGACGAGTCATGATTGATTTTCCCTCGCTCACGCATCGGTCACCAGAAACCATTGCTCGGCGCAAAAGCACATCAAGCCGAATCGAGACACTTACGCTACACTGCCGCGCATGAATAAGCGACTTACAAAGATCAGCAAGTATTTGACGTTCATCCTGCGCCACGAACCCCAATCGATCAAACTTAAAATCGATGACCAGGGTTTCGCAAATATTCAGGAATTGGTCACCAAGGCGAACGTGTCGGGAAAGAACATCACTGCCGAACAAGTTCACCAAGTGATAGCCGGTCATGAAGACAAGCTGTTTACACTCAGTGAAGACGGGGCGTGCATCCGAGTCGATTGAATCGATTTGGTTGGATCAGTCAGCACGATAGATCTTCAGTCCATCGGGGGCTTTAGGAATCGTTTCTGTCAAAACATCTTCCGAAAGCTCTTGTCGTTCCATCTCGACCAACTGGACGACTTTCTTAATCTCGGACCGTTGTTGATGAGCAGATTTGGTCTGCGGTCCACCCAAGATCAAAACGGTATCGTTGGCTTTGGCATGACCCACTGCCCACGAAATCGCGCGGCGCCGATCCGAAACCAGCCGCATTGCCGAGCAACGTTCGACGCCGTCCAAAACACAGTGTGAAGCTTTCAAGAAGCCTTCGTTTCCAGTCGAACTGCACACGATTGTTTGGTTTGCAAATCGTTCCAGCAGCTTTCCGTATTCAGCCAACGAGTTGGGATCGTCTTCACAGTCGACGGCAAGTACGCACCAAAGTTGTCCGTTCGCTTTCAAACTGCGTGCGGTTCGCAGCGCGCCAGCAGCGCGACCAGTATCGCCTCCTTGGTCGATGATCACAGTGGCGTGCTCGTACGATTCTAATCGTTGGCCGCGACCGGGAACTTCTCTCAATCGCGAAAGAGTTTCGACGATCTCGTGCAGTTCCATTTTCATCATCAAGCCAGCCATGATCGAGGCTGCGTGGTTGGCCGCCATTGCAGCACCACAAAGACTTGTTTCCATCATCGCGGATGTGTCTTCGTGCGAGATCATCAGTGTTGTCATGCCGCCGGATTGATCAATGATCTTGGCACTCACATCGGCAGCGTTTCGCACACCGTAGGTCACCATGGCAACATCGCTTTCTTGAAGGACACCCATGACTTTGCCGTCATCCGCCGGAGCAATCACAACGCCATTGGTAGCCAATCGATCGATCGCACAGTGCAGCGATGATGGCCCAAAGTCTTGGTTGGGCGAATCGCAACCCGTGACAACCAAAACATCAAATTCGATCGCATCGTACTGCCCATGTCGCAGTTGATCACTGGACAGTTCAATCACGTTTGCTTCGCAGTTGGCATCGTTCACATCTGCCAACCACTGAACCAGTTCGCTGCCCGATGGAATCGATTCAGCAGAAGTTCCCTGGACGACGCCGTCGCAATCACCCAGATCGGTTTGGTAGGCCGTGCGGACGCCGCGCGATCGCAGTAGCGACGACAACAACAGCGTCGTTGTCGTTTTGCCCGCTGATCCCGTCACGCCAATCGTCAACATTTGACGATCTGGTCGTCCGTTGGCTTCCGCGATGATGGTGGCCATTGCAAATTCAGCGTCGCCAACGATGCACTGCGGCAATGGACTTGGCAAAAGCTGTTCCGTCAGAATCCCAGCCGCGCCCCGCGCCATCGCTTCGCTAATAAGTTGCTCGGGGCATGTTTCGCCAATGCGGTAGACGACTAATTCGCCAGCCGTGACGGACCCACTGTTTGCAGCGACGCCAGAAAAGAGAATGTCATCCGCGGCAAAGAAACGGGCCGAAGGAATGATCTTCGCAAGCGAGTGTTCGAGGGGTGGTGTGGATCCAGTTTTAGAATCTGAATCAGTAGAAACACTTTTCGTATCGGTTGCGTATCGCATGTGGCCTCCTTGCCATCGCGCTCTATCGATTTCGTACGGCGGCTCCTGCCACCACAAGTGAACCTCCAGTGCTCACTGTGCGTCGAAGATTGTTCCCATCCTGAAAATTTGGTCAAGAGAAGAACCAAAATTTTCGTCCAAACGTGTTGCCATCAATTGAGTTTCAGAATGCACTAAATCAACTTGGCGTCACGCAACATGATTTGCAAATCTTGCCACGCAGCTTTCTTTACGGACGGATTTCGCAGTAAATACGCAGGGTGATAGGTCACCAGCACTTTGCTGTCAAAGTAGCGATGAAGTTTCCCACGAAGCATTCCAACAGAAAGTTTACTTTTTAATAAAGACTGACTCGCGACCGCGCCCAAGCAAACAATGTATTCGGGACGAAGAATCTGCAACTGACTTTCAAAGAAAGGTCGACAGTTGGCGATTTCCTCATGCTCTGGATTCCTGTTTCCCGGCGGACGACATTTGACAGTGTTCAAGATATAGCAATCCTCTCGTTGCAGTTTGCAAGCCTCGATCATCTTTGTCAGTAACTGACCAGCCTTTCCAACAAACGGTCGCCCCGTCCTGTCCTCGTCGGCTCCTGGGCCTTCACCAAAGAACACAATTCGTGCCGACGGACTACCTTCGCCAAACACCGTTTTGGATCGGCACTGTGATAGCACATTGCACTGGGTGCACTGGGCAGCTTGTTGCTCCAGCGTTTGCAACTGCAGAATCCGATCTGCCTGTGGCAAAGCAACTCCCGAGTAATGCTCGGTGGCTTCGTCCAGCACAACCGGTGCCGGACTCGCTGGCGCGGGTGCTGGTTTGGAAATTGGAGCGGGTGATTCTGCGACGCGGTTGGTCTCAGTTGGTGAAGCGGCGACTGGTTTGGCCACCGCCGGTTCAGTAGACGAATCACCGTCAGGGCGAACGACTGTCATCCGATTAACCCAGTTTTCGACTTCATCGGAATCCGGCTGCGGAACAAATGCGATTCCGGCAGATTGCAAATGACGCATCAAAACGGCTGATTGATCGGCAATGTCGTCGGCATCAATTGGTTTGGGCATGTTGGGACCTAAAGGATGACTATCGTTACTATGGGGTCAACGAAGGGTCAATTTATTCCTTTTTGCCCCCATCAACCAGAGTCCAGCGCATTAGACCTGTTTCAAACCTGCTGGCGAGAATAACATTTGCGGTTTGAAACATATTGAACAATTGATCTTCCATGGCAGTACCTAAGGTCGCGATTGTCGGACGTCCCAACGTTGGCAAGAGCAGCATTTTTAATTGGATCGCACGTCGTCGCTTGGCAATTGTAGACGACTACGAGGGCGTTACGCGCGATCGAATGACGACTTTGATCGAGCATGAGGACAAGTTTTTCGAACTGACAGATACCGGTGGCATGGGTGTCGTTGATTCGGATGACTTGACCGAGGACGTCACGCGTCAGATCGAGATCGCGATCAATTCTGCGGACGTGATTTTGCTGACCGTCGACGCACTGACCGGAATGATGCCACTGGATATCGATGTGGCGGAGCGGCTGCGTGGGGTGGATGTGCCTGTCGTGTTAGTGGTCAACAAGTGCGACCAAGATCACCAGGATATTCATGCAGATGAATTTCGTAAGCTCGGGCGTGGGCATCTGATTCGTGTTAGCACGACTCAGAACCGAAACCGTGACGATCTTTTGCAGTTGATTGCCGACCGGCTACCAGAGCAAGACGACAGTGTGGTCGAAGACCCCAAGATGAAAGTTGCAATTGTGGGGCGCCGAAACGTCGGCAAGAGCACGTTTGTCAACACGTTGTCCGAAGCCGATCGGATGATTGTCAGTGAGGTTCCCGGTACGACTCGCGACAGCGTTGACGTTCACTTTGAAATGGACGGACAGACGTTTATCGCGATTGACACGCCGGGACTGCGAAAACGTAAAAGCCAGCGAACAGATTTGGAGTTCTATGGCTTGCACCGCGCCCAACGGAGTATTAGGCGTGCCGATGTTGTGCTGATGTTTTTTGATGCCTCGCAGCCAGTCAGCAAAGTCGACAAGCAGTTGATGGGTTACGTGATCGAGAATTACAAACCCGTGATCTTTGTGATCAATAAATGGGATCTTTATGCGGGCGCGATAACAACGGATCGCTGGGTTCGGTATCTGCGCAGCCAGTTTCCTACGCTGGCGTACGCGCCGATCGCGTTTGTCACTGGTCAAACAGGCAAGAACGTTAAAGCGCTTTTGAATCATTCGACAATGCTTTTCAAGCAAGGGCGTGAACGCGTTACCACTGGCAACTTGAATCGATTGATCAAAGCAGCCGTGGAGGCTCACCAACCGCCAATGTTCCAAAATCGGCGCCCCAAGATCTTTTACGCGACCCAGGTTGCCGTCGAACCACCAACAGTAGTCTTGATGTGCAGCGACCCGCGCGCATTCGCGAATGACTACCGCCGATACTTGCTGGGAGTTTTCCGAGACCACCTTCCGTACGGCGAAGTTCCCATCAAGCTGTATTTGCAAAAACGCAGCCGCACAGACAAAAACGATATGTCGTCAATGGGTTAAAAGTGGCCATCTCTGTCCCAGAGATGCAGCCCGACTTTGTGCCGTCCAGTTTC